>JAGRHI010000247.1:15796-29233 GCA_020445045.1 Candidatus Competibacteraceae bacterium
ACCTGAAATCGGCGGTCGCGGGCGAAACCCACGAATACACCGACATGTATCCAGGCATGGCGAAAACCGCCCGTGAAGAAGGTTTCGAGGAAATCGCCGATTGGTTCGAAACGCTGGCCAAGGCCGAGCGCTCCCATGCCAACCGCTTCCAGAAAGCCCTGGATGCGTTAGCCGACTGAGGATGTCGGGCGGGCGCACCCGGCCCGCCCGTATCCCAAACCGCCACCCGGTAGAGAGGTCACCATGAGCGTGCGCGAAGGCAACCTGGAGCCGCCGAAGCGGCATCCCCTTGCTTGGAAAACCCCCGAATTCCACGACGAAGGCCAAGTGCTGACGGAATTGGAGCGGGTCTTCGACATCTGCCACGGTTGCCGGCGCTGCGTCAGCCTGTGCAATGCGTTCCCCAAGTTATTCGACCTGATCGACGAAGGCGATAGCGGCGAAGTGGACGCCATTCCCAAGGCGAAGTACTGGGAGGTGGTGGATCAATGCTACCTCTGCGACGTCTGCTTCATGACCAAGTGCCCCTATGTGCCGCCGCACGCCTGGAACGTCGATTTCCCGCATTTGATGCTGCGGGCCAAGGCGGTCAAGTTCAAGAAAGGCGAAGTCAATCTCCGCGACAAGCTGCTCACCAGCACCGATGCCCTGGGCAAATTGCTGGCGATTCCCGTGGTGGCGCAGACCGTCAACGCGGTCAACCGGAACAAAGCCGCGCGCGGGGCGATGGACAAGGTGCTCAAGGTCCACAAGGACCGCCGGCTTCCCGACTACGCGCCGCAACGCTTCCGCGCCGCCGCCCAGGCCGACGGCCGGTTTTCCGTGCGCGACGGCGAGCGGACGCCCGGCAAGGTGGCGGTTTTCTCCACCTGCTACATCAATTACAACGAACCGGGCATCGGCCACGACCTGCTCAGGATTCTCGCCCATAACGAGATTCCGGCCACCTTGGTCGAAAAGGAAGCCTGCTGCGGCATGCCGAAGCTCGAACTCGGCGACCTGGAGTCGGTGAATCGGCTGAAGGAGATCAACATCCCGCAACTGGCGCGACTGGCCCGCGACGGCTACGCCATCCTGACCGCCATCCCCTCCTGCACCCTGATGTTCAAACAGGAATTGCCGCTGATGTATCCCGAGGACGCCGAGGTGCAAGCGGTGGCCGGGGCGATGTTCGATCCGTTCGAGTATCTGGTGCTGCGCCACAAGGATGGCTTGCTCAAGACCGATTTCAAGCAGCCGCTCGGCAAGGTGTCCTACCACATTCCCTGCCATCTGCGGGTGCAGAACATCGGCCAGAAAACCCGAGAACTGCTGCAAATGGTCCCCGACACCACGATTACCACCGTGGAGCGCTGCGCCGGTCACGACGGCACCTGGGGCGTCAAGAGCGAATACTTCGATCTGTCGATGAAGATTGGCCGGCCGGTTTTCCGGCAGATGGCGGCGGCCGACCCGGATTACGTCAGTTCGGACTGCGCGATCGCCGGCCGCCATATCTGTCAAGGCATGGGCGGAACCGAGACCAAGAAACAGCATCCGCTTTCCCTCATCCGTATCGCCTACGGGCTATGACGCGCGGGAGCCGATCATGCCGACCATCACCCGAAACAGCCTGATGTCATTGGAGCAGTACGCCAGGGAGCGTCCAACCTTTCGGGCGCGGGTACTCGCGCACAAGAAGGAACGCACCCTGCCGCTGGGCGACCATCTGACCCTGATTTTCGAGGATGAGCTGACTCTTCGCTATCAGGTGCAGGAGATGTTGCGGATCGAAAAAATCTTCGAGGACGAGGGCATCAACGGCGAACTGGAAGCCTACAACCCGCTGGTGCCGGATGGGAGCAACTTCAAGGCGACGATGCTGATCGAATATCCCGACGTCGAACAGCGCCGGCACATGCTGTCCCGTCTGAAGGGCATCGAGGACCGGGTCTGGGTCCAGGTGGAAGGCTGCGAGCCCGTTCAGGCCATCGCCGATGAGGATCTGGAGCGGGAAAACGAGGAGAAAACCAGCGCCGTGCACTTCCTGCGTTTCGAGTTGAACCCGGACATGAAGGATCGGCTCAAGCAGGGGGCGGCATTGGCGGTCGGGGTGGACCATCCCCACTATAGCGCCACCGTGCCGGCGGTGTCGGACATGCTGCGGCAATCGCTGGTGACGGATTTGACCTGAGCGCACGCTTGTACGCCCAACGATCCCGACCCGCCGGCGCATCGAGGAGGTCCCAGCGATAGCGCATGAACCCGATTGCCTTGATTTTGCGGGATTATCCACTGATCGTTCTCGACGGTGCCCTGGCGACCGAATTGGAACGGCGGGGTTGCGACCTGCGCGACCCGCTCTGGTCGGCCAAGGTGCTGCTGGAAGCGCCGGAACTGATCCGCCAGGTTCATCTGGATTATCTGCTAGCCGGCGCCGATGGCGTCATCACCGCCAGCTATCAGGCCAGCGTGGAAGGCTTCACCCGTCGCGGTCTTGCTCCATCCGCGGCGCTGGCGCTGATTCAGCGCTCGGTGTCTTTGGCCCGCGAGGCCCGCGACACGTTCTGGGCGGACCCCACTCATCGTGTGGGCCGCCCGTACCCATTCGTTGCCGCCTCGGTCGGTCCCTACGGGGCCGTTCTGGCCGACGGTTCCGAATATCGTGGTGACTATGGTCTCGACGAAGCGGCGCTGATCGAATTCCACCGGCCGCGACTGGCGGCGCTGCTGGCCGCCGAACCGGATATTCTCGCCTGCGAAACCCTGCCCTGCCTGCTCGAAGCCCAGGCCCTCGTGTGGCTGCTGGCCGAATTTCCAGAGGTGAGCACCTGGATCAGTTTCAGTGCCCGCGATGGCGCCCACACCTGCCATGGCGAGCGATTGACCGACTGCGCCGCCGCGCTCGACGCCTGCCCCCAGGTCGTTGCCATCGGCGTGAACTGCACCGCGCCGCGGTATATTCCCGCTCTAATCGACGCCATTCGCGCCGCCACGAACAAGCCCATCGTGGTGTATCCCAATTCCGGCGAGGTCTACGACACCACCCACCACTGCTGGCAGGGTATCGGCACGGTCGCGGCGTTCGCGGAGCAGGCGCGGGAATGGGCGGCCCGTGGCGCCCGTATGATCGGCGGCTGTTGCCGCACCGGCCCGGCGCACATTCGGGCGTTGGCGGCTTGGATCCGCGCGCCGCGTTGAAGCTCGGGGCCTTCGAGACGCTCATCGTCTTGTCCGGCAGCCTGACCGCGCCCCAGAGCGGGCGCTGGCCAGGGCATCGCCCGCGCCTGTAAGAATTCGTCGCCTGATCCAGACTAAACCGATGAATCCCTTTGTTTCGAGAGAACCGGCATGCGTGACATTTTCCCCCTGCTCGTGAAAACC
This sequence comes from Candidatus Competibacteraceae bacterium, assembly GCA_020445045.1. GTDB lineage: Bacteria > Pseudomonadota > Gammaproteobacteria > Competibacterales > Competibacteraceae > Competibacter. The sequence goes on from JAGRHI010000247.1 coordinate 19,160, forward strand.
GACTTCCCCGCCATCCACCGCGATCGCGTCGAAACCTTGCAAGCCAACCTGGGCTACCGTTGCAACCAGTCCTGTACGCACTGCCATGTCGCGGCCGGCCCTCAGCGCACCGAGGAAATGAGCTGGGAGACGATGGAACTGCTACTGCGTTATATCGCCACGCACGGGGTCGAGGTTCTGGATCTGACCGGCGGCGCGCCGGAACTGAACCCATGCTTTCGCTCCCTGGTCGCCAGCGCCCGTGACCGAGGCGTTCGGGTGATCGACCGCTGCAATCTGACGATCCTCAACGAGCCCGATCAGGAAGATTTGGCGGAATTCCTGGCCGATCATCGGGTCGAGATCACGGCCTCCCTGCCCTGCTATCTGGAAGAAAACGTCGATAGGCAGCGTGGCAAGGGCGTGTTCGAATCCAGTCTGAAGGGGTTACGGAAGCTGAATGCCCTGGGCTACGGTCAGCCCGGTGGCCTGACCCTGAACCTGGTCTACAACCCCGGCGGCCCGGTATTACCACCCGATCAGACCGCGCTGGAGGCTGCTTACAAGCAGGAGCTGGCGGCACGCTACGATGTGATCTTCACACGCCTGCTCGCGTTGACCAACATGCCGATTCAGCGCTTTGGCAGCCAGCTCGTCTCCAAGGGGCAGTTCGCGCCTTACATGGACTTGCTCAAATCCGCGCACCGGGAAGAGAACCTGGCGGGGGTCATGTGCCGTAGCTTGGTTTCGGTGGATTGGCGGGGCTACGTGTACGACTGTGATTTCAACCAAATGCTGCAATTACCCTTGGGCGCCAATGGCTCGGGGCACACCCATCTTGCCGATCTGCTGAGCCGGGATCTCAGGGGCGCGGGCATCCGGGTCGCCGACCATTGCTACGGTTGCACCGCCGGCCAGGGCAGCAGTTGCGGTGGGGCGCTCGAAGTGGCGGTTACCGCCGTCGCGGCCGCATGAAGGGCCACACGCTTTACCGCCGCCGCCATTCGATCCGACGCCAGGCGAGTAGCCATCGGGATGGCGGTGAGACCGCGCGATTCATGGGAAGCCTCTCGGGGATCAAGATCAGAAACGTTCCCATTCCGGCTGGACACCGAAGCGAGCCATGAGAAACTCGATGAAGGCGCGCACCTTGGCGGCCAGGTAGTTGCGGTGGGGATAGACCACGTATAAGCCGTACTCCACCGTCTCGTAGTCCTGAAGCACCACCCGCAACCGGCCATCGCGAACCGCGTCCGCGATGGCGTAGGCCGGGCACCGTCCTACGCCGACACCCGCGATCACCATCTCGCGCACCGCGCGGGCGCTATTGACGCGAAACGGTCCTTGTACGCCGATCTGTTGCCGTTCGCCTTCGATCCGATAGGGCCAGCGCGCGGAAACGCCAACGTTGGTGTCGATCACGCAGGCGTGCGCGGGCAATTCATGGGGATGCCTCGGCAAGCCGTGGCGTTCCAGATAACGCGGCGCGGCGCAGGTAACGATTCGGATCGATGCCAGACGGCGCGCCACCAGGCTGGAATCGGCCAGTTCGCCGATGCGAACGCCCAGATCGAAACCATCCTCAAGCAGATTGACGAAGCGATCGCCGAGGCTCAGATCGATGGCGAGCTGGGGATACCGCTCCCAAAACGCGGCCACCGCCGGAACCAGATACAACTCACCGAAGGTTTGCGGCGCGGTGATGGTCAAGCAACCCCGTGGGGATTCATGGCGATCCTGGATCGCGGCCTCCAGTTCATCAAACGCGTCCAGCAAGGGTTGGCACCGCTCGTAATAGAGCGCCCCCGCCTCGGTCAGGCTCAGATGCCGCGTGGTTCGATTGAGTAACCGCACGCCGAGCCGTTGTTCCAACTGGCTTAGATACTTGCTAGCCAGCGCTTTCGACATCCCCAACCGATCCGCCGCGGCGGTAAAGGAGCCGGTTTTGACGACCGTGGCAAAAGTCCGCATTCCGATGATCGTGTCCATGATTATCAATATATCGGATACGGTGAATCAATAAAAACCCCATTTATCCATAAAATGAAAACGATCAAACTGGGGCCGTCTTCAATCAACGAGGAATCTCATCATGATCGATCCAAGAACCGCGCCTTATGCCGCCCTGGTCCTGCGCCTTGCGCTCGGCGCCATGTTCATCGCCCACGGGCTGCTCAAGTTGTTGGTCTTCACCCCGGCTGGAACCGTCGGTTATTTCGAATCGCTGGGATTGCCCGGCTCCTTGGCCTACCTCACCATGGTCGCCGAAATCGGCGGTGGGCTGAGCCTGCTGCTTGGCATCGCCAGTCGCTGGGTGGCGCTGGCGCTGATCCCCTTGTTGGCCGGAACCGTGGTTCTAGTGCACGGCGCCAACGGCTGGCTGTTCGCGAATCCGGGCGGTGGCTGGGAATATCCGGCGTTCTTGATGGCCGCCGCCGGAGCGCAAGCGTTGCTGGGCGATGGCGCCTACGCACTACGCTGGCGGCGTGGCGCCGCCTAGCGGTCCATCCCCATGCGAGCGGAAGGGTCGGTCGGCGTCAGTGGCCGACCACCCACCGAATCGTGCGGTTCAACGGAAACGGACTCAGGCATGGAATGCCTTCGAGCCCTCTCATCATCACCGGAGTACCGTCATGAAAGATCTCGTCGATGGCGTCGTGCGGGAACGTCCCTTCGAGCCCGAAACCGAGAACGGTGAGTTCCGTCGCGAGGAACGCACCTTTCGGAACTGGATCACCGCCGACGGCTCGTCGGGCTTTCCAGCCGAACCGGGTCGTTATCATCTGTACGTCTCCCTTGGCTGTCCCTGGGCTCATCGCACCCTGATCGTGCGCGCGCTCAAGCATCTTGAAGCCGTCATCTCGGTCGCGGTGGTGGAACCGGTCATCGGTCCACAGGGGTGGGCTTTCGGCGAAACCAGTCGCGGAACCGCCGATCCCTTGTACGGTAAACGGTACCTTCACGAAATCTACACCATGGCGCAACCGAGCTTTACCGGCATCGTCACCGTGCCGGTACTGTGGGACCGATGCGGGCAGACCATCGTGAACAACGAATCCTCGGAAATCATTCGGATGTTCAACAGCGCGTTCGATGCCCATGGTGATGCCCGTCTCGATCTTTATCCGAAACCGCTGCGCCACGAAATCGACACGCTCAACGCCTGGATTTACGATCAGGTCAACAACGGCGTCTACCAGGCGGGATTCGCCTCGACCCAAGCGGCTTATGATCGGGCGGTGGATCGACTGTTCGCGGCGCTGGACGAACTGGAGCGGCGACTTTCCCATCAACCTTATCTGGTGGGTGGGCAGCCCACCGAGGCGGATTGGCGGCTGTTTCCCACCCTGGTGCGTTTCGATCTGGCTTATCACGGGCTCTTCAAGTGCAACGTGCGCCGGCTCGTCGATTATCCTCGCCTTTGGGAGTACACGCGTCGCTTGTATCAGGTGCCGGGAGTCGCCGAGACGGTTCGATTCGACCATATCAAGCGGCTCTACTATTCCCTGCCCACGCTCAACCCGAGCGGCATTATTCCCAAGGGACCGGATATTGAGGATCGATTCGGTCAGCCTTGACGCTATCGATCATCGGTTCATCGATCGTCCGTGGGATTTTGGGGAATGCCAACGTCACCATGTGTCGGTATCATCCGATACGCCTTGCGCCCAGGATCTGGATAGGCACCCGCCGCCAGCCCCATGCTGAACGAAGTGATGCGTTCCTGTAAGGATTTCATGCCTACTCGCGACTAATTGGCGTCTTGATCAATGCACCGACCGCGACGCGATTTCCTGGCGAACAAGATGTCCGCCGTCGGCGCCCGCTGGTAAATCACATGATCCACACAACCTGACACAAGGAACCCATCGCATGCTTTCCGCCGCCTTTGGCCTGACCTTCTGGGGCTTCTTGATTTTCTACGGCGCGGCGCTGTATGCCGTCACCCCGAATGCCCGCACGGTCGGCGCTTTTTTTCGGGGCGAGGACAACAACGGACGGATGGCCAGCCAATGGGCGCTGACCGCCAGCATTTTCATTTCCTGGATTTTCGCCAAGTCGGTCACCAACGCCGCCAATCTGGGGGCCAGTTACGGCATCGTCGGCGGGCTGGCCTATGCGACTTACTGGTTGTCGATTCCGCTGGCGGGATTCGTCATTTACCACCTGCGCCGCAACACCGGCGCCACCAGCCTGGTGGGCTTCCTGATCGGCAAGTACGGCCGGGCGGCGGCGCTGGCCTTCACCGCCGCCATCCTGATTCGCGTGTACAACGAGGTTTGGAGCAACACCGCCGTGGTCGGCGGCTATTACGGCCCGGCCGGTAGCCCGCAATTCATCGGCGCGGCGCTGCTATTCACCGCCGCCACCCTGTTCTACAGCATCAAGGGCGGCCTGCGCGGCTCCATCGTCACCGATATCATCCAGGCCGCCGTCTTCGTCGTGTTTCTGGCCGCCGTGTTGCTGCTGGTGCTGCCCAAGCACGGCATGACGACGCTGCTGAGCGTGGGCGAATTCAAACTCGCCGCCGGGGTCGATTTGCTGCTGGTCGCCGGCTTGCAGATTTTCAGCTATCCCTTTCACGATCCGGTGCTCACGGATCGAGGATTCATCACCGAGGAAAAGGCGATGCTGAAGGCATTCATCCTGGCCGGTGTCGGCGGCTTTCTGGCCATCCTGGTGTTCAGCTTCGTCGGCATCGATGCGCGATTGGACGGGCTGGCGATCAACGGCAACGCGCCGGCGGCGGTGGCGCAGGCGTTGGGAATCGGCGCACTGTTCGTCATGACGGTGCTGATGATCGCGGCGGCCGGCTCGACCCTGGACTCGACTTTCGCCTCGCTCTCCAAGATCGTCGCGCGGGAGTTGCCCACCGTCGCCGGGCGGCAGCCGCCCACATCGGCGTTACGCCACGGCACGGTGGCGATGATCGTCATCGCCGTATTGGGTAATCTGCCGATGATCGCCGGCGCCGAGATTCTCGCCGCCACCACGCTCAGCGGCACCATGGTGATGGGGCTGGCGCCGGTATTTTTACTGCAACGCTGGGTCGGCTTCTCGCCGTGGAGCTTTCATCTGAGTTTCTGGCCGGGATTGCTGCTCGGCGTTCTGCTGGCGCTGGGCTGGATTCCAGCGGCCTGGGCCATCGGCGAAGGCAAGTATGCCCTGCTGCTCGGCGTCAATCTCTACGGCTTGTTGATCTGCACCACCGGATTTCTGCTGCCGGAAATCGGGCGGCGATGGCGCGGCGCACCCGTCGTTCAAGGGGAATCCGCGTGAGCGAGCAGCCCGGTCGAAGTTGTCCACCGCGCTATCGCCATGGCGCGGCGGCACTGGCAACCGCGCTGGAACGAGTGACGGATACCCTGTACGTGATCGGTGGACTGTATGGCAATCGGCCGGCGCTGGCGGCGGTGGAAGCGCTGGCCGCCGCCGAGTCCGGCCCGGTCACGCTGTGTTTCAACGGCGATTTTCACTGGTTCGACGTCGATGACGCCGCCTTTGTCGAGATTAACCAACGAGTGTCGCGCCATGCGGCCTTGCTCGGCAATGTGGAAGCGGAATTGCTGGCCGAGGGCGAGGAAGCCGGTTGCGGCTGCGCCTATCCGAGCACGGTCGATGCCGGAGTGGTGGCGCGTTCCAACCGGATTCACGCCCGGCTCAAGGCGACCGCCCGACGCCATCCCGAGGCACTGGCCAGGCTACGCGAACTGCCGATGTTCGCTCGTTACCGAGTGGGCGATGCACGGATCGGAATAGTGCATGGCGATGCCGAGGCACTGGCCGGGTGGCGGTTCGACGTGAACGCGCTGGACGATCCGGCGAACCGGGCGTGGCTGGCGACGGCGTTCCTGGCAGCGGATGTCGAGGTGTTCGCCAGTAGTCATACCTGCCTGCCGGCTTGCCGTCGGTTCGAGTTCGGCGAGCGCGCCGGTTGGATCGTCAACAATGGCTCGGCGGGGATGGCCAACTTCGCCGATACCCGCTTCGGCGTCATCACCCGCATCGGCGTTGCGCCCAGCCCGCACCCGCGTTTGTACGGTGGAACCTTGGGGCGCGTCCACCTCGACGCCCTGGCGTTGGCCTTCGACGCCGACCGCTGGGAGCGGGAGTTTCTAGCAAGCTGGCCGCCGGAATCGCCGGCCCATGTTTCCTACTTCGCGCGCATCCGGCACGGACCCGCCCATGAACCGGCCAGCGCGGCGCCTCGGGCGCCGTAACCGGCCAGGGCGATTTGCCGCGCGGCAAATAGCAATTTTTTTGACAGAAAAGTCAATCGCTTGCCAGATCGAGCAAATTCAGTTTCATCAGAATGCCGTTGCATTCATCGGCGCTGGTGTAATGAATGACGAATTGTCCCGAACCGGAGGAGTGATTGCGAAACTCCACTTTTGCGCCCAGATGGCCTGAAATCCGCTCGCTCAAGGCCGCGATATCGGGATCTTCCCGTCGCGGACGCCGACCGCGGCGGGTGTCGTCGTCGATGCGTTGCTTCAGTTTACGGGCGGCCTGTTCGATCTGCCGGCTGTTCCAGGTTCGCCGGATCGCCAGTTGGGCGAGCCGCGCCTGTTCCGTTTTGGGCAGGGAAAGCAGCACCCGGCCATGCGCATAGCTCAATTGACCGTCGCGTAGCGCGTCCTTGACGGGATCGGCCAAATCCAGCATGCCCAGACTGCGGCTGACCGTGGAAGCCGATTTGCCCACCGCCGCGCCGATCGTCTGTTGGGAAAGTCCGCGATCGATCAGGGTTCGATAACCCTCCGCTTCTTCGATCGGGTTCAGATCGCTGCGTTGCAGGTTCTCGACCAGACCCAGGGTGGCCGCCTGCTCGTCGCCGACCTCCCGGACCAGCGCCGGGATAGTCTCGATGCCCGCCAGTTGCGCCGCTCGCCAGCGCCGCTCGCCGGCAATCAGCTCATAACCTTCCGGGCCGGGCCGAACCAGCACCGGTTGCAGTACGCCATGCTCGCGGATGGTATCGGCCAGTTCGGCGAGTTGACCGGGATCGAAATGCTTACGGGCCTGCCAAGGGCTGGGGCCGATGTCGGTGAGCGGCAGGTCGAGGAACGGACCGGCGGGGAGCGGACTCAGGGGCACCGCCGTTTCACCGGCCAGGACCGCCAGATAATCCAGGGTATCGCGGGAGCGCTTGGCCATGGCGGCAACTCACAGCATGTCGTCGAGCACCGACGGCCGGTCGGCGGCGGTGGGCGTGTCGGGATGGAGGTCCCACAACGAGCGAATCTGGCTGAGGATATCGGCGTTGACCCGATCCATCGCCTGCACCGCTCGGGTGAAGGTTTCGCGCGCGCCGCGCGGTTGTTCGATTTCGTAGAGACCCAGATGGTCGGTGGCCACCCGTTGCAGCTCGCGGCTGAGCGGCATGTGGTTGGTCAGGCACATTCCCCCGTAGGCGCTGGCCAGCAGCTTGATCACGCCCTGGGTTTCCGGCGATTGTTCGTCGACCCGGGTCAGCAGCATGTTGATGCGCTGCACGCCGATGCTGTCCCGGTGCCGGCGGATGACGTCCCGCAGGATGCGGAAATACTGCACGGACGAGCCCAGGCTGTACATGTGAGGTTCGATCGGGATGATCAGCAGATTGGCGGCGGCGATGGCGTTCAGGCTCAGCATCCCCAGCGCCGGCGGCGTATCCACCACGATGACGTCGTAGCGGTCGGCCAAACGACCTAGGCCCTGGCGCAGCCGCAGCAGGGGCGAACCCAGTTGCTGGGTGGTCGCGGCGGGCTCGCGGGCGATCAGCAGATCGACCCGTTGCAGGGAGAGCGAGGCGGGAATCAGGTCCAGATTGTCCCAGCAGGTTTTCCGAACGATGCCGTCGATGGCCTCGGGCGCGCCCAGAATCACCTCGCTCAAATCGTCGTCTTCGCCCAAATCGATGTCCGGCAGGATGCCGAAGGCGCCGGTGGCGGTGGCCTGCGGATCGGCGTCGACCAGCAGCACCTGGTGGCCTCGCACCGCCAGATACTGGGCGCAGTGGATGGCGTGGGTGGTCTTGGCGACGCCACCCTTCAGGTTGCTGAAGGTAATGTTGAGGGGCGGCGCCGTCTTCGGTCGGGTCGGACGCTCGCCCAGCAGTTCGCGCAGCCGGTTAACCTCGTTGTAGTTGTAAATCCGCTGCTGGATGGCGCCCGCCTGCCGCGCGCGGGGTGGCGGAAACCGCTCCGAACCCTCCAGCGCGCGAATTCGGGAGATACTGACGCCCAGCAGTTCGGCGGCGCGCTGGATGGTGAAATCGGGCAGGGTTTTCCGCTGGTGGCCGTGACCCAGATGCTCCAGGATCTTGCGCTGGATTTGCTCGCCGCGACCGGCGGCGGCATCGCAGATTCGGTCGAGATGATCGATCATGTTGGATATGAATATCAGGCAAGGCGTCGATTTTGGATTGTATAGCTATAACGATAGTGTAGAGAAAGAAGTTTGCCTTCGCGGGTCGAGAACCTGGCGATTTGCCGCGCGGCAAATCGATGGCGCGTGAAACGAGCGGCGGCGCTCACAGCTTGCCACCGCAGAACTTGCAGTAGACGGCGTTGTGATCGTGCCCTTCGGCGGCGCAAACCGGGCAGGCGCGGTTGTCGACCGGCTGGCGGAACGCGTTGGACATTTCGACCGTGACAATGCCGGTGGGCACCGCGATGATCGCATAGCCCAGGATCATGATGAAGGCGGCCAGGAGTTGACCCAGATCGGTACGCGGCGCGATGTCGCCGTAACCCACCGTGGTCAGGGTGACGATGGCCCAGTAGATACTGCGTGGGATGCTGGTGAAGCCGTTGTCCTCGCCCTCGATCACGTACATCAGCGAGCCCATGATCACCACCAGCGTCACGACGGTAAAAAGAAACACCCCGATCTTGCGCCGGCTCGCCACCAGCGCCCGAGTCAGTTGCCGGGCTTCCCCCAGGTAGGTGACCAACTTGAGGATACGGAAAATGCGCAGGATTCGCAGGATGCGGATCACCAGCAGGTAATGGGTTCCGGCGATCAGCAGGCTCAGGTAAGCCGGCAGAATGCTGAGGAGATCGACGATGCCGTAGAAACTGATCGCGTAGTGCCAGGGGCGTTGCACGCACAGCAGCCGTAATCCGTACTCGACGGTGAATACCAGGGTGAAAACCCATTCCAGCGTGTGCAAGGGTGTGCTGTAGGTCGCCCGGAACTCGCTCACGCTGTCGAGCATGACGCAGAATACGCTCAGCACGATAAGGACGATCAGCACGATATCGAAATTTTTTCCGGCTGGTGTATTCGCCTCGAAGATAATTTCATGAAGTTTGCTTCGCCAGGCACTGAACGATGGGTCGCGTGATTCGATGCGCATGGAAAATTGCCCTACCCGTGTCGTGAAGGCCAGCCGGTCTCGGTAGCTTATTCCATGCCAGACCTCGACAAGCCCCTGAGCCGGTCTATCATGGACGAGGACCTTTCCTACCGAAACCGCTCGTTTACCGGAACCGTTGTTATGACCGATCTCATCGTCTATTTCCACAAGCCCGCCGATTGGGCCGATACCGTTCGCATCCACTATTGGGACGCCCAACCGGGCGGGCGGGCCACGAACTGGCCAGGCGCGCCGATGACGGCGCAGGAGGATGACTGGTTCACTTACCGGTTCGAAGGGGTAACCGCGATCAAGTTGGTTTTCAACGACAATCAAGGTCGGCAAACCAGCAATCTATCGCGGGAGGGCAGCGGCTACTATCGGGACGAACAATGGTTCGAGGAAAAACCGGCTCCGTTAGCGCCGGTGGTTTCCGCCGTGACGCTGGTGGCCGCGTCCAAACCAGCCCCCTCGACAACCATCACGCCCGCGCCCGCGCCTACTCGTCGGGAGCGCGGCGACGGATTAGGCGATTTCCGCGAGGAAACCATCTATTTTTTGCTGACTGCCCGCTTTTACGAGGGCGACCCCAGTAACAGTTTTTTCTGCCGCGACCGCATCAAGTTTAATCGCACGACCGGCCAGCCTGAAGATCCACACTGGCGCGGTGATTTCAAGGGACTGATCCAGCGGCTGGACTACATTCGCGATCTGGGTTTCACCGCGATCTGGATCACGCCACCGGTCGAGAA
>JAGRHI010000248.1 GCA_020445045.1 Candidatus Competibacteraceae bacterium
GTGGTTTACTTAAATTTCAATTATAGCTACGCCCACCCCGCTAGATCGGCGCGCATGATCCGAATCCGCCGCAAGATCGCCTCCCGCTTGAGATTGAACACCACCATGCCGACGGTGATGGTTGCCCCCAATCCGAGCAGGATCAGCGCCCGGCTCAAACCCTGTTCGGGATAGAAACGAAGCAGTTGCCCGATCACGTTGAGCACCAGGAATGCCACGCCGGCATACAGGAAGGCCCGGATGCGCAAGGCGATACCGACGACGATCCCAGTCAAGGCCAGCGCCAGCGCCAGGACGAACACGCTCAATTCCGGCCGCAGGAATACGTCCAACCCCGCTCCGGCGTACAGCGCGCTCAACGCCGCCAGCCGCGCCCCATTCAATACCTTCGGTCGCAATTCCCGGCGGTGCAGATGCAACAGCGCCAGCACCGACACGGCCCCAGGCACGATATGGAACTGCCACAATCCGTAACGCTCCGCCCACAGCGGCGCCCACAGGTATACCGCGCCGTTCAACGCCAGCACCCCCAGATACAACGGCCAGGGATTGCGCAGCGTGCCGGCCAGCGACAGGTACAGCACGGCGGCGGCCAGCAGCGCTCCGCCGGTCCACGCCGAGGCGAGCTGCCACGGCGCGGTCGCCAGCGCCAGCAGCGGCAACAGCATCGCAAGCCGATACAGCGGTGGGGAAGCAATGAACTGGCGCAAAAGGAAAGCGACATAGCCGGCCGCCATCAGCACGGCGGTATCGACCACCCCGAACGGCGCCAGCCCCAACACCAGCAGCCGGAGGTAAGCCGCCAGTAACCCCAACGCCAGCGCCGCCACGTAAATCCAGTTCGGCTGATTCGAGTACCGCCAAGCCCGAACCGTCGCCAGCCCCGCCAGTAGCGCCAACGCCGCGCCGGCCGCCAGCGGATCGGCAGGAATGCCGAAATGCCACGGTGCCGAACCCAGTCCGGTCAGATACGCCACCAGAACGTAAGCGTGCAATCCCAACCAGATCCCGCTCAGACCCAACAGCCAGGGGATCAGTCCGCCGATGGCTTGCTCCAGTTCATACCACTGGCCGCACCGCTCCGTATCGGTCTCGGGATCGGCCCCAACCCGTCGGGCTGTCACGCGCCGCCTGACCGCCATGAGCCCCAGCATCGCCAGCACGGTCTGCGCGGCGTACCAAGGTGCCAATCCGACCAGAGCCACGAACGACATGGCGCCGCTCATCCAGACCGCGTAACCGCCGGCCAGCGCCAATAGCAACCCGAGTTGCAACCACTGCCGGTCTTCTCGCCACCAACCTCGCGCCAGCGCCACCAGGGCCAGAAGCAGGAGGGTCGCCGTGCAAATCGCCCAATTGGTCTCGGCCATCAGCGGCAGCAGGCAAAGGCTCAGCGCCGGCAGGAGGACCAACCACTTGTCCAGCGGGGAACGCCAAACGTCCCAGTGGCTGGGTCCATGGCGCCATACCAGCAGCAGGCCACCCGCCCATAGCGCCACCACCAGCGGCGCCCAAACCAGCGGCATCGCCAGATCGAGCAGGATAGCGAGTAGCAACGCCCCGAACGCGGTCAATGACACATGCATGGTCAAGGGCTCCGGCCGTAGCCGGAAAGCATGACCCGCCGTCGCCGCCAACAGCAGCGCCAACCCGCTCAGCGACCAGGAAGACTGCTCCAGCCGGAACGCGCCATCCCACAACAGGCCGCCGGCTTCCACCGATATCAGCCGGGCGAGTAACAAGACCAGTGTTGCGAACGGTATCCAGAACAAGGGCGCACCCAGTCCGTCCTGCCGCCAGGACAGCCAGCGGACCAGGCGCCAACCATGGCGATTCCACAACGGCGCCAGCAGAAACAGCAGGTTCAGCCAAACCAACACCGCCGCCAATCCGCCGCTCGAACCGAGCTGTCCATAGCCTCGACCCCACCAATTCCATTCCAGCGCGCCACCGGCCAACAGACCGCTCCCGACCAGCATCGCGACCGCCAGCCAGGCCATTCCCGGCCATGCGGTATTGCGCGGCAGCAATAACAAGTACGGCACCAACCCGGCCAGCGCGACGGCGGGCACCCATGCCCCGGTCACCACCGCCAGCGCGCCCGCGCTAAGAATGACGATCAAGCCCAGCAGCGGCCAGAACGCCGGTGCCACCGCCCAGTCCGGCTGAAAAGCGTTCCAACGTGGCAGCAGCAAATTGCCGACGAACCAGAGTGCATAACCCCAGGTAACGGCAATCGTCATGCCCATGGCCAGGTTGAGGTCCACCCGATTCGCCATACTCCAGACCAGCGCGCTCGATAGCAGCGCCAGCCCCAAGCCTCGCCAAGCGGCGGCGCTGGGCAAGGGCCGCGCCACCGGGAACAGGGCGACGCACAACAGCGCCAACAGGATCGGCAATCGAGGATCGGCGACCAGGAACCCCAGCACCGCGCCCGCCAACGCCAGCACGTACAACAAGCCGCTCACTCGGTACAACGGCCCACGCCAGTACGCCAGGGACGCAACCCGCTCTCTCTCCAATCCCACGCCCAGCAACGCCATGCCCAAGATCAACATCCCGTTGCCGAACGGCTGACCCAGACCGAACAGCGCCGCCGGCGCCAGCCAGAAACCGGTCAGCCAAACCCCGACCGTCACGGTGGCCAGGGCCGCATAAGCGTGCGCCGCTCGCCGGTAATGCCAGCCGGTCAGCACCAACGACAACAGACTCAGCGTCAGAGCCGGCAGCAGTTCCGGCGTCGGTGTCCCCAGCAGACCCAACACCGGACCGACCACCACCGGCAACGCCGCCACGAACAACGCTTGGTAATGCAGGCTCTCCTCGACCCGCCGCCGGCCGCCGGCGCCACCCGGCACGGTGAAGCGCAACACCCGCGCCAACCGCCAGGTCAGCGGCCGCTTCAATACCCCGATCGCCACCCGCCAGATCAGCAGCACGTACAGCACGGCCGCCGCGCCCAGCCATGGCGACGGCAATCCGAGCCGATCCAGTCCGACCAGCAAGCCCGCCAGTCCCAGCAGTACCGGCAACACGATCCAACGAAACCCATGGAAGTGACCGACCAGCAACAACCCGGTCAGTGACGCCAAGCCCGCCGTACTCGCCCACTTCGCCGTCACCATGCCACCCAGCAACCGCAGGCTCAGATGCGCCAACCCGACCACCCACAGCAGGGCCATGGTCTGTTCCAAGGGCGCCCGAACCCAAGTAAGCGAGTCCCCCTCACATCGTTCCGATGCCTCGGAGGAATCCACATCCCGCTCGATCGTCCGCCGGCCCTCCAGTACCTCGCCATCCAGCGGAAACCGCCAGGCCAGCCACCACAGCAACGACCACAGCGCCAAAACGCCGGCGAATGGACCCAAGCCGGTACTCGGACCGGGGAAATAACCGCGCTTGACCAGCACGGCGATTCCCCCGATACAAGCCAGGACACCGTAAACGAGTGCTTGCCGACGCAACCCCAGACCCAGCCACAACAGCAACCCGCCCGCCAGCGCCAGCAACAGAATCGGTTCCAATCGGCCCAGCAATACCGGCCACGACAGCCAAGCAGCCAACGCCAGTGCCAGCGCGACATTCGACAGGGCGCCGGCGAGGAACACGGTCCGGCTGAAGGCGGCCTGCCGGTGATCATGCAAACCCAGACCGGTCCACAGCGCCGCCAGCGCCAGTAGACCGAAAGCGGTCCGCGTTTCCCAGGCGAACGGCATCCATGCCGGTGTGTAGGCGACCGCCGTCGCCGCCAGCAGCACCACGCCGGCATCGGCATAGGCCCAGCGCGGGTCCGCCGCCGGCAACGCCAGCGCCAGTCGCACGGCGGCGTATCCGAGCAGTGCCGCCACCGCCGCGGTGGCGAAACCCAACCCGCCCGGCCGTGACCCAAACAGGCTCCAGACCGTCACGCCGACCAGCGCGATCCCGAACACGATCAGGCATTGCAACGCAATGGCACGCGAGCGCGAACCTACCCAGCGACCCACGCCAAGCAGCGCCGCCAAACCCGGCAGGCTGGCCAACCCATGCCAGGCGGGCGGCAGGTAGGTGACGATCCCGAATCCGTACAACCCGGCCACGCAGCCGAACAGCAGATACAACGGCGGCAGGGTCCGATAGCGCCAAGTCACCCATCCGTACAGCATCGCGCCCATGGCCAGGGTCAACAACGTCGCCGGCGTGCTCTGGATCGCCATCGCCACCGCCACCGCCGACAGCGCGTACAGCGCGAAACTGAAGTGGGACAGGAAGGTATATTTGTTCACCCATTCCTTGAATGCGGCGTCCACCGGGAACAGTAGCCCGCACAGCGCCATCAGCAAGGGTCCCGCATAACCGGTCGGCAATGGTTCGGGCCAGATCCAGCTGAGATGGACGAACGAGACCGCCGCCGTATAGACCAACAGGCCCGCCGCGTAATAGGCCGTCAGCCGCTGATCCACGAACAACCGCCGCAGCCAGGTACTGGCGAAAACCCGCAAGCCGTAGCCGAGCAGCGCCAGCAGGACGATATGCAGCGCCGCCAGTCCTCGCCAGTCCGGCGCGACCGCCGCCAGCGGCACGGCCAGTTGCACCGCCGCCAGCGCCGCCAGCAGCTGTGCGTAGCGCCTCGGCAACGCCCGATCCATCAGCGCGCTGGCCAAGGTGGCGGCCCAGACATAGGCCGCGAGCGTGACCGCCGCAATCACCAAGCTGATCGCCAGCAGCATGCCATCGCCACCGCTGGCATTCGCCAGCCGGACCGCGACCGCCAGATCCAACGGTGCCAACAGCATGGCGAGCGTCAGCAACACGCTGCTGGCGACGATCAGATCACCCCCCTTGTGGCGAAACCGATAGCCGGCCCAGAGCAGGAAGGCAGTGGTACCGAACAGGCTGGCGAACACCACCAGGGCGTTGACGAAACCACTGGTATTGGCAATCAGAAACAGCGCGCCGGCCATGAAACAGAAGCCGCCGACGAACCAACCGATGTTTTGCGCCAGAAACGGCGCAATCAGCTTCGGCCAACCGGACAGGACATGCAGCGCCTTCTCCAGCGGGCTGGGCGCGGCCGGTCGCCAATCGTCGTCGGGAGCCGCCACCTGGTGAGGAACAACCGGCTCGTCCGTTTTTTGTAATAAAGCGGCGGGCGTCGGAATCGCCGGCGGCAACGGCCGCTCCAGCGCCGGCGGTTGAAACGAGGATATCGACACCGGTTCGGAAACCGCTCGCGGCGGTCCGTTGGCCATTTCGATCGCCGCGGCTCCCAGGGCGAGTTCCGGGGCTGATGGTTCCGGTTCGGAGACGACGGACGCCGGTTCCGAAATACTCGGTTGCCAGGGCGGCGCCCCCAGGGGAACATCCAGCGATTGGACCAACAAGCTCCAGGCCACGGCGCGCCGACGTTGCCAAACGGGGTCATCCGGTTGCAGCCCACCCTCACGTAGATGCCGCGCCCACGATCCATCCAAGGCATCGATCAGTTGCCGATGCCGCTCTTCCGTCAGCGTGCCGGTTTCAAGCAGCCGTTGCAGTTCCAATCGCAACAGCAGCAGATTTTCCAGATCGGCCGGCGCGAGAGAGCGGTCGCCACCGATCAGGGGCGGCGGCACTTTGGTCCGGTCGGTCGATATTGACGCGGCCGGTTCGCCCGGCGGACGCCCCGCCAACCGCTGACGCGCCTCCTTGAGCCGATGACGAGTGACGATGAGAGCGATCAGCAGAATGATCGGCGAAACCAGCCACAGCACCGCCAACGCGATTAACAACGTCCAATTCATGATCCGCCCTCACCCCAGACGACAAGAGTCAGAAACGTTTAGCCTTTAAGCTCTTTCCGCAGCGCCGCCAGTTCCGCCTCGACCTCGCTGTTGGCCTCCATTTTCAGGAATTCCCGTTCGATTTCGCTGTACTCGCCATACAGTTCGGCCCGCGCCTCCATCCGCGCCTCCATTTCGCCCACCTTGTCCGTCATGCGGCCGAAAGAGTGATCGAGATCGAGGCCGGTCTGGAACCGGTCGCTGACCCGATCCATCTGCTCACGCGCTTGAGCGGCCCGCTGCCGCGCCACCAGGCTGCCCTTCTTCAAGCGAGCTTCTTCCAGTTTCGCTTCCAGCGCCCGCAACTGGGCTTTAAGCCGGTCTCCGGTGCGGCGGGCCGACTCCCACGAGGCTTCCAGATTGGCGACGATGCCGTCGTGTTCCTTCTTGCGCAGCAGCGCCTCCCGCGCCAACGCTTCGTTGCCGGCTTCCAACGCCCGGCGGGCGCGGCCGTGCCATTCCTCGGCTTGCCGCCGCTGGCTATCCAACTCCTTGGCCAGTTGCTTCTCACTGGCCAGGGCATCGACCACCCCTTCCCGGGCGCTGCTGATGTTCTCCTCCATCTCGCGGATGAGCTGCTTGATCATCCGTTCCGGGTCTTCGACTCGATCCACCAGATCGTTGAGATTGGCGGCGATGACGTCACTGATGCGCTTGAACAGATTGGCCACGGGACACCTCCTTACTAAGCGATTGGGATAGAAACGACTTGAGTATAGTCAGGATGATTTTAGTTGAACAGCGTTTAATTAAAGTCCGATAAATAAATTCGCTGGTGATAAATTGCTGCGGTTTCACCCCGGTCGCCTCCTTCAGCCAGGGCGGTCATTCTTCAAAACGCCAATGGATCAACCCGATCAACCACGAGATAACATAGTGTTTCCATTATGGATTCGTATCGCGCGCCGATAAAGGCGTCGTGCAAGGCTCACTCCCGCCGCAATCCAGCGTCCTCCGACACCCCCAGCGCCAGGGCGGTCATGTCCAGGTCGCCACGCGCCTTCGCCACAGCCGCCAGCAAGCGGTTATGCACCAGATCGGCGGCGGGCAACGGCATGCGGGAACTGGCCCCAGTCTCCAGGATCAACTCGATATCCTTCAGACCCAATGCCAACTTGAAGCCAGGGGTGGTGTATTCTTCCTTGGCCAACAGTTCGCCGTAGAGATGGAACAGCGGCGCATTCAGAATGGTACCGGTCAACAACTTCATCATCTCCATGCGGCCGATACCGTTCTTCTCGGCAAAGGTCAAAGTTTCGGCGTAGGTCTCGATCGACGCCAGAATCATGAAATTGGCCGCCAGCTTGGCGATATGCCCCTGAGCGGGGTCCTCGCCCAGATCGTGGGTACCCTGCCCCATCGCCTCCAGCAACGGCGACACTCGACGTTTGGCCGCCGCCATACCGGATAGCAGGATGCACAGCTTGCCGGCCGCCGCCGCCGTGGGTCGCCCCAACACCGGTGCGGCGAGGTAGTGCGAACCGTGGGCTTGGTGCGCCTCCGCCAAGCGGCACGCCAATTGTGGCGATACCGTGCTCATGGATAGATGGATGCCGTCCGCCCCCAGCGTCGCCGCCATGCCATGTTTACCCAGCGTCACCGTTTCCAGCGCCGCATCGTTGGCGAGCATGGTGACCACGATGCCACCCGGCGCCACCGTTTCGGCGGGAGTTCCCAGCTCCCGAGCACCCCGATCCAGCAATTCCACCGCCTTGCCGGGAGTGCGGTTGTACACTCGCAGCGCATAGCCGGCGTCGAGCAGTCGCCGCGCCATGGGCAAGCCCATGCTGCCCAGACCGATAAAACCCACCGTTTCAGCCATTTCGTTTCCTCCGCTGGAATGGACGTCGTCAGTGTTTATGGCACAATGACTTCACGCAATCGAAACCGTCGAGGCACTCCATGCCCCCGCAACCCAAACCCCGCCTGACCCCCGAAGATTATTTGGCCCTCGAACGCAGCGCCGATTTCAAGAGCGAATATTTCAACGGCGAAATCTTCGCCATGACCGGTGCGAGCGAACCACACAACCTCATCGTTATCAATACGATCCGCGAATTGAGTACTCAGCTCAAGAAGCGTCCCTGCAAAGTCTACGCAAACGACATGCGCGTCAAGGTCGATCCGACCGGGCTGTACACCTACCCGGATATAGTGGTGACTTGCGGCAAAGCCCAATTCGATGATACGCACCTCGACACTTTGCTTAATCCCGTTTTGATCGTCGAGGTCTTGTCCGACTCCACCGAAGCCTACGACCGGGGACGCAAGTTCGAACACTACCGCAAACTGGAATCGCTGGCCGAATACGTGCTGATCGCCCAAAACCGCCCGCACATCGAATCCTATCGGCGGCAAGCCAACCAGCAGTGGCTGCTGACGGAGTGCGGCACGCCGGACGGCGCGTTGCGGCTGGTGTCCATCGACTGCGAACTGGCCCTAGCCGAGATCTACGACAAAGTGGAACTGCCGGAGGGCTGACACCGGTCCGTCACGCACCAACCGTTCACCGGTTCGCGGGCCGCCGCCGGCCGGTTCGAGTCCACCCGCCGCCAGCAACCGATCGACTTCTGCTATCATGGCGCGCCCGCCGCCGGAGACTCCGGCCGCTTGTGCTCTCTCACCGACCCGATCCGCCATGCATCCAGCCCTGACCATCGCCAAGCGCGCCGCCTTGAGCGCCAGCCGTATCCTGCTTCGCCACTTCGATCACCTCGAACGACTGAGCGTCACCGCCAAACAGCGCAACGACTTCGTCAGCGAGGCGGACGTACAGGCCGAACAGGAGATCATCCAGACTCTGCGCAAGACCTATCCCAACCACGGTATCGTGGCCGAGGAAAGCGGCGAACAGCACGGCCACGACGATTATCAATGGGTCATCGATCCGCTGGACGGCACCACCAATTTCCTGCACGGCATTCCGCATTTCGCCATCTCCATCGGTTTCCGCCACAAGAACCGATTGGAAGCGGGACTGGTCTACGACCCGATCCGGCAGGAGATGTTCACCGCCTCGCGCGGCGCTGGGGCGCAGATGAACGACCGGCGCATGCGAGTCAGCAACATCCCGCAACTGGAAAACGCCCTGCTCGGCACCGGGTTTCCATTCCGTCACCCTCGGCACCAGCCCGCCTACCTCAACTTCTTCGGCAGCCTGTTCGGCAAGTGCGTGGAAGTGCGCCGGGCCGGCGCGGCTTCGCTGGATCTGGCCTATGTGGCCTCCGGCCGGCTGGACGGCTATTGGGAATTCGGTCTGAAGGAATGGGATATCGCGGCCGGCGCGCTGCTGGTGCAGGAAGCCGGCGGGTTGGTCAGCGATTTCGTCGGCGGCAACGACTTCATGAAATCCGGCAACATCGTCGCCGGCAACCCCAAGGTGTTCAAGGCCCTGCTACGGGAAATGCGACCGCACCTGAGCGACTGACCAGCGAACGGCTTGCCGGGTCAGCGCCGGAATCCCGAGGTAATCGGATAGCGCCGGTCCCGCCCGAAGGCGCGTGGGGTGATCCGTACGCCCGGCGCGGCCTGACGGCGCTTGTATTCGTTGACGATCACCAGCCGCGCCACCCGCTCCACCGTCGCCCGATCGAAACCCGCCGCGATCAACTCCTCCACCGAGTGGTCCTCCTCGACGTAAGCTTGCAGGATTGCATCCAGCAGATCGTAGGGTGGCAGGCTATCCTGATCGGTCTGATCCGGGCGCAATTCGGCCGACGGCGGCCGATCCAACACCCGTTGCGGGATCACCGGCGATAGACCGTTGCGATAGACCGCCAGCCGGTACACCATCGTCTTCAGCACGTCCTTGATCGGAGCGAACCCGCCGGCCATGTCGCCGTACAGGGTGGAATAACCCACGGCGGTCTCGCTCTTGTTGCCGGTGGTCAACACCAGCTTGCCGGTTTTGTTGGAGATCGCCATCAGGATCACCCCCCGACAGCGGGCTTGGATATTCTCCTCGGTGCTGTCCGGCGGCAATCCCGCCAATACCGGCCGTAGGATGCCCAGGAAAGACTCGAACGCCGGCTCGATCGGCATCAGGTGGTACTTGACGCCCAAGGCCCGCGCTTCCCGCTCGGCGTCGGAGTTGCTTATTTCGGCGGTGTAGCGCGACGGCATCAACACCGCTTCCACCCGTTCCGGCCCCAATGCGTCGGCGGCGATGGCCAGGGTCAACGCCGAATCGATACCGCCGGACAGTCCCAGCACCGCGCCGGGGAAACCGTTCTTGTTCACATAATCGCGCGCGCCCAACACGATGGCCTGATAAATCGCGGCTTCCTCGGTCAGTTCCTCGGCAATTTCGCCGGGACAAGGTTCCACCGTCGCGCCGATGCTGAAATCCACCGGATACAGGCCCTCGACGCAGAGCGGAGCGCGCTGGGTCAGCTCGCCGCGCGCGTTGACCACTTGCGAATCGCCGTCGAACACCAGTTCGTCCTGACCACCGACCAGGTTGACGTAGAGGATGGGCAGACCGTTCTCGACCGCTCGCTGCCGCAAGACCGCCAGCCGCGACCGGCTCTTGCCGGCGTGAAAGGGCGAGGCGTTGAGATTGAGCAGCAGTTGGGCGCCGACTTCGGTGGCTTGGCGAGCCGGCCCGGCCTGCCACACATCCTCGCAGATGGTGACGCCAATCCGCGCGCCCTTGAGTTCGAACACCAGCGGCTCCGTACCCGCCACGAAATAGCGTTTCTCGTCGAACACGCTGTAATTGGGCAAACATTGCTTGTGATAGACCGTCCGCATCCCCCCCCCGGCGATGACGGCGGCCGAATTGCGCAGTCCCTCCGACGTCGCGGCGGGATAGCCGACGATGGCGGTTATCCCTTGGATTTCGGCGCAAAGCCGCCGCATGGCCGGTTCCACCTGGCCCACGAAACCGGGTCGCAGCAACAAGTCTTCCGGGGGATAACCGGTGACGGTCAGCTCCGGGAATACGATCGCATCGGCCCGCAAGCGATCGCGGGCCTCTCGGGCGGCGGCGATGATCTTTTCGGTGTTGCCGGGGATATCGCCGACCAGGAGGTTAAGTTGGGCCATGACGACCCGAAGAACGGGAGCAGGATCAATCATCGCGTCTGTCCATCCACTTGCCGCCCATGGCCGTCTTTCCAGCCGAACAGCGTAACAACGAACAGGGGCGCCGAAGCGCCCCTTTCAATTCCACCGGACCGTAACCCTGATTGGGTCAGCCGGGGAAATACGCCTTCATCGCCGCGCCGATGTCGGCCGGCGAGCGGACGATCTTGGCGCCAGCGGCTTCCAGCGCCGCGAACTTGTCGGCCGCCGTGCCCTTGCCACCCATGATGATGGCGCCGGCGTGGCCCATGCGCTTGCCGGGAGGCGCGGTGACGCCGGCGATGTAGGCCACCACCGGCTTCTTGATGTTGGCCTTGATGTACTCGGCGCCTTCCTCCTCGGCGCTACCGCCGATCTCGCCCACCATCACGA
>JAGRHI010000249.1:0-12943 GCA_020445045.1 Candidatus Competibacteraceae bacterium
TTCCAGGCGGTGGTCGTTCATTAATATAACAATTTGATTTAAATAAAATATAACACCATTGACCAAGTTCAATCCCTCTGAAAGTGTCTCTTTCGAAGACTTGGTTTTATTTTTGCTTCATCTGGATGGCCTAGAGCTCTGGCAAAGCACATTTTTCATATGTTCAAGTTTGCCATCTCCATGATCCCGAATTCGATTTTGTGCATTGAAACTTCCCGTTGCGCTGGCACCGCAGGTGCCTACTCACACCCTGACACCGCTCCAACGAGAATATGAACTCCTCACTCCACTGTATGTCTCTTAAATATTACAAAACTTGAAATATACAAGAACTTATTCTTCATTTAAAAGTCTTATTTTAACTTATTGGAGGTTAGGAATTTCACTGATTCGTCTTTTTTAAACTACACTATAATATAATGATATTGACCATCTTGCTGTTCCAGTTGCCAGATCGCCGCGTGCCGAGTGATGAAGTTGAAGACGAATAGGTTTCATAAGTTCATGACACTGCCATGGCGTGGAAAATGGCTGTACTGCAACGCGGCGCTCTGGCTGATTGCGGTGAAAGCAGGGCTTTGCCTGCTGCCGTTTGACCGATTGCGCGGGTGGATAACCGCCGCCGACAAGCCTGCTGGTCAATCGGTGGCCATGAAGGATCTTTGGGAAATCACCGAAGCCATCGCGCACCTCGGCCGGTTTTTGGCCCCGCTTCGGATCAATTGTCTTCCCCAAGCACTGGTGGGGCAGAGGCTATTGAACCGCAAAGGCTTCGATGTGCAACTGAAAATTGGCGTGTTGAAGAATCTTGATGACCGACTCTCCGCCCATGCCTGGCTTGAGTATCGGGGCCGGGTCATCCTCGGCAATCTGCGAGGATTGGGGCAATTTACCGCTTTCCCATCCTTGGACTTGGCCCGCCGATGAGCGCGATTGTGGGTTTCCTGGGCTTGGATGGTCGACCCGCCAAGGCGGAAGAGCTTGAGCGCATGGTCGAAATCCTGGCGCATCGAGGACCGGACGGGCGGGCTATCTGGGTTCAGGGGTCGGCGGGGTTGGGTCATTGCATGCTACATACGACTCCGGAGTCACTTAACGAGCATTTGCCGCTTCAGCGGGACGGGTTGATGATCACCGCCGATGCCCGGATTGATAATCGGGAGGAGTTGATTGACAAGTTACGCCTTAAAACTCACCAGTCGGAGCAAATCAGCGATAGTGAATTGATACTTTACGCTTATCGGCGTTGGGGTGAGGAGTGTCCGGAACATTTGTTAGGCGATTTTGCCTTTGCTGTCTGGGATCCAGTGGAACAGCATTTGTTTTGCGCCCGAGACCCTTTTGGAGTCCGGCCCTTTTATTATTATCATAGCGATCATCTTTTTGTTTTCGCTTCCGAAATAAAAGGGTTGTTCGGTGTGTCAGGAGTACCCCGTCAACTTGATGAATTAAGGATAGGTTACCATCTGATTCCAACGGTCGAAGACAAGGCCATTACATTTTACCGAGATATCCGGCGCCTCTTGCCCGGTCACCATCTGACAATGAGTTCCAGAGGCGCATGCCATCGGGTCTTTTGGTCGCTTGACAGCTCGCGGGAAGTGAGCTTCCCTTCGGATGATGACTATGCCCAGGCTTTCCGCGAAATTTTTCTTGAAGCCGTGCGTTGCCGTCTTCGCAGTGCATTTCCGATTGGATCAGCCTTAAGCGGCGGTTTGGATTCATCTTCTGTCACCTGCGTAGCTCATGATCTGCTGGCTCAAGATAGCCATCCGGTTCTGCATACATTTTCAGCCATTTTTGACCAAACCCCGCAGTGTGACGAGCGTTCATACATTAATGCTGTATTGAGCCAGCGAGGAATGCAACCCCACTATATACTAGCTGATCACTTAAACCCATTTACTGATCTGGAGCAAGTTTTCTGGTTTATGGACGAACCTTTTTCGTCACCCACTTTATATCTTTTCTGGGGATTATGCCGGGCGGCTCAGAAGCAGGGAGTCCGGGTGCTTCTGGATGGTCTTGATGGCGACAGCACCGTTCATCATGGCGATAGCTATCTTGCGGAGCTTGCCCGAACTGGGCAGTGGGCGACGTTTGCCACAGAAGCTAAAGCGATTGCTCGCCATGAAAACCTGCCCTCGATCCCTTCGCTGATACGGCAATATGGGTTGCCATATTTAGCTGAGTTAGCGCGGGCAGGCAGGTGGGATGCATTTGTCAGAGAGGGAGGTAAGTTTGCTAGCCAATTTGGTTTAAACCGCCGTCAGGTTTATTGGCACTGCGGTCTTGAGCCGCGGCTAATCGCACCATTGCGACGGTTCTGGCAACGATGCCGGGGTTACGATGAAGTGGGGCAACAAGTCGGCAACCTGATTCGCCGGGAGTTTGCCAACCGGTTTGACTTACCCGAGCGCATGAAGGCGCTAAGGGCGAAGCAGACCATCTCACCCCGCACCGCGCGGGAAGAACATCATGCCATATTGACTTCGGGCCTTATTCCGTATGGATTTGAATTAACAGATAAAGCCAGTATGGCTTTTGCGATTGAAAATCGTCATCCTTTTGCTGACAGACGGCTGGTAGAGTTTTGTCTGGCGCTGCCGCCCCAACAGAAGCTGCAACAGGGTTGGATTCGCATGATTGTACGGCGTGCCCTGGCGAATATCCTGCCGGAAAAGATTACTTGGCGCGGCGGCAAAACGGTCAATAGCCCAGCGGTAACCGCCGCGTTTAGCGAAGTGAAGACAGCGCTGCTGCAAGAAATTATCATGAATGATCCAGGTCCTTTGGAAATGTATGTCAATATAACGGCCTTGCGAGAAATTTACCAGCGCTATCAGTTAAAACAGGATCTTCATGATGAGATACTGATTTGGCAGGCAGTGACTTTAGCGTTATGGTTGCGCTATACAGGTTTAGGTGGCTTAAGTCCGCAATACCCGGCTGATAAAGTTCAATCCTTTGTTATAAAGAAATCATTCAGCTTTGAGAGTAATATTGAAGGAGGAAAAATCCCATGTTCTGGCTTGGGTCCAACATGATCAGTATTGGTAATCGAATGGTAATCGAATAATCTTCTTAAGGAGGTAAAAATGTTGATGCAGAGAAAGCCCTATGAGAGACCGGAACTGGTTCGACGTGGCGACATCGAAGATGTTACCCAAGGATGGGGTAGTATCGGTAGCGGCGATTTCATCTTTCAGGTCGTTAAGGGTGAATGGGGCACGCAAGATGGCTGTACGGGAGGACTTGACCAAGTCTTTTGTACTGGCAGTTAGCCTCTCTTTCGCCTATGTTGGGAATTAAGCAACCTAGAGCCGCCAAATTTAGCTGGAGTTTGCAAGGTGTATTACTACCAAACTTTTGGATTAACCATCCAAACGGCTCTAGCCTTTCCAGAACTCTTTCCTGGCGAGGAGGTTTATCCTATTGGTAAAGACCAGATTGATGTAACCATTCACTTTGGTAAGATTAACAATCCGCCAACAGCATTAAGGGCCGCACGTCGCTATGTCTGGCCGGCACCCGAGGGGATATACCTGGGCTGGAATGATGTTGGCGCTTTTCTGGTCCGCGATGGGCGCGAGCTCATTATTGATCCGTTGCCCGGCGTCGAGGAATCGCTGCTTCGACTCTTTGTTCTAGGTACGACGCTGGCCATACTGCTGCATCAGCGCGGTGAAGTAGTGGTATTGCATGCCAGTGTAGTTGCGATGGCAGGTCAGGCAGTGGCTTTTGTGGGCGCTAAGGGGTTGGGTAAATCGACAATAGCGGCTGCTCTGCACGCCCGCGGGCACAATCTGTTGTCCGACGATATCCTGGCGGTGGATTTGTGTCAGGCTAGACCGCTGGCCCTGCCGGGTTTTCCCCAGTTGAAACTTTGGCCCGATACGCTCGGTTCGCTGGGTTATGACGCTGGGTTATTGCCTCGATTGCGGCCTGAACTGGAGAAACGAGGCCAGCGCCTCAGCGCCGGTTTTACCTATGCGCCGGCACCGCTCAAGGGCATTTTTGTGCTTGGCGTGGGACCAGAGCCAACCGTGGAATCGCTTCAATCCTGGGAAGCGTTGACTGCGTTGATGCCCCACTGGTATGGGGCTCGCTTTGGAGCGGGAGTGCTGCGCGCCCTGGGGTTGTCAACGCATTTCCTGCAGTGCACCGAACTGGCTAGAAAGGTCCCTGTTTGCCAGTTGAAAAGACCCAATGACTTGATAGCCCTGCCGGAGGTCACCCGGCTGGTGGAAACCTGGAGCACTAACTCATGAAAGCCAGGCTTAGCACTACCTCCAAGCTGGTCGTCAGCCAGGACCAAGTTTCCGCGGACCTTTCCCCCGACTTGGCAGGGGAAGTTGTGATTCTGGGCCTTAAAGACGGCGTCTACTATGAACTCAACAAGGTCGGCGCCTGCATCTGGCGGCTCATTCAACAACCCCGTTCCCTGCAGTCCATCGTCGACACGATCCTGGAAGAGTATGAAGTCCCGGCTGAGGAGTGTACGACGGACGTGCTGGCTTTGGCCGAAAACCTGGCAAAATTGGGTCTGATCGAAATCCAGTCAACTGATGTGGACTGATCGCTTGCCTTGAAACAACTTTCGATTTTTCTGAATGGATTCCGAATTGATCGAGCCATCGGTTTTGTTTGGCTGGCAGCCGCAAAATGGACTGTTGTCAGTATTATTTTACTCATAGCTCAAACCACGGCCACGCTGTCCGTACTTTTTATTTTCAAGCTGATCGTTGATCATCTGACTAATTCTTCTACCGATGCGATCTTCAACAATCTACTGGTCCTGATAGGCATCGCTCTCGGTGTGACCATCATAGGCAATCTGTGTAATGCCTTAGCCGGTTACACCAGCACCATGCAGACGCATCTCGTTGCCGATCACATGCAGCATCTCGTGCAGCTTAAATCCATTGACCTGGATTTGGCTTACTACGAGAACTCTCAGTCCTACGACAAGTTGCACCGGGCTCAGCGCGAGGCGCCGGCGCGTCCCCTCCGCATCATCCAGAGCCTCACCGAGCTGGGTCGCAACGGCCTGACTCTGCTGGGCGCCCTGGCCCTGCTGCTGACGTTTCACTGGGGGGTGGTCGTGGCCGTATTGGTCGCCTCATTGCCGGTGCTCGTCTACCGGCTCAAACAGGCCGATGATCTGTATCGGTTACATCGCGAGAAAACGGCCAGCGAACGCTTGAGCGGCTATTTCAATCAGGTAATCACCACCGCCACTAGCGCGAAGGAAGTGCGGGCGTTCGGATTTGGACCGCTCATGATTCACCGGTTTGGCGAATTGCGGTCGAAGATCCGCGCCAGCCTGCAACACCTCTCCGCCCAAGGTTATCGCCGGCAATTCATCACCGAGTCGGCGGCCACGCTGGCCGGCTACGGGGCGCTTGCCTTTGTCGCCCACGCCGCAGTACGGAAATCTATTTCGCTGGGAGAAATGGTGATGTACTTCGGCGCTTTTCAAGTGGCGGTCGGTTCGCTGCGGCCCACGCTGAGTGCCCTGGCGGAACTCTACGAAAACAATCTGTTTTTATCCACGCTGTATGAATTTCTCGCCGTTCAGAAACAAGTCCCGGAACCGGTCCAGCCGAAGGAGATGCCGCGTCCGTGGCAATCTGGCCTGCGGGTCGAAAACCTGGGTTTTCGCTACCCGGACACCAATCGATGGGTTCTCGACGGTATTACCCTGACCATCCATCCCGGTCAAATCGTCGCTCTGGTTGGGCGCAACGGTTCGGGGAAAACCACATTGACCAAGCTTCTCTGCCGGCTCTACGATCCCGATACTGGACAGATCTCGATTGATGACATCGACCTGCGTGATTTTAAAACCGCTGATCTGCGCCGAGAAATCAGTGTCATCCATCAAGATTTCGGTCGATATCACATGACGGCGCGGGAAAATATCATGCTAGGTTGTCCGGATATCGGTTCAGAGGATCCCGCCATCGTCCAAGCCGCTCAATGGGCGGATATCCACGAAAACCTGATCCGATTACCTAAAGGCTACGAGACGGTGATGAGTCGCACCTTCGCCGATGGGGTCGAATTGAGTATCGGGCAATGGCAGAAGCTGGCGCTTGCCCGAGCCTTTGTCCGGGATTCCCAGCTTATCCTGCTCGACGAGCCAACCAGTTCTCTCGACGCCGCCGCCGAATTCGAGTTCTTCGAGAAGTTTCGGGAAATGGCTCATGGCCGGTCCGCGCTGATCATCAGCCACCGGTTTTCAACGGTCCGTTTGGCCGATTGTATCTATGTACTCGATGAAGGACACTTGATCGAACAGGGTAATCATGAGGACCTCATGGTTCTTGACGGGTTGTATGCCCATCTTTATCGCCAGCAGGCGTCTTACTATCGGGATGAATCACAACCAACAAATGTCAATAAATAGCGCTTCACCTCTCAGCGTTGCCTCTTCCAAGTAAAGCATTTTTCTTTTAACGCCATCAACACCAATTGCCCATAATCTCTGATTAAACGAACTGGCCGAATGGCATAATACAGAAAATCAAGCGATTTTGGTAGAGGTAAAAATGTTCGGTCTCTTTCATTCGGAATTAACCGCTGTTTAAAGTCATAATAATACGGATAAAGCTTATCTCTCCAACGCTCTCGGATTTTGAAGTGAAAACTTTTCATCGATAGTGGTTCAGTATGATCGTTTACAGAAGCTTGATAGATCAACTTGTTGTAAATATCATTAGTCAGTACATCTAAATCATTTAGCGCTCTTAACAATCTTGGCGATAACTTAGGAATTGATACCCCGAAAATAATATGGGCTAGTGATAGACCTACCAGCAACATTCTTTGACATCCTAATTTTTTAGCTTCCTTAAATATCAATTTCCAATTCATGTCAGGGTATTTCTGGATCAATTCGGCCACATCGCAAAATTTGCTCAAACGAATGGGGTTATATCTGTGCCCCCACCCATCCTTGGCCAATTGGATACACAAAATGACCAGCAAATCCTCCGGGCAAAAAGTCATGATTTTCCCAGCACCAACCTGTAGCGCAATAAGACGCTGCTTAATAGCTTGAAAATCAAGGTGAACAGGAAAGTATTCGGGCGTAATCCCTCTATGCAAGTCGATGCATACACCATGATGTGCATCAATCAAGGAGCATTCCCAACCATAATCGGAATTTAAACGATAACCTTTCTCTAGAAATATATGCAATGTTTTCAAGTAATCACACGGATGCACCAAAATATCAAGGTCGCTAAATTGCCGAAGACTTATATTGCCGTAAGCCAAAATGGCAATGGTGGGCCCTTTATACGGTATCGCAAAGATTTGCTTTGTTTCCAGTAACTTGATTATTTTTATCAATTCGACAGAAAGAAATAAATTTTTTTTTGCATTGAAAAAATAATATTCTTGAAGGCTATTTAAATATTGCTCTGGAATTATATTTGGAGAAACTCTACTAAGATTTTGGTATAATAGAGACGCTACCTTATGGTGAATAGCTCTTCGAATTAGATAGTGCCAGTCAAGATTTATTTGTACCAAGGCTTTTATACGGTGATCGATTACTTCACTGGTCGCTGTCCGTGCACAGCAAAGTAAAAGTTCATCTTCGGACCGGATTTTGACAACGTCAAGCTTCATCGATTTACAACGCAAGTAACTGAGCAGAATTTCGGATGGGGTCATAGCGACAAGAGAATCGAAACAGTCCCCTTTACGGCTAGGCCCGGTTTTGGTCCCGCCAATAGCGCCAAACCCAAGTGATCAATCCACCGGTCGCCAGAAGCGTCCCGGCCGCCACCCACGGGTTGAGTCGTCGGACGACGCCTAGAATCGCATGCAGGTGCTCATCCAGGTAGTAGACCCCCAGTCCCCAACAACCGACCCACAGCACCGCTCCCAGTACGTTGAACAGTGTAAAGGTCCACCAGGGCATTTTCAGGATACCGGCGGCAATGCCGCTCAGTTGCCGCAATCCATCGAAAAAGCGGGCGATGACGATCAAGCCACCACCGTAGCGCGCGAATCCCTGTTCGATCTTTTGCAGGTGACGCTCATCGACCCGGAATCGTTGCAATAACGCCCGCCCACCTCGATGGCCGATCCAGTACCCCAGACTATTGCCCAGCACCGCCGCCAGGACCGCGGTCAGCAGCAACCCGCCGATGTTCAAGCCGGACGGGCTGGTGGCGTCCAACGCACCAGCCACCAGCACGGTTTCTCCTGGCGCCGGGATACCGAATCCCTCCACCCCGATCGCGACAAAGACCGCTCCATAACCGTAACGGTTCAGCCACGGTTTGACCAAGGCGATATCATGCTGAACCTTTTCCAGCACTCGGTGCGACAGCGTTTCGGCCGGTTGCGTCACCGGCGCGGGCTGTGCCACTGCCCAACCGCTCGCACTCAGCCAAAACAAGCACAAGCCCGCCAGCATTCGCCTACAATAGCTGTGTATCATTGGAGTCTCCTAGCCTGCCCTGCTCGCCCACTCAGTGAGATACTGCAGCCCGCATTTTCTAGCTAGCATGAAGGGTGACATAAATTTATGGAACAATTCGAGCGTGATATGACAACAACCTGGCGTTTACTCGTTCCCGTCACGGTGGCCTTGCTGACTAGCTGGGGAGAGGCATTGGCTTGCTCCATCCTGGAACAACGTCCTCTGGATGATATGGACGGCGGGATCAGCGGCTATTGTTCGAATAATGGACAAGCGATCACTTGCCGCGCTACGCCGGGTGAAGGTTGGACTTGCGAAAGCTCACAGGGCGCTTATACCTCTGTGAATGCGTTGCAAACCCTGGTCGATCAAGCTTGTGGTTGTTCGGTTGCGGATACCGAAGAATGAAATACCGAGTTCCATGGTTACTGATACTGGCGCTAACCTGCGGCGCTTGTGCCTTGCATGACACCACCGATCCACGGTTCCAGAATTGGCTTTCCCAAACGGAAGCGCTCTGTGTGCCACGCTATGGGGCGCTGCCCCTCAACACGCCGGAACAACGCGCACAGTTCGAGGAACTCAGCTATCAGGCGTATTATCGCAACTTGCCGCAAGAAGTTTACGCCGACCGCTTGAAAATTCTCTACCCTAACAACCGGCTGACTGCCGACTGTTTCGCTACCGCTTTTCCGCAGCGGTGAAGATTGCCTCGGGGCCGAGGTAATGGGGCACGACGGTATTACACCCCATTCTTGAAACCATTCCGATTTACAGCCTTACAGTGGGAGATTCGACAGCATGAGCAACACATTCGTGGCAGTCGCTTACGACGACATGTTCAAGGCACAAGAGGTACGGTTGCGGCTCTTGCAGATGCAGAAGGAGTACCTGATCGATCTGGAAGACGCGGTCGTCGCCGTCCGCGACGAAAAAGGTAAGGTCAAACTGCACCAGATTCACGACCTGACCACCGCCGGAGCACTGTCCGGCGGCTTCTGGGGCCTGCTGATCGGTCTGATTTTCATGAACCCGTTGCTGGGTTTGGCCGCCGGCGCGGCCAGTGGCGCGCTGAGCGGTGCACTAGCCGATATCGGCATCAACGACGACTTCATGAAAAAACTGGCGTCCGAGTTGAAACCGGGTACCTCGGTATTGTTCGTGCTGGTCAAGCACTTCACACCGGACAAGGTGTTGGCCGAATTGGAAGGCGCCGGTGGCCGGCTACTGAAAACCTCCCTGTCGCACGAGGACGAGACTCGGCTGCAAGCAGTATTGGATGCGGCCAAACCTCAGTCTACCGTGGACACCGTCCCCAACCTGGCCAAGCCCGCCTAAACCGCTTTCGCAAATTTTTTAATTGCCAAAGAGGCGCGCGCGGTCACGCGCCTTTTGAGTCGACTTTATCAGCAGGGTCGGATCGGCGAACGGCGGTACTCAATTCCAGAAAGTAAGCCAGCAACGCCAGAACCCCGATGCCGGCCGCCCAGCCCAACATCTGCCAAGCCCAGATCGAGGGAATACCGAACAGCCACTCGGCGGGTCGGTTGGGATCGCCGAACAGATTGTTGCCGAACACCGCACCGGGCCCGGCGGCAAATAGCAGCCATAGCACCGTCAACACGGCGATGGGAAGAACCCAGCGGCGCTTGCGCGGCGGCAGCGCGGCGTGTTCGGCCAACCAGCGATGGCATTCGGCCTTGCGTTCAGCATCGTCGTCAGTGAAAGCCGACACCAGGACCGTGATGCCGAAATTAGCCAGCAAACCCCAGGCAGCGGCGTGGACGGTCAATGGCCACCGACCCCAAGCAGTGATGCCGAACCAACGCAGTCCGGCCGCTTCGGTCAGCGTCACCGTGGCCAATCCCACCAGCAGGCCGGTGGTCACGCCCTGCCGGGTCAGGAATGGCCAGTAGCACACCGCCACCAGCGCCGGAACCATTTGCAAACCGTAGGACACCGCCAACCCGCCCAGCAGCGCCAGAGCGTCGGCCGAAGCGCTCGCCACCAGCAGCGCCAGTATCACTACTCCCGCCACGCCCATGCGACCGACGAATTTCAGGGTATGATCATCGGCGTCAGGCAACAGGAAGCGCTGGAACACATCATAGGCCAACATGCCGCCAGCAGTGGCCATGTAACAGGAAGCGGTGGACTCCATCGCCGCCAGTGCCGCGATGGCCAACAGCCCCACCAGCCAAGGCGCCGCCGTACCGAGCAGATTGATCAGTTGCGGTACCAGCAGGTCGCGCCCGCCGGGCTGGTCGAGCAGGTCGCGGTACTGGAGTCCATCGGCCATGACCGGGTTGACCAGATCGGGATGCGCGGCCGCGAACGCGGGATCGGCCCCGAGAAAATGGCCGCCGACCCCCTGAATGGCGGTGAATACCATCAGAATCAGCCCGACGGCGAAGGCCGAGGCCCATACCTGCTGGGCGGCGAACGTCGGTCGGCGGCTGGCTAGCGCCAACATCGAAAAAGCCGGCGACACCTGGATGCCCATCAGCGCGATCAGGTAGGTCAGCACCATGGCGCCGGTCCAGGCTCCGCCGACGGCCCGCGAGCCATCGCGCACCCACTGCACCGCGCCGGGAATGGCCAGATAGTGGCTGTAACCGTCCGGGGTCCTGACCGGATCGTCCTGGGCCAGGGCGATCACGCCGGCGATGAATCGGTCCCAGCCGCCGACGTCGTGCAGGGTCAACAGGCCGACGACGACGAGGCCCACCACCAGCAACAAGACTTGCAGCACCGCCACCCACACCATGGTGCGCAAGCCTCCGGACGCCACGTAGCTGAGCACCACGCTGGCCAGCACCCACATGCCGAACTGCACGCCCAACAAGCCATCGGTGAGGACGTTGAACAGGAAGCCGGCGGCGCGTAATTGCAGGCCCAGATATGGCACCGAGAAGAACAGCGCCACTCCCACCACCAGAACGCGCAACAGATCGGAACGGAAGTAGTAGGCCAGCATCGCGCCGGGCGTGGTGAAGCCGTAGCGTTGGCCCAGCAACCATTGCCGCTTGAGGAACAGGATGCCGGTCAGCGGAATGGTCAGCGCATAGAACGAGGCGTAGGCATATTGCCAGCCATCGGTGTAGGTCAGACCGGGATGACCGATGAAGGTCCAGCCGGAAAAACAGACGGCGGTCGCCGCCAGCGTGAACAGCGTCGGCGACAGCTTGCCGCTGGCCAGAAAGTAGTCGCTGGCCGTGCGTGCCCGCCGGGCGCCGACCACACCCCACAGGATGCAATAGGTCCAGTACAGGATCATGCAGCCGAAGATCCAGGCAATTTTGGGGGTGATGTTGGTGAGATCGTTCATTGAAGGCGTGGATTCCGGGCGTGGCGGAAGAATTCCGACTTTCAGTATGAGCCAACGCCGCGATTCTTGCCGATACCCGGCCTCGACCGGAATGACATTGCATCCGCCTCAGAAGTAGGCACGCACACCAAGCTGAAACTCGTGAACGCCTTCGAGGTAACGCCAGTCCAGCCGCAGCGCCAGGTCGCGATCCAGTGCCAGATGTTGACTCATCGCCGCTCGCAACCCCGTACCGGTCTCACCCAACCGGTAATCCAGCCAG
Organism: Candidatus Competibacteraceae bacterium; assembly: GCA_020445045.1. Lineage (GTDB taxonomy): Bacteria > Pseudomonadota > Gammaproteobacteria > Competibacterales > Competibacteraceae > Competibacter. The sequence goes on from JAGRHI010000249.1 coordinate 12,034, forward strand.
GTCGCGCTCGCCAGCAGCTTCCAGCCGGCCGCCCATTGCAGCAGCGCTCCGGCCAAGATCGCCGACCCGACGCGATAGTCGCCGGCGAATTCGTTGCCGGAGTCGAACTCCAGTCCCGGCAACCCGAACCACACCGTCCGCCACGGCCAGCGGGTTTCGGCGGCCAGGCCCATGCCGCCGCTGAGCGTAAAGGCGGCACAGTTCGGACAGTTCGAGCGTGGATAAGGCGCCCAACCGGCATGAAGTCGCCATGCCGGTCGCGGAGTCAGGGCATTGCTCGGCGGCAGCGAGGTGATATCGAGCAGGGTCAGCCGATCCAGGCTCGGCCGGTCGCTACCCTTATAGCGGCGGAGCGCGACGCTTAGCAGTTCGATTTGCGCGTCCGGTGTGTAACCGGCATCGGGTTCCAGCAAATCGTGATAACTGGCGCGCGCACTGAGTTCCAGGAAGGTCGTTCCATCGCGCTGACCGAGTCCCAGTCCAAGTCGCCGCGAGGCGTGGCCGGTTTCCGGTCGGGTGGCGTAGGGTTCGATTTCGACTGGCGTGGCGGCGGGTAAGCGATTACGGGCCGTCAGCAATCGATACGCAATCGGGTCCGGTGGTGGTGCGGTCTTGTCCTTGAGCGAACCAGCCCGATGGTGCTGGTGTTCGTCCAGGGCCAATTCCAGTAGCAGCGCCTGTCGTTCTGGCGCGAGTTGGACGAACGCCGCTTGGGTGACGACCGTCGGATCATCTGGCAGTCGCCGTGCCAACCGTTGCTCGGCGGGGCTCAGTGCTTCGTAGCGGCGACGGATGGCGGTACCTCGCGCCGGGCGGGCGGTCACGTCGCCGACCAAACCCGACTGCCGGACCAGCAAGCGGATCGTGTCGGGCGGCAAGGCCCAAAGCGTGAACGCATCGCTCAACCTCA
>JAGRHI010000249.1:13043-25819 GCA_020445045.1 Candidatus Competibacteraceae bacterium
CGCAGTTCCCAGACATGCGCCAGCAACCGTTGCAACCGACTCTCGGACAAATTCAGTCGGTATTCCCAGATGTCGCGGCTTTCCAGATCGCTATAGGTCCGCACCAGTTGGTAATAGGGCTGGATGTCGAACTTGCCTTGGAACCCGCCGGTCATTCCATCCACCGCGTACATCAGGCCGTGGCTACCGGAATCGTCGGCGGCGTAATTGACGGCGTAGGCCAACAACCGAGTCTGTTCGGTCTGACCGCGCCGGTCCAACCGCAGCAGGGTATGACCAAACAGGGAAGCGGGATTGTTGAGATACGCCGACGTGAACACCAGCGTCGCGGACTCCGCGTTCAGTTGGCGCAACCATTGTTGGAAGCGTTCGCAGGGTTGCGGCGGCAAGCGACGGTCGTCGAACGCCAGTTCGCGCTTCAACCACCGATAGCGGGCGCGGAAGGCACATTGAGCCGGCTGCGGGTCGCCGCCGACCGGCCTGGCATCGAAAAAAGCGCGCAAGGTGGCGGCCAGTTCCGCTTGGGGATCGGTCTGGCCGGTGGGAGCGAGAAAGAAACGGGGGTCGTCGGCATCGCTGAGCAGACCCGTGCCATCGGGAACGGACCGGTAATGCAGCAGCGTTTGCCACTCGCGGCGCTCCGCCAGCCCGAGAGATCCAGCACGGCGCAACAGTTCGGTCAGATAACGGGTATCGTCCGCGTCCGCCGCCATCGGCGGGGGCGCAAATGCCGGCGTCCATCCGTTGGAACCGGCCAGGGCGTTCGTGGCCAGGAAAAGAAGGCTGGAAAGCAGAACGCCCGCGACGGCCAGGTTCAGAACGCCGAACCGTTCAGTTGAGCGCCAATCGCGGATCGAAGCGTGGATCGGTCCGCATCTCCCGCTCCAGAACCGCCAGCATCTCGGTGGCGGTGGTGCGCTCGTTCGGGAACAATACGTTGAATTTATCCTTGGTGAAGGCGAAAAACGCCGGTTGTTGGTCGGCGCCGACGCCCAGCAACGCCGCCAGCGAACCGAGATATTCGCCCTGCCCAGCCGCCATGTCGTTCCTGAGCCGTTCCAGGTTGGCGCGGGCGAATTCGGTGGTCTGTTGCGGAGTGGTGGCGCTACCGCTCGAACCGCCGCTACTGGCGGCGCTGGAGCCGGAACTGGGATCGGTAACGACGGTGCAGGCACCGGCGCATAAGCCTAGCGCGGCAATTAAGGTAGCGTTCAGCAGAAGTTTCATAATTCATCCTCACAATGCTTTCGGGCACAGCTAATGATAAGGTTTGAAGGGTACGTGGCGAGAGATTTTTTCTTTCGCCTTACTCGCAACCCCGCCGAGGACTCGTGCGCATGAAAAGCCATTTCTCGCTGATCCTGCTATCCACCCTGCAATGCAATGCCGATTGCGCATATTGCTTCGAAGACAAGACGCCCGACCGGCTGACGCTCGACCGCCTGGGCGAGATGATCCGCAAGGTACTGGACTACATGGTGGAGAAATCGTTGGCGTCACTGACGATCTACTGGCAGGGCGGCGAGGCGATGCTGTTGCCACCCAGTTGGTACGAGCAAGCCGAGGAACTGATCCGGCACGAGGCCGAAGCGCGCGGCAAGCAGGTCTTTCACAGTCTGCAAAGCAACATGCTGGCCTACAGTTCCCGCTGGAACAAGGTGATCGCCGAAATGTTCGGCAACTCGGTCGGTACCTCGCTGGACTATCCCAACTTGCACCGCAAGCTGCTGGGACAAGGCCCGGAAAGCTACAACGAGATCTGGGGGCGACGGGTACGGGAAGCACGGGCGGCGGGTATCGACGTGCAGGTCATCGCCGTGCTCAATCAGGCCACCCTGGAGATCGGCGCGGAGCGGTTCTATTCCCATTTCGTGGATGAACTGGGCATCACCGATTTTCAGGTCAACACCCCGTTCCCCGGCGGCGAAGCGACCACCGCCAAAAAGGAACTACCGGTGGCGGAAGTGGAAAAACTCAGCCGCTTCTACGTCGATCTGGCGGATGTCTGGCTGGCGCGCGGCTACCAACGGGGCGTGCGGGTCGGCCCGTTCGATGCCCTGCTCCAACAATTCAGCCACGAACCGGCGACGCTGCCTTGCATCTGGGGCGAGAACTGCGCCAATACCCTCGTGTCGATCGATGCCCGCGGCTACGTGGCGCAATGCGATTGCTGGGTGACCAGCTATCCCGATTACCACTACGGCAACATTTTTGAGTGCGACAACTTCGGGGAATTGTTGCGGACCAGCCCAGTGCGCCAACAGTTCAACGAGCGGCCGATCCAATTGATTCAGCGCGACTGCCTGAGTTGCGATTATCTCTCGCTCTGCCACGGCGGCTGTCCGGTACGGACCTTCACCGTGCATGGTTCCCTGTTCGAGAAGGACCCCTACTGCGGGTTGTATAAGGCCATGTTCGGCCGGATGGAACGAGCCGCTCGCGATCTGGCACGAACGGCGGTGGCGGCTCGTGGCGTAGCGGCTTGATAGCCGGTTCCCCATGGCGACCCGCGGAATATGCCACGTGGAATAATATGGGGTGCCCCCTACCCGATTTCGATGGTATTCAACACCCCGAACATTCCACGTGGCATAACAACCCCCGCTGTTTTCAGCGGCGAAGAAACCGCTCTCGACGGCATGAACTTCAGTCATGATTCAGCTAAGATAACCCAGGATTAGTTGGGATTTAAGCTTTGGTTCGTATGAAATCTGGTTTGTTTGTCAACCACCACGGCGAGGATGAATCATGAAAAATCAAGAGCGCTTGTTGTTAGCCACGATCCTGGCCGGTGTTCTGACGGCGCCGGTGTGGGCCGCCGAACCGGCGAAACCCGATCCGGTCACCGAAGAGATCAAGGCGGTGCTGCGTCAGCATGACGAGGCACTGAACAAGCAGGATCTGAAATCTTTGATGGCGCTCTATGCCGACGATCCCAAGGTGGTCCTGATGGGCACCGGCCCCGGCGAGTTCTGGAAGGGCAAAGCGGCGGTGGAAGAAACTTACAAGCAGTTTTTCCAGGACTTCAAGGCCGGTTCGTTGCAGCATCAGTGCCCGGAAACCTCCGGCGGGCATGACGGCAACGTTGCTTGGTTGGCCGCTTCCTGCGATATGAAGGATAGTACTCCCGACGGGGAGACTCGCGAATATGCTCTCAACGTTTCGGCGGTGCTGAAAAAAGGAAAGGCTGGCTGGCGCTTCCAGACTTTTCACTTCTCCAACCTGACCGGCGGTGACGTACCACCCATGGAGGATGACGGGCAACCGATGGAGGAAGGCGAAGAACCAGCCGGAACCACCGCGCCGGCTCCAAAAGCCGAATGAAGGAGGCTTGAATAAATGACCGACCCATACGATGAACAACGGCATGACATCCCCGACGCGGCAGTTGCGCGGGAGCGGCGTGACTTTCTCCGTGGCTTGGGTAAGTGGTCGCAAGCGGTGATCGGCGGCGTGCTGCTGGGCGGTATGGCAACTTTAGCTCCGCAAGCACGGGCCGGAGCCTGGATCAACCGTCGTGGCGGTTACGGTGGCGGCGGGTGGATCAACGGCGGTGGCGGCGGATGGATCAACCGCCGTGGCGGTTACGGTGGCGGCGGGTGGATCAACGGCGGTGGCGGCGGATGGATCAACCGTCGTGGCGGTTACGGCGGCAGTTGGATCAATCGCCGATAGCCAGAGCCCGCCGCTAATGATCTCACGAAGTGCCTAAACTCACTGTCTGTTTTCCCTAGAGGCCCCAAGCGAGAACGGTGGAGAACCAACATGACAGACCAGGATGACGAACAACAAAGCAACTCCTTCGAAGAACCGGTCGAGCAGGAGCGGCGCGAGTTTCTACGCAGTTTGGGCAAGTGGTCGCAAGCAGTGATCGGCGGCGTGCTGCTAGGCGGCGCGGCGACTGCTTCCTACCCAGTCCAAGCGGATAGCTGGCATAACCGACCGGGTGGCGGTTGGTACAATCGACCAGGTGGCGGTTGGTATAATCGCCATGGCGGTTGGTACAACCGGGGTGGTAGTTGGCACAATCGGGGCGGTGGTTGGCACAATCGGGGCGGTGGTTGGTATAACCGTCACGGCGGTGGTTGGTATAACCGTCACGGCGGCGGTTGGTATAACCGAGGTGGTGGCTGGCACAACCGGGGTGGTGGTTGGTATAACCGGGGTGGTGGCTGGCACAACCGGGGTGGTGGTTGGCACAACCGGGGTGGGAGTTGGCACAACCGGGGCGGGAGTTGGCACAACCGGGGCGGGAGTTGGCACAACCACCGATAGCAAAATTTGCGGCGCCATCCGATGATGGACCGCATGATCTCGCAAGACGGCAAACCTCACTGCCTGTTTCCCTCGTTTGGCTTCCAACCGGGAATAGCGGAGAACCGACATGACAGACCAGGACGACAAGCAACAAAATAATCCCTTCGAAGAGCCAGACACGCAGGAGCGGCGCGATTTTCTACGCGGCTTGGGCAAATGGTCGCAGGCGGTGATCGGTGGCGTGCTGCTGGGCGGCGCGGCGACTGCTTCCAACTCGACTTGGGCCGATAGCTGGGCCAATCAACGCGGTGGCGGCTGGTACAACCGCCACGGCGGTTGGTACAACTGGCCAGGGGGCGAGTATCGCCATGGCGGTGGCTGGTACAATCGTGGCCGAGGGTGGTACAACCGGCATGGTTTCAACGACCATAGCGGTCCAATCAACGATTATACCGACTGGTACAACCGGCCCGGCCGTTGGTATAACCATTTTGAAGGTGGTTGGCACAATCGAGGCGGCAATAGCTGGGTCAACCGGCGATAATTTCGATTTCCGTTCCATCCATTGCAAGCCGCGTGACGCCATTGACTTGGCGGTCACGCGGCTTTTCGTTGTGGTGTATCTACAATTACGAGGGAACTGACATGGCGATCACGGCGCACTCAATGCCAGATCGTGTGTATGAGATGAAAATAAGCGGCACCCTGACCTGGAGCGACTTTCAGACTTCCCTGCGTGAAAGCGAAGCGCTCATGACTGACGGCAAGATTGGAATCTTGGTCGAATTGGAGGACTTCGCCGGTTGGGAACCCAGTGAACAATGGGGTGATGTAAATTTTTTTCTCAAACACGATGCCGATATTGAAAAAATCGCGATCGTCGGCGACCCGCGCTGGCGGGAAGAGGCGCTGATGTTTGTCTTCGCCGGCATGCGGCACGCCGAGGTGCGCTTCCTTCCCGAGCCCGAACTGGAATTGGCGCGGATTTGGTTGACCGGCTGAACAAGCCCCGCTTAGCTTGGAATATGCCACGGGGAATATTTCATGGTGAATACTACCGTTCGGCTACGCTGACACAGCACTCTTGCAGAGAAACCCGATATCCCGGTCGTTGGTCATTGACCGATCGCTCCAGCCGACGACTGCTTCACCGTGAACGGTGTCGACAGCGTGATTAGGCTCCAAGACATGAACCATAACCTACCTTCAACCACGTATCCATCATGCCGTGGTGTTGTGGGAAATATGGCCTAATCCAAGGCATTTTACTTAGTAATACAGTAGGTTATTCATCACCTCATGCCGGGGTTGCAATATTCCTCGTGGAATATTCTTGCCCTCAGGCATGCTTTTGCGTTAGCGCCAGCCGCCACAACGTGCCCAACAATCTTGGACTGGAGTCGCTGAACCCGATGGATGCCGGGGGAAAACCGATATTAGGATTAAAAGCGATTTTCCGCCTTATAATCCATAATCCAAATGGTGGAAATGGGACCAGTTGTTTTCCGCCCGAGACGTCGGATCGCCAAAACAACTCAATCGGTACGGTCAAAAAATTTTCAAAAAGATAGCATCAAATCCTTTTCCGAATATCAGCCAAGGGAGTTTCATCTCGTGGAAGATCTGCACCCTGCTCGTCGAACCTTCCTATTTTGGTCCCGCGCCGGAATACTGCCATTGGCGTTGTTGAGCATGTTTTCCTTTGCGGCGCTGGCCCAGCAACCCGCCGCCACGGCCCGCCCGCCGACTCCGGTCAGCGTGGTCGAGATCAAACCGGAGAATACCCCGGCGACCTTCGAATTCACCGGCAAGACCGCCAGTTCCCGGCAAGTGGAAATCAACGCTCGGGTCGAGGGCTATCTGGATAAGATCGCTTACGAAGAGGGCAGTCTGGTCAAGGCCGGACAACTGCTGTTCCAGCTTGATCCCAAGCAATTTCAGGCATCGCTGGACAGCGCCAAGGCCAACCTGGCACAGCAGGAAGCGTTATTGACCCGCGCCCGCCAGACTTTGGCGCGCGTCAAGCCGCTGGCCAAGCAAAACGCGGTCAGTCAGCAGGATCTGGATAACGCCACCGCCAACGTTCTGGCATCCGAAGCTCAGGTGCAGGCGGCCAAGGCGAGCGTCGAACAAGCGCGACTGAATCTAGGCTACACCACCATTCGATCGCCGCTCAGCGGTCTGTCCAGTAGCGCCAGCTACCGCGAAGGCGCCCTGATCCGGTCAGGCGGCAGCGGTAGCCAGTTGACCACCATCGTTCAGATCGATCCGATGTGGGTCAACTTTGGGCTGGGCGAAAATGAGGTCCTGAAAATCCGGGCTCAGCAGGCAGCGGGGCAATTGAATAGGCCGGGTCTAAACAAGATTCAAGTGGAGCTGATCCTGGCCGATGGCTCCGCTTACCCCCAGAAAGGCCAGATCACCTTCGTGGACCCGGTGATCAACGCGCAAACCGGCACCTACAACGTCCGCGCCGTGGTGCCCAACCCGGACAATCAATTGAGCCCCGGCCAGTTCGTGCGCGTGCAACTCAAGGGCGCGGTTCGCCCCAATGCCATCATGGTGCCGCAAGTGGCGGTGATGCAGGGACCGAACGGCAAGTTCGTGTTCGTGGTCGGCCCGGACGATACCGCGCAGCCCAAGCCGATTCAAGTCGGTGACTGGTACGGTGATCAGTGGATCGTCAATTCCGGGCTGCAAGCCGGCGACCGGGTGGTGGTGGACGGCGCGGCGCGCTTGCAACCGGGCGCGCCGGTGCAAATTCGTCCGGCGGCGCCGCCGCCCGCGCCCGAGTCGGCGAAAGTGCCCAGCGCCACGCCACTCAAACCCTGAGAGGGCGCCCGATGATTTCCCACTTCTTTATCGATCGCCCGGTATTCGCCGCGGTCATTTCCATCATCCTGACCTTGGCCGGATTGTCGGCGATGGGCGTGTTGCCGATCGCTCAGTATCCCGAGATTACCCCGGTCCAGGTCCAGGTGAGCGCCACCTATCCCGGTGCCAGCGCCGACGTGGTCTCGCAAAGCGTGGCCGCGCCCATCGAGCAGCAGGTCAACAGCGTGGACAACCTGATGTACATGTACTCGTCCAGCTCCTCGACCGGCAACATGACCCTGAACGTATTTTTCGACATCGGCACCGATCCCGACATCGCCCAGGTCAACGTGCAAAATCAGGTGAGTCTGGCCTTGCCGCAGCTGCCGGAAGCGGTGTCCAAACAGGGGGTGCAGGTCCAAACCAAATCCTCTACCTTCCTGATGGTGATCGCGATCTATTCGCCGGATGGAAGTCAGGATGAAACCTATGTCGGCAATTACGCCTACTTGTATGTGCTCAACGCCCTGCAACGCATTCCCGGCGCCAATCAGGCCAGTATCTTCGGCGTTCCCAATTACGCCATGCGGATCTGGCTGAAACCGGATCGGATGAGCGACCTGGGCTTGACCACCGACGAGGTGATTCAGGCCATCCAGACCCAGAACCAGCAGTTCGCCATCGGTCAGATCGGCCAGTCGCCCACCAATGGGCCGGTGGAGCTGACTTTTCCGGTCTCTACCCAGGGGCGGTTGAGTACGCCGGAGGAGTTCGAGAACATCATCCTGCGCGCCAGTTCCACCGGCGCCGGCGTGTTGCGGCTCAAGGATGTCGGCTATGTGACCTTGGGCATGCAAAGCTACAACCTGCGCAGCCGCTTCAACGGCAAGGTCGGCACCGCCATCGCGGTGTATCAACAGGCTGGCGCCAACGCCCTGGCCGTTTCCAAGCAGGTGCGGGAGACACTGGAAGAATTGAAGAAGAGCTTTCCGGCTGGCATCGATTACTCCATCGCCCTGGACACCACCAAGTTCGTGAAAGCGTCCATCAACGAAGTGGTGCATACCCTGATGGAAGCCATCGTGCTGGTCATCCTGGTGGTCTTCATCTTCCTGCAAAGCTGGCGGGCGACCGTCATTCCCATCGTGGCGGTGATCGTCTCGGTGATCGCCACCTTCAGCGGGATGTACCTGCTCGGTTTCTCGATCAACATGCTGACCTTGTTCGGCTTGGTGCTATGCATCGGCATCGTGGTGGATGACGCCATCGTGGTGGTGGAGAACGTCGAGCGCAACATGGCGGAATTCCATCTAGCGCCCAAGGAAGCGGCGCATCGGGCGATGGAAGAAGTCACCGGGCCGGTGATCGCCATCGTGTTGGTATTGAGCGCGGTGTTCGTGCCGGTCGCGTTCCTGGGTGGCATGACCGGGCAGTTGTACAAACAGTTCGCCATCACCATTGCGATTTCGGTGGCGATTTCCGGCTTGGTGGCATTGACCCTCAGTCCGGCGTTGGCGGCGCTGCTGCTCAAGCCGGGGGAACATGGCGACCAACGAACCGATTGGCTGTATCGATTTTTCTTCGGCCCGTTCAATCGTGGATTCGACTGGCTGACTGGTGGCTACGCCAACAGCGTGCGTTTTGTCACCAAGCGGGTGTTGCTGGGGCTGGCCCTGTTCGCGGTGATGCTGGCGGCGACTTATGGTCTGTTCCAGAAAGTGCCCAGCAGTTTCGTGCCAGATGAAGACCAGGGTTATGTCTTCGGCGTGGGCATCCTGCCGGATGGCGCCAGCCTGGATCGGACCGAGGCGGCGGCCACGCAAATGACCGACATCTTCCGCGCCAACCCGGCGGTCGGCAGCGTGGTCGCGGTCAACGGCTACAGCCTGCTGGATTCGCAGATGAAGACCACCGACACCACGCTGTTCGTGTCCTTCAAGGATTACGAAGAACGGAAGGATCCGAAAGAGAGCGCCCCCAATGTCATCCGCGAGGTGATGGGGCAATTCAGCAAGATCGGCGAAGCCATTGCCCTGGTGTTCAATCCGCCCTCCATTCCGGGTCTCGGCACCACCGGCGGTTTCGAATTCTGGATTCAGAGTCGCGGTAGCGGCGACATCGAGCAACTGGCGCGGGTGACCAAGGATTTCGTCGCCAAGGCCAGCCAACGCCCGGAATTGCGCGGCTTGACCATGACCCTCAACGCCGCCTCGCAACAGTTGTACGTTTCGCTGGACCGCGAACAGGCCCGAACTCTGGGAGTGCCGGTCGGCAACGTATTCGGCACCCTGCAAGCGCTGTTCGGCTCGCTGTACGTCAGCCAGTTCAACCTGTACAGCCAAGTGTGGCAGGTGATCGTGCAAGCGGCCCCGGAATATCGTTCCCGCCCCGACGACATCAAGCAGGTTTACGTGCGCTCGACCAACGGCGGCATGGTGCCGCTGGCGGCGGTCACCAAGCTGGAATACACCAGCGCCCCGAACCTGATCACTCGTTTCAATACCTTCCCCGCCGCCAAGGTCACCGGCGGCGCCGCGCCGGGCTACAGTTCCGGCCAGGCGCTGGCCACCATGGAAGCGGTGGCCCGCGAGGTGCTGCCGCAGGGTTATTCCTTCGGCTGGAGTGGTCAAGCCTATCAGGAGAAGAAGGTCGGCGGCGATTCGGCGATGGTGTTTATCTATGGCCTGATCATGGTGTTCCTGATCCTGGCGGCCCAGTACGAAAAGTGGTCGCTGCCGTTCAGCGTGATGATGGCCGTGCCGTTCGGGGCGTTCGGAGCGTTGCTGGCGGTCTGGCTGCGCGGGATGGAAAACGACGTGTATTTCCAGATTGGCCTGCTGACGCTGGTTGGTCTGGCGGCCAAGAACGCCATTCTGATCGTGGAGTTCGCGGTGATGAAGCATGAAGAAGGGATGCCGATTCTGGAAGCGGCGGTGGAGGCGGCGCGCTTGCGCTTCCGGCCGATTCTGATGACCTCGCTGGCCTTCATTCTCGGCGCAATTCCGCTGGTCATCGCCACCGGCGCTGGCGCCAACAGCCGCCATTCCATCGGCACCGGCATCGTCGGTGGCATGACCGCCGCCACCGTGCTGGCGATCTTCTTCGTACCGATGTTTTTCCGCCTGTTCGAGGGCTTGAGTGAGAAGCGCGGTGGCAAGAAGAAGGCGTCTTCCGATTCCGAGTCGTCACCGCTTCCCTCTCCCGCTGGAACTGGGGCGGAGAGTCTGTCGGAGGACCACCGCGATGCATAAGACATTACTTGCGGTGGCCATCGGTCTCGCCTTGGGCGGTTGCGCGGTCGGCCCAACTTACGAGCGCCCGGAGGTGCCGATTCCGGCGCAATGGGAGGTCGATCTCCAGACCGCCAACGATCTCGCCAACACCGCATGGTGGGAGCAGTTCCGCGATCCAGTGCTGAACAATCTCATCCAAACCGCGTTGCAAGAGAACAAGGACGTAAAAATCGCCACCGCGCGAGTGGAAGAGTACATCGGCCGTTATGGCGTCACCCGTTCCGCGCAATTCCCCCAGGTCGGCGCCAACGCCGCTGGGGCACGCACCCGCAACACCGAGAATGGTGGCGTTACGCTGGGCGAAAACCCGACCAACAGTTTCCAAGTCGATTTGGGCGTCTCGTTCGAACTGGATTTGTGGGGCAAGTTGCGTAGCGCCACCAAGGCGGCCCGCGCGCAATTGCTGGCGACCGAGGAAGCCAAGCGCACGGTGATTCTCAGCCTGGTGAGTCGGTTGGCCAACAGCTACGTGCAACTGCTCGACTACGACAAGCAATTGACCATCACTCAGGCCACCTTGCAAACCCGTGGTGAATCGGTGCGCATCAACGGCCTGCGTTTCAAGGCCGGTTTGATCTCGGAGTTGGATTATCAGCAGGCCGTGGCGGAATACCAAAACGCGGCGGTGCAAGTACCCTTGCTGGAGCGGCGGATCGCCCAGCAGGAGAACGCCATCAACCTGCTGTTGGGGCGCAATCCCGGCAGGATCAGTCGGGGCGTCACCTTGGATCTGTTGGTCTTGCCACGGATTCCCGGCGGGTTGCCTTCTGATTTGTTGGAGCGCCGTCCCGATATCCGGCAGGCAGAGCAACAATTGATCGCCGCCAACGCCCTGATCGGCGTGGCCAAGGCGGCGTTTTTTCCCAGCATTTCCTTGACTGGCTTTCTGGGTACGGCCAGCACCGATCTCTCGGATCTGTTCAAGGGACCATCGCGCACCTGGCAGTTCGCGGGCCAACTGCTTCAGCCAATTTTCACCGGCGGTGCTTTGACCGGCCAGTTGCAGGTCGCGGAAGCCGTGCAACAGCAGGCTTTATTGAGTTACCAACAGACGATTCAAAAAGCTTTCGCCGAAGTGGACGACAGCCTGATCGCGGTCAGCAAGCTGCGTGAGCAATTGAAGAATGAAGCATTGCAGGTCAAGGCGTTGCAACGCTATCTCGATCTGGCGACACTGCGTTATCAGAACGGCTACTCCGATTATCTGACGGTGGTGGATGCCGAGCGCAATCTCTATACCGCGCAACTCCAGTACGTGCAGGATCAGGGAACGCTGTACACCGCGATGGTCAGCCTGTATGCGGCGCTGGGCGGTGGCTGGGTCAATCAGGCCGAGCAAATGGCCGCGCCGCCGGTCGCGGCTCCCGTCAAGAAAGGCTGACCGCCCGCGCGTCGTTCACCTCCACCCCGTTGGCGGTGGATCGGGGGTAAAAGCGCAATATTCCACGTGGAATGACGATGGAGAATAGACCGATGAGCGAAAAATCCACCAAACCGGCGAGCACTCTCGATGGCGCGGTCAAGGCACTGCGCGCGCATCTGCTGGAACAGGGCAACCGTTTCGACCGTGGCCCGGCCTACGAAGGCAACGGCAAGGTGCTGGCCAGCATCAAACAAGCCGTGAGGATGTACGAGGGGTTGGGATACACCAAACTGCTGGAGTTTGGCATTCCCCCCGTTTATGCATTGATGCAGCGCGGTCACCGGGAAGCACATCTGTTCCAGCCACAGGACCCGCAAATTCGCCAGTGGCTGGAAGATGAGCGAGTCAACCTGAATGATCCGGTTATCCGCGACTATCAGATGCGGCGATTCGGGCTTGGCGACAGCGATGTCTCCGCCGCCGGCAAGCCCCACCGCTTTCACATCAACGAAGTGGACGATGTGTTCATCGCCACCGCCGACGACGTCGATTGAGAAGAAGCATTAACGTCCCTCTCCTCGATCGAGGAGAGGGACTGGCGATGCCGCTCAAGTCTTGCGGTAGATCTGCCCGCCGCTTTCGTTGAATTCCACCGCCTTTTCCTCCAAGCCCTTGGCCAGCGCCGCCTCGGCGTCGAGCCCCTGTTGCGTGGCATAGTCACGCACCTCCTGGGTGATCTTCATCGAACAGAAGTGCGGGCCGCACATCGAGCAGAAATGCGCGACCTTGGCCGATTCCTTGGGCAGGGTTTCATCGTGGTACTCGCGGGCACGCTCGGGGTCGAGGCCGAGATTGAACTGATCTTCCCAGCGGAACTCGAAGCGGGCCTTGCTCAGCGCGTTGTCGCGGAGTTGCGCGCCGGGGTGGCCCTTGGCCAGATCGGCGGCGTGGGCGGCGATCTTGTAGGCGATGATGCCTTCGCGCACATCTTGCTTGTCGGGCAGGCCGAGATGCTCCTTGGGCGTCACGTAGCACAGCATCGCCGTGCC
>JAGRHI010000250.1:0-16156 GCA_020445045.1 Candidatus Competibacteraceae bacterium
ACCCGCTATGCGGGTGGCGCGTGACAATTAGAATAATTAGAGTGACCATCCAAACCCCCAACCACAGCCATCTCCCCTTGTGGGGGAGGGAGTATTGCGGAACAACGGGTTCCTGGTTCCCTATCTGGTCGTGGGAGGGGGTTGGGAGGGGGGGAGCTGAACGCTTACAATTAGACGAGCATAGGGGTATTGTCAATATATCATATACTCGGGTTTTGCAGTAATCGATAGAACAAGATTGCTGCTTAAGTTTAAGCCAGAAATGGTAATAATATCTTTCGAAAAAATATTGAATTTTATATTTGTGAATCTTCACTTGCAGGTTCATTCTTTTTTTATTAGTGAATTCATTTTTAAAAGGCTCATCACCTATACTAAAATCAAATTCCGATTTGTTGTTTATAAGTGTATGATGAATCAGAAACCGCAAAAGAACTTTACCAGGGGAATGTTTAAAATAATCGGTATCAAAGGAAGGTTTGTACCATATTATTTTTGAATTGTAGTCAAAGCCAAAGTGGAAAGCGATGGGCTTGCCGTTATATTCCAGCATCGAAAATATCAGCCATTGTTTTTCCAGCAATGACTGGGTTAGTTCCTGGTAGAATTTTCGATTATTAGAATCAAGGAAAAGACTGGTTTTATTCTGGAAGCCCCAACGCTTGATGTGTTGTTTATAAAATACTTCCAAATATTGCTGAGCAAGTTCTTGGTCGGTTATGTTTACGAATTTTAAATCGCCATTTTTTGAAAAAAAATTAAAACGGCGTTTTAAAATAGTCTTGTTAAGCAGTTTAATAATTGCTTCTTGATTATCTTGGATGATAAGGGTAGGGCATAAGGTATTAATCTTAATGAAGATTTTATTACTATACCTTGAGCATGTTTCATGAAATATTTTAGTCGTAGAACTATATTCTGGGATATTAGTTAAAGCGATAGAGTCCCATTGATGAGAGATACTAAAAATATGTTTCGTAATGACAGAAAGAATCGCTTTTTTTTCTCTATTGATAATAAAGTCACAGTAATCAGCTTTTCCATCACTAACAAACTTGATTACTCTATTTGGATACCTGCCCGTAATCATTAGGGGGGCAATACCCACAAGCTCCTGATTTTCATAGACGATAATAAGGAGCAACTGGTTATGCGCGCCAAATACTTTCCACCAACTTTGAAACCATTCATAGGTCTGGAAGATGGTGTTTGTCTCACTATGGGATACGAGTTGGTTCCATTCCAATGAGGTTAAGGGAATTTCATCAAGGCTCTGATAAATTTTTAAATATTGCACTGAAGCTTACCTGAATTTTAATACTATTCGGTCCAAATCTGCTTTTGTTACATACGAGTGGGTGGGAAGAGTCAAAATCATTTTTGCCACCCATCGGCCAGCTTCGGAATGGCATGATCCTCGGAACAAATTCGAATCAATATTGGGTATATCCACAATAGATGTTGGATAGGATGTACTCGCCCCAATGCCAGCCTGCTTTAGCCTGATCATCAGTTTATCCCTATGATCTCTCTTGATGAGCAAAGGCAATCTCAAATAAACCGGAGAGATATAAGAGGGATTGGTAATCAATTGAATGTTATCAAGGCCCTTAATTTTTTTAATTAGGTACTGCGCTTTCTCGATCCTAGAAGCTGTGATTAAACCGACTCTATCGAAAAGGCGTTTCCCGACACTGGCTAAAAATACTGGGTACGACTCCTTCAAGAAATTCACCGTGTATCTTGTTGATCCCAGATTTAACCAAGGAATGCCATTAGGAATCCAGTAAAGCCGGGGATGAAGAAAACTCGAATAGACTAGTAGTTTGATTAAATAAAGTGACCGAGTTTTTAAAGATGGTTCCGGCAACGCCGCCACCTTCGCCTGAAGCAGGGACCCAAGATCATCCCGGTTGGTTACTATGATCCCGCCATCGATGGAGGTAATATTTTTACCCTTATCCAGACTGAAGATACCTACATCACCCAGCGTTCCAGAGAAATCCCCTTGGATACTGGCTTCCATGCTCTGCGCCGCGTCATCCAGCACCAAGGCCCCGTTTTTCCTGGCAATCGCGCCCAACCTGGGCAAATCATTGGGTATCCCGTAGAGATTAGCCGAAGCAACGCACAGCACACGGGTGAAATCGGCTTGCTCCAGGGCGATATAATCGTAATCGAGCGTCCTGGGGTCGATATCACAAATTCGTACTTTTAGGCCAGCACGAGCCACTGAGGCGGGAACGGAATAGCAGGTATACGAAGGGATGACAACCTCATCCTTTTCGGTCGAAGCACATTCCCGCATGGCTTCTAGGACCAGGGAAAACGCCGCCCGGCCAGTTGAGACAAAAAAACAATAGCGAACTCCATATCGATCACAAATACTTTGGCGAAACTCTTCCAAAACTCCCGATTGGTTAAACTGAGCATGTAGCCAGTATGCCAGATCTGGTATGCTGATGGGTGTTCCCGCCGGAGCCAACTGATACATCCACATCACAACTTAAAACTATTGAAGCCTTTCAAGGTATGCTTTTAGCAATTATCGGACCGATTCTCTTGGTTAGCTTGAGGGGCAAGCGTTTCCAGGCACGGATAGCCAGTTGATATTTGGGGTTATTGACGTTGAGTCGCGGGATTTCGCGAGTCCTGCCTAGGATATATTGCCAGTAGAGCTGGCTGCCATAGGCCAGCCATTTTTTCTTGAAAGCCTCCGCCCCTGAATCGACCGTCGATCGGCCCAGATGGAATTTCCCAAATCCTGCCTCACAATAGTGTTTGATCATTTCCCAGTACAGAACGTAGTTTGCATCCGACCGGCGATACTCGGCCACTGTTCCAGCCCACAGGCCTTCCACGGTTTTTCTATGCAATCCGTTAAAAGCAGTACCAACTGGCTTGTCATGATGCAAGACCAGAAATATGGAAATCGTGGGAGCCAACTGTTTGGTAATTTCCTTGAAATAGGACTTGGCGTACAAGGGAGTCCCCAGGCTCCGCCAGCTTTCCGCCAGAATTTTGTAAAAGTCATCCAACAACTCCTCCCCACCCGTCAATGTTGTAAAACCTTGATTGTAAGCATTTCTGATGTTGGTCCGATGCTTGGACTTGAAAGCTTTCCAGATCACTTCGGGATCATTAGCAAGATCCACAGTCATGCTAATTTTATGCTCAGCTACGGGAAGGGATGTATTCAGTTTAGAGAGCGAACGTATTTCCAGATAGTCTGCCTTATTAACTTCCAAAATCTTCCTGGTTTCATCAAGCAATGCATCTTCTGTTTCCCTATCCGTAGTGCAAGGCCCTCCCAGATTCATGAAAGGCATGGAGCAAAGAATTTTGCCAAACAACCGGCTTTTTAGAAAGATGATGGGAAAAATCCCACGTAGTTGATTTCCTTCTATTGCAGCAAGATAAAATGTCTTATGGCCAAAACATTTCTCGTTGATTTCTTTCCAGGCAAACCGATGATAAAAAGTGGCCATTTCATATTGCATCACAAAATCATCCCACTGGGTAGAATGGCTTGGTGTGCAGTGAATGATGTTCATGGGGCCGGTTATAAGTAATCGATTTGGAAAGTCAACCTACATTCAACTCATGGCAGGTAGTTTGGTATTCGGCCCATTCACCGTTTCCATCGGAATCGCCGGCCAATGCAGCATCGCCGTGGTTTTGCGCTTGGCTTGAATATCACGGTAGATGAATTCCGCCTGCTCGTCACCAATCCCCAATTCCGCCGCCAGAGCGGCTACGGGTTCGCCGTTGTTATAAGCCAGCAAGGCAATGTCCATCTGGTCGTAGGGCAGAGCAAAATAGAACTCATCCTGTCCTTGCACCATGCTGTAGGTATCGGTGGTGGGCTGGGCGGTGCAGATCTCCCCGGGGAGTTCCAGATAGCGCGCTAGGGTATAAACCTGAGTCTTGTACAGATGGGCGATGGGTTTCAGATCGGCCGAACCGTCGCCGTTTTTCACGAAGAAGCCTTGGTCGTATTCCAGGCGGTTGGGGGTGCCAACCACGGCGTAGTGCAGCCGATCCGCATGAAAATATTCCACGGTCTTGCGGACCCGCTGCTTGAAATTGGTGGCGGCGACGATCTGCAGGTAGTTCTTCGAATCCAGCCGCTCCTCGAAAATCCGCCCCTCCGGTGATTGCACCACCAGCTTGAAAAAGTTGAAGTGTCCAGTCTGGCCACCAGCGATAACGATCTTGTTTTTCCAACCGTCGGCATAAGCCGGAAAAACATTCTGGATCGCCGTGTCGCGCCAGCGGTAGCAGCCCAAGGCGTCCAAGACCGGCGCGATGTCGAATTCCTCGTGGGCAATGCCGAGCCGCTCCACCATCTTGCGACCGCGAATCGTGCTTTCGGAGGCGGAATCGCGCTCCGGCAGCAGCAGGCCGAACACTCGTTCGCTCCCCACCGCGCGCACGGCCAAAGCGGCGCAAACCGAGCTGTCGATTCCACCAGAAATGGCAACGACCAGCCCGCGGCGGTGCAGGTGGTCGCGCAACAATTCCCGTATGCGTTCGGCGATCTTGGCGACTTCGGCGGCCTCGTCGAGTTTAAGGGCAGCGGCAAGACCCAGGGACATGGCAAACTCCTCAATAATTAATTAGGCCGAATCGGCTCGGCTAGTAAGGCGGAGTACCGTTCCAGAATGAGCTTGCGGGACAACTTGCCGTTCTCGGTACGGGGCAGCTCGGACACCAGCAGGACGTGCTTGGGCACCATGTAGTTTTCCAGCCGCTCGCTGCACGCGCGCTTAATCTGTTGTACGCTCAGCTTGTCGCCTTCGCGCAATGTGACAAAGGCGCACACCGCCTTCCCCAGCAAAGGGTCGGGGAATCCCGCCACCACCGCCTCCCGCACGGCGGGCAGACTGTAGATGGCGTTTTCGACCTCGGTGGGGCTGACTTTCTCTCCCCGGCTTTTGATGATCTCGTCGCCGCGCGACACAAAATAGAAATCACCGTCTGCATCCTGCCGGAACAGGTCACCGCTCTTCAACAGGAACTCGCCGGGCAGGGGACTTGGCGCCAGCACCTCGGCGGTTTTCTCCGGCTGGTTCCAGTAGCCCCGCATCACATGCGGGCCGCGTACGTACAAGGTGCCCACCTCGCCTGGCGCCACCGGCCGGCGGTCCTCACCCAGCAGCAGCAGTTCGGTGCCGGGGATCGCGCGGCCCACCGATTCCGGCTTGGCCTCGGCCCGGGCCGGTTCCAGATAGGCGCTCCGGATGCACTCGGTCTGGCCGTACATCTTGTAGAGACCCGCGTTCGGGAACAGCCGCCGCAGGCCCGGAATGAACTCCACCGGCAGCGCCGCCGCGGCGTTGGTCAGCAGCCGCACGCTGGGAAATCGCAGCGGTTGTTTGGCGTCCTGCGCCAGCATCATGGCGTAGACCGTGGGCACGCTGGCGAAGCTGGTGACGGCCTCGTCGCGCATCCGGTTGAACACTTGCGCCGGATAGGTGAACGAGCGCTCCAACACCAGCATCGCTCCGGCGCGCACCGCCGAAAGCCACTGGAACAGGCCATAGCCGAAGTTGAGCGGCAGCGCGGAGAACAGGCGATCCTCCCCGGTAAAGCCGAGATACTCGTTGATGCTGTCCAGCACGAACAACAGCGACTGGTGGGTGTGCATCACCCCCTTGGGTTCGCCGGTGGTGCCGGAGGTGTAGAGCAGCGCGGCTAGGTCCAGGGTGATCGCGGACTGGGGCGGCGGCGTGGCCGGCGCCTCATCCAGCGCCTCGTCCAGATTGTCCACCCCCGCCGGCAACGCCCCGGCGTCGGGCGCGCACAACACCCGCAGGGCCGGCGACTGTTCCGCCACCGGACCGAACACGCGCGCCAGATGCGGCTCGGCGAGCAACACGCGAGCGCCGGCGTCACGCAGGATGAACGCCAGCTTGTCGCGCTTGGTCTGGGCATTGACAGTGACGAACACCCCCCCGGCCAGCAGCACGCCGAAGATGGACGCCGCGCACCGCCAGCCGTTGTCCATGAAAATCACCACGCGATCGCCGCGTTCCACGCCGCGCGCACGCAGGGCCTGGGCGAGACGACAGGCGTAATCCGCTACTTCGCGGTAGCTCAGCCGCTCATCGCCGGCGACCAGCGCCGTGCGCTCCGGATGGCGCGCCACCGTGGCGAGCAGGATATCCTGCAGGAGGCGGGGAGTGGTGTTCACGATCCGGTTTCAGGCGGCAACGGCTTGCTTGCGCTGGACGAAAGCGACCAGATTAGCGATGGAATCTAGGTTTTCCGGCAGCATTTCCTCGTCTTCCACCTTGATATCAAAGGTTTCCTCGACGAACAGCATGATTTCCAGAACGCCTGTGGAGTCGATGATGCCGCCGGCGAGAAAGGAATCGTCATCCTTTAAAGCCGATTCATCGTCGGTGAACAGGAAGTTTTCCAGAACGTAACGGCGAATGGTTTGCTTGATGCTCATGGCGGGTCCTGGGTAAATCAGCGAGACGTTGCACTCATCTCGCTGATCGTTTGAGAAAACCGTTCGATAAAATGGTTGTGGCACAACTGGGTGGAGAGAATCCCGACCAGCGCCATATTGTCCTTGTAGGCGATCACACTGCCCCGCCGCGCCTTGTTGAGCAGGAAGCCGACTTTCTTCGCGTCGAAATAGCCGTAACGCCCGAGCTTTTCCTCGCTCAACAAGTCATCCACGTAAGCCGGCGGTTGCGCGGAGAAAAAGGCGGGGATGTCCGGCGCACGATAGGGTTGCTTGTGCCGTTCGAGAATCTCCCGGGGCAGATGGGCGGCCATCGCCCGCTTGAGCAGGAACTTCTCGTTCAGCGCGCGCATCTTCAGGCGCGGATGCAGGCGATTGGCGAATTCGATCACCCGATGATCCAGAAAGGGGAAGCGCCCTTCCACCGAATTCGCCATCAGCATCCGGTCGCCCTGGGAGCACAGTAGGTAACCGCCCAGCAGGGTCTTGGCTTCCAGATATTGCGCGCGGTTGAACGGGTGCCAGCGGCCGAACGCGGGCGGTAACTGCCCGGTCAGTTGGGCGGCCGCGTCCTCGCGCAGCGCGGCGCTGAGTTCCGGCGAGAAAAAGACCTTGCACTGGGCGGTGGTGAACCAGCGGGTCAGATGGCTGAAACCTGGCTGATCGGGATGGTCCAGCCCGATGCCGTAAAAATTGCGTAGATAGGTTTTCGCCTGGGCTCCGGCGGTTTCCAGATAGGGGTACAGCGCCTTGAGCAGCAGGGGACGCCATTCGGACCGGGGATTGCGCGCCCAGAACTGGCGAATCTTGGCTTCCTTGAACAGATCGTAGCCGCCCAGGGCTTCATCGGCGCCTTCGCCGGTCAGCACCACCTTGTAGCCCGAAGCGCGCACCAGACCGGACAGACGGCGCATAGGGGTGGGGGCGGTGCGCAGGATGGCGGTTTCAGCATGGAAGACCGTCGCTGGGAAATCCTCGGCGATGTCGCGGTTATGGCAAAAGACGCGGCGGTGCTCCACGCCCAGATGTTCGACCAGTTGTTGCTGAAAAACCGATTCGTCGAGCGATTTTTCCTCAAAGCCAATCGAAAAGGTTTTGAGTGGCGCGGCCGAGTGGCGACGGATCAAAGCCACCAATGCCGAAGAATCTAGTCCGCCGGACAGATAGGCTCCGACCGGGACGTCCGCCCGCAGCCGAATGCGCGTGGCATCGGCCAGCAGTTCGTACAACTGCTCGGTCAGTTCGGCGTCCGAACCGGTGAGATATTCCCCTTGTTCGGGGAAGCACCAGTCCCAGTACACCGATTCCCGGACCTGGCCGTTTTCCAGCACCAGCCGATGGCCGGGTGATACCTCGAAAATGCCTTCAAACAGAGTGTTGGGACTGTGCGGGGACCAGAAGGTAAAAATCTGATCCAGGGTCGCCGGCGAGATCCGGGGCGCTTCCGATAATAGAGGCAACAGCGCCTTGATTTTCGAGGCGAACAGCAGCCGCTCGCCCTGGCGGGTGTAGAACAGCGGCAGAATGCCGACCCGATCCCGAACCAGCAGCAGGCGCTGGCGGTTGGCGTCCCACAGCGCGATGGCAAACTGGCCGTTCAGGTGTTGCACGAAATCATCGCCGTATTGCTCGTAGGCATGGACGATGACTTCGGTGTCGCTGTGGGTGCTGAACCGGTGCCCGGCTTTCAGCAGGATCTCGCGCAATTCGATGTAATTGAAAATCTCGCCGTTGAACGAGACCCTAATGGTCCGGTCCTCATTGGCCATGGGCTGAGCGCCGCCGGCGAGATCAATGATGCTCAGGCGCGTGTGGCCCAACCCAATTCGACCGTTGGGATCGAGGTAAACGCCGCTGCCATCCGGACCACGGTGGCGCAAAGCCGGCAACATGCGGCGCACGTCCGGCTCGCTGATCTGGGTCCGCGCCGAGAGCGCGGCAATGCCGCTAATGCCGCACATGGGATGGAGTCGGGGTGAACATCGAAGGAACGGTGACGAGAGTCATGGCGTACTTGCCCCAGTTAACATGCCACCACTCCCACAGGATTGCCCTTGGCGATGGATTCCACCATCCAGCAGCGAACACCGATACCCATGACAAGTCCGAGCATGGCCGCGACCCATTGGATAGGAGGGGGCGGCGCGAACATGCCGACGGCGGGTAACCACCAGATGACGCCTCCAAGCAGGACGGCGGCTCCCAACAAAACCCGTCGGGTTCGCGCCCAAAATCCGACCGGGAACGTCCACGCCACCAGCCACGCCAGATCCAGGCACTCACCCAACCATTCCGGCAAATACTGCGAATAGACCAGAACGCTCCACCCCCTACCCAGTGAAAAACCGGGCTCGCGATAGGTCGCACCGTTTACATTGATGGATCGTGCCCCCGCCATTCCGGAAAGCGCTATAGTCAGGGGCGATCCCGCATTGATACCTTTTAACGCCCCATGAAATCGAACCTCCGGCGAGGGCAAACCTAGGGCGGAGGCTACCGTGAAGGACTGCAAAACTAGATCATTCCGATGAGCGGTGAGTAATACAATATCCTGGTCGGCACATCCGTTGCGGATATTTCGAATATCCAGTAATGGACCCTTGTCGCCCATGGTTGGGCCTGCGGTGCCACTCAGTCGAATCGTTCCGCCTGTCTTCAGGACCTCCGTCAACCAGCGCGTATCGATCAATCCTGGACGAACCTGGATATTGTCCACCGACATCCGGTCGATACGGCCCTGAAACCAGCGGACCAGATGGGCCACGAGGCGACCGTTGACGTACATCCGCAGTGCCGAGCCGTCATAGCTGGCGGCGAGATGGTTCCAGGAGCCGTAGGCCAGTGGTTCAGGCGCATCCACTCCTTCATTAGCCCCGCCGAAGGTGCCACCGCCTCTTGGGACCAGCGCTCCATCAGCGCCGGCGTAGAGAAAGTACAGATCCCTTTCCTTCTGGATGACGGCCGGCCAGGAACTGGCCGAAGGTTCCGGGCGAATCCAGGCTTCGAGTGTAAAACCGGACCTCAGATTCAGGGCGGGGATCTGAGGAAGGATGACCTGGGCACCTTGGCCGTCAAACTTCAGCGCCTTGCCAAATCGTCCCGCCACACGCTCTGCCCCTTCCAACAGGCCGCTGTTTCCATGGCCCGAAGCATCCAAGACTTGGTTGCCGCCCCCTTCATCGAAGCCATAAGCCGCGACGAGGTCTGGCGCGAAACTCGGAGACCCATTACCGACCGGTCTTGTCATATCCGCCAGAATTTCCTGGGGTATAAGCGCCCGGCTGTAGATCCGAACTTCGTCGATGACCCCTTTAAAAAACCCATCCTGATCGCCGTTGGCGCCGATTCTTAGGGGCGTGGAGCCCTCATCCAGTTCCTGACCTGCGAAGAGGTAGGGGCCAGGGGGAAGTGCTGGCTGAAGCAACCAGCCGGTCAACGTGAATACGCCGGTTGTGACGAGAAGAGAGACACAGACCAGGACATTCGCCAGGATGGCATGAGGTCGCTTCCACTGTTCCCAGATTTCGCAACACCAACCGAGGACTTGCGCCAAGGGCGGACCCAAAAACGAGTGGGCAATCCCGAAACCGATAAACGCTCCCAAGGTATTACAAATGATATCCTGAAGGCTCGGGTCGCGGCCGGGAACAACAAACTGCGCGATCTCAATCGCCAGAGAGAGGAGCCCTCCAAACAGGATGGAAGACCATAATCGGTAGCGCCGAACCGCGAGCGCAGCTCCCAACGGGAGAAAAAGCAAGATGTTTTCCAGAAAATCTGGAACAGCGCCCCTAGTGCACAGGATACATGAATCGAAGCGTTTTTCAGGCTGCCATTGCCATTCGGGCACTGGCATCATGGTCAGGAAGAGAATCGCTGTCAGGCTTAGGCCGAGGAAGCCCACTCCTATTCTGGCTGGGCTTTTATCCACTTCCTCTGCCGGCAGCGTCACAATCAGAAAGTCCCGACAACGCTGACCACTGGAACATTCATCGCTTCCAACACCTCCCTTGCCGGCGCAAACCGGAAATCCCGCAGCAATTGACGCAACCGCTCCTCGCACCGGCTCAAGTTTGTATAGTGCCGAAATGTGGACAACCAACTCGCCTGAATGCGCGGCTGTTCTGGATCGATTTCCCACGGATGCAGATAAAAAATGAAAGGTCGCCCTTCCACTCGATTGATGCGAGATAGCGCAAAGTGGGTTAATCGATACGGATAAATCCTGAAATAACCCCCGCCGGCCACTGGCAGCCGGTAATCGCCGACAGCCAGGGTCGAGGGTGGAAATTCAACGATGGAACCACCGGTCGAAGTATCGATCCGGTAAGGCCAACGAGGGCTATCAGGAATCCCGTAGCGGTCATGATGGACTGGGAAGATGCTCGAATCGTAGGTAAATCCGAGTTCGGCCAGAATGTCGAGCGCCCACAAAGAATGTTTGGTAATGGAATAACTAGCTGCCCGGTAACCGAAAACCGGACATCGCGCCTGGTCTTCCAAACAGATCTTGGCGCGGACCGTCTCTTCGCGAAAAACAGCAGGTGTTTGCCCGTAAATTAGTTGATGCGAATAGCCGTGACAGGCTACTTCGTGACCCTGTTCCGCAATTGCCCGCACTAGTTTCGGACAGCGCTCTGCTACCCAACCCAACACGAAGAACGTCGCATGAACATCCCGCTCAGCGAACAAATCCAATAGTCGATGGGTATTGCGCTCGACTCGAAGCGGAAAATGATCCCAACTTGCGGGGTTGATCTGTCCGGAAAAAGCGGCAACGTGGAAATAATCTTCAACATCGACCGTTAAAGCATTTCGCATGGTTGTTTTCACAAAAATGCTTTCTTTACAAAACAACTTTGACTTCAAACAGTAATTTGGGCAATTTTAGTCACTCAAAAACGCTACCGCCCTGCAAAACACTATAAAGCGCTTCACATCAATCTGATTTAATCAAAACATCGAACTTCAGAACTGCTGACCTTCCATAGTCGGCTTGAAATTCCAGTACTTCCCGGCCGCTTACTTTGTATTTGATTTATAAGTATTTTTCTCTAAAATTGAGAGGTGTTTAATAAAAAATATCTTTATAAATCATTTAGATAAGCAAAATAAATCAGGAATTGCTGTTGAAATTCCGCGTTACCATGATAAAAAAACTGCCTCAACGCTCAACGTAGATTTAGGTAATCTTTTTAATACAAAAGCATCGACTATGCAAGACACAGGACAGGCTGTTGCCATAGTTACGGCAATAACGATAGTACAGGTGACGATAGATTGCCAATTGATCTTATCGGCAAGAACAAAACCAAGCAGCGACAAATCTGGCAACGACGGGGCCGCTCTTGTCAGGGGTTTGGCGTGATCGCGGTATCATCCCACTGTTTCAAAATTGAACGCGTGGGCAAAAATCGCGTATTTGGGTTGCTCCACATTGGCGTTTGGCGCCTGATGCTCGGGGCGCTGCGGCAACGGGATCAAAAAAGACGCGGCGGCTAGCAATAAAGCCAGAATAAGCATGATGATCTGCTTACGATGAAGTTGAACATTCATTAGGAAACAAGCTCCTGCTATCTTAAGTGGGGATGGGACCATCCCTATTCCCCATGTAAATATAAGCAACAATCATGCCTAATATAACAATAATCTAACTAATTGATTTATAGGGCGTGCTGATCGTGAGACGATTACCGTAACCCATCTCAACCATGGTGATATCCAAGATTTACGGCATAATTGCCCAGCAGATCACTCAAGATTGGCCTGCGATCGGGTCATTTTGATCCGATAAGTTGGGCTGATAACCGTAACAAGGCTCATCCATATCTAGGCATAAAGGTATATGTCATTGACTTATATTTGATAAATAACAAAAGAGCGGGTAATTGACGGCTAAACCGACCTTCGTTTTCGTCTTCAAGTGCCTCCTTAAACAACGCCATGGACACATTTTGTCAATCAATCGCACATAAGGTGTCTTGAAAAGGTCCATTTTGAGCCGATGATAGATGCCCTATAGTCGTTGTTTTTGATTGACGGAATGACTCGACAAGGTTGCGAAGACCGCATGACTAATTTACAAGCGCCACGCTCAAGAATTATGGCCAATTCCACCTCACCACCGTCAAGCCACCCGGTCAGGAGTGCTTCGCGGATTCCTGCGGGAGCAGTTCGACCAGCGGTTCGCCAAGCTCCTCCTCTGGCGACTCGCTGAACCGGGTGCGCGGCAGGCACTGCGGGTAGTGCTGCTGCAGGAAGGTAACGAAGCGCTCCCGCACCAGGCAGCGCAAATCCCAGGCGGTCGAGGCGTCGGGCGCGCTCATCAAGGCGCGCAAGGTGACGGTTCGGTCGGTGGTATCCGTGACCTGCAAGCCCCATGCCCGACCGTCCCATAAATCGGAGCCGTCGAGAATGCGCTTGAGTTCCTCCCGGCCGGCTTCCACCGGAAAGTTATAGTCCACGTAGAAAAACGCCGTGCCCAATAGTTCCGAGTTGGTCCAGGTCCAGTTTTGAAACGGCTTGGTATTGAAGTAGTTGAGCGGCACGATCAACCGGCGATCGTCCCAGATGCGCACCACCACATGGGTGGCGTTGATTTCGGCGATACGGCCCCACTCCTCTTCCACGATCACCACGTCGTCGATGCGAATCGGCTGGGTCAGACCGATTTGCACTCCGGCGATCAGGTTCTCCAGAAACGGCCGCGCCGCCACGCCGATCACCAGACCGGCCACGCCGGCCGAGGCCAAGAGGCCGGCGCCTAGCTCGCGAATCTTGGGAAAAGTCATCATCATCACCGCCAGCGCCAGCAACTGCACCATGACCACCACGATTCGCCGCAGCATTTGGAATTGGGTCTGGATACGGCGTGCACCCAGACTGTCCTTGATGTTGACCAGATAATGCTGGTGCATCACATCCTCGGCCACCGAGGTCAGCCGCACCACCAACCAGCCGATGGCGGCGATATCGATCAGCACCAGGGCATGGAGGAAGCGGTCGGTTAGTGCTGGTGATAGCTCCAGACCCGGCAGCAGCAACTGAGCGGCGATCACCGGCGCCAGTAGGCCGAGCGGTTGCCGCAGGTGGCGAATCAAGGCACCGCCGAACGTACTTTGCGTTTGCTCGACCAGATAGCCGCCCAGCAGCAGCAATCCCTCGTAGCTCAGCAGCGCCAGCACCACCGCGAACAGGATCGGTTCCCAGGTGACCGTGGCCCAGAAGGCAAAGATGTAGCCTTGTTCGCCGTAAATATCGAGCAGCACCAGGACGGCGATCAGGAGCAGCAGCCACTGCAAGGTTCGGTTGAGCGGCGCCAGGATTTCCTGGGTCCACAGCAGTCCGTAACCACTGTGGGTGATGGCCTGGTTCTTCAGAAATACGATCAAATCGTCGATCAGGCCGCGCAGCAGCAGCCAGACCAGCAGGACGCCGCTCAGCGCCAGCAATCGTCGGACCAGCAACCAGGCCAGATTGAGAAAGCCAGCCAGACCCAACAGCGCGGCCAGGGCCAGCACCAGCGGCAGCAACAGCGTCAGCAGACGCATGGCGCCGAGCCAGAGTCGGCCGGCATAGCGTTCCGCCAGTGCATCCAGCAGCAGGCGGCGGACCCGCAGCAGGGGATAGCAGACCGCCAGCCAGTAGCCCAGCAGCGCCTGGTCCAGAATTCGGATCGCCGGATGCGGCAATTCGCTGAGATGAGACAGGATGACCAGTGCGCCGAGCACGCCGCCCACCAGCATCATCCAAAACACCAGCGTATAGAGGCGCGGGTTGCGGTAGCCGCCAGAGGCACCGGGCGCGGCCAGCAGCAGCCAGGCCAGATTGAGCGGGGTCTTGATCCCGGCCCAGAGCAGGACCAGCGTCAGCAGGATGTTCAGTCCCGGTTGCGGCACTCGCAACCACCACAGCGCCAGCGCCAGCGCGCCGGCCAGGGCGATCCCCCACAGATTCTTGCGCAGCAAGCGCGCCAGGGTATGCGTGAACTTACTGGCGAAACTATTGTCTTGCCCGCTGGCTTGGCGTTCCGAGAGATGAGCAAGATAACGTCGGCCCAGTGCCGCCAGGGCGGCGAGCAGCAGAATCGAGCTGGCCAGCGCGAACCATTGTTCGATGCTGGCCCGCGCCGCGGACTTGAGCGCCGAATCGACGCTCAACCAGATCTGGTGCCCCAAGACGCGAGGGGCGTTAGCCAGTTCCGCGACAGTGGTGGGCCATTGATCGGGAGCGAACAGGATAAACGGCTCGCGCGCGCCCAGATCCTGTCTGGCGCGCTGCTGGTAGACGGTCTCCAGGTGCTCCTGCAACCGTTCCAGCCGGTCGCGTTGTTCCCGCAATGTGTCCAGGCGCTGGCGCACATCCCGTTCCAGTGCCGCGAACGTTGCGCGGCTCTGCTCGCGCAAGTCCGGGTTGCTCGCACTGTCCGGTTCTTCGCCGATGGGTAAGGCTTGCTGCTGAACCCGTAGTTCGAGACGGCGTTCGAGCAAATCGCCGGTTTCACGCAGTTCGCCGCGCAGCACGGTGAGTTGGCGCACCCCCTGCTGGATGCGGCGAAGGTCGGCGCCCTTGGCATCCGCCAGTCCTTCCCAGTTGGCCAGTTCATCCTCGATGGCGGCCAGCCGGATATCCCAACGCAACAGCTTGGCGCGTTCCTCGGCGGCCTGGATTTCGGCTTCCAGCAGCGTGCGTTGCGCGGCGGACAGTTTTTCGCCCTGCTGTTGCAGGCGGATGCGCAATTCCTCGGCCTTGCCGAGTTGGGCCTGCTGTTCTCGTTCCAGATGGACGGCGAGATCCTGCCGCGCGTCCTGGCGTCCCTGTGCCTGTTGTTGCAGATGAATTTCTTCCAGGCGGGCAAGCCACTGCCCGGCCAATGTCCGGCGTTGCTTGACCAGCGCCAGCCACTCTTCCAGGTTTGTCAGGTTGTCCTGTTCAAGCTGAAGGCCAGTGCGGCGTTGTTCCAGCGCCATGCGTAGTTGCGCCAGTTGTTCGGCGCGATTGCCGATTTCTGGACCGTCCTTGGCGGGGTTCTTCAACAACTGTTCCTCAGCTTCCAGGGTGGGAATGGCCTGTTGCAATGCCTTGATCTGGCGTTTGGCGCTCTCGATATTAGTTTGCAATTCTTCCTGTTTGAGGCGGATGGCGTCGCTGTCGATCCGAGCTTGTTCCACCATGGCCGCGCTCACGGTTTCGCCGGACAAGGCTTGCAATTTGGCGGGTTGCTCGGCGGTGATTTGGGTGATCTCTTGCCGTAGCTGTTCGATGCTCAGGCGCTGTTCGGCCAAGGTTTGCCGGGTGGCGTCTTGGCGTTCGGCGGCCTTGAGCGGATCGGTGGGCAAGGTGGACAGGGTCAGGGAATCCTGCGCCCAGACCGGACCCGAACCGGCGCAGATCAGCAACAGGAACAGCAGGGTCAACCATCCTCCTCGGCGACCATGGAACGGACTGCATTGCGATTTGGACATGAGGGATAAAAAGGTTCGATGGGCTGCGGTGGAAGCCCAATGGAGTCGATGGCCAAGTGGCGGGATGTCGAGAACGCGCTCGATCGCTCCCGCTGCGCGGGCGGGCTAGCCGGCGCGCGGGGCTTGATCGAATCGGCTCAGGCGTTCGATGTCCAGCACGGTGATGGATCGGCCTTTCACTTCGACCAACCCCGCTTCGGCCAAACCATGCAGT
>JAGRHI010000250.1:16197-19154 GCA_020445045.1 Candidatus Competibacteraceae bacterium
ACGTGCTTGCTGGCCGGCAGCGCCAAGGCGACGGGACCGCTGGCGGGCGCCTCCGCCAGTTGCAGCAGGAAACCGATCAAGCGCTGGGTGGAAGAGCGCAGGGAATAGTTTTCCACGTCCTCGATCAGGCCGTGCAGGCGGATGCTCAAGCCGGCCAGCATCCGGTGGGCGAAGGCACTGTCGCGATCGATCGCCGCGAAGATGCTGTGCTTGCCGATGTACAGCAGGCGGGAATTCTCCAGCGCCTGAGTGAATATCGGGCTGGGTTTCTCCATGAACATCATCGCTTCGCCGAAACTGTGCCCCGGCTCGACGATGGACACCACCTTTTCGTTGCCTTGCGGCGAGGAAAACGCCAATTTGATCTGACCTCGCACGACGACGTAAAACCCCTCCAGCAGGCTACCCGTCTGAAACAGAATCTGTCCCTTGCTCAAGCGGATGGCACGCGTTCCCGCCGCCAGACTAGCGATTTCGTCTTCACTCAATTGCTGAAACAGCGGTAGGTTGGCGAGTATCCCGCCGATGTCGGTTTGCTTGCCCACGTACTTTCTCGCCTTTTCCAGCCCTCGATCAAGGAGAACCATCAGCGGATGGGCGCGATATTACCCGCTTCGAGAGGACGAGCCATCGCCGGGTATCGCATTCCGCTCCATCTCTCTGGCCAGCAGCGACTCCACCTCCAGTTGCCGCATGGCGGAAATTGCGTATTCCCAGCGGCCCTCGGCGCACAGGCCGCGAACCCCACCCTCCTCGTAAGCATCCAGCGCCGCCTGGATGCAAGCGGCGCGTACCGTTTCGGCCAGTAGTCGCGGATCGATCATGAGCTCCTCCCGGTTCAGTGGGTCAACCGCGTATACAGTAGCAGCAAGCGACGCGGCAACTCTTCCGGGTGATGGATCAGCACAAATCCGTCCCGCCCGAACAGATAAGGCAGATAATCATCGGCTTCCTGGTCGATGGTCACGCAGAAGGGCCGCAAACCGGCTTGGCGGGCTTCCAGCAGCGCCATGCGGGTATCCTCGATTCCGTACCGCCCTTCGTAATGATCGAGATCGTTCGGTTTGCCGTCGGTCAGCAACAGCAGCAGCCGGCGCGCGGCGGTTTGCCGGCCGAGCAAGTTGCTGGCATGGCGAATGGCCGCGCCCATGCGGGTGTAATAACCCGGTTTGATCGCGTTGATCCGCCCGCGCACCGTGGCGGTGTAGCGCTCGCCGAAGGTCTTGATGCGTTGTACCCGCACGTGCTGGCGCTGGCGCGACGAAAAGCCGTACAACGCGAAGCGGTCGCCGGTGACCGCCAGCGCCTCGGCGAACAGGAACAGACTATCGCGGATCGTTTCGATCACCCGCCCCTGATTGTTGATCCAGGCATCGGTGGACAGCGACAAATCCGCTAGCAGCAGGCAGGCCAAATCGTGCTCCTGTCGCATCCGTTGCCGGTACAGCCCGCGTTCATGACCCTGCCCACCGCCGGCGCAATCGGTGGTGTGGCGCACGCAGGCATCCAGATCGAGTTCCTCGCCGTCGGGCTGGGCGCGGCGCCAGCCGTGCGCGGGTCGCAGGATCTCGAACTGGCGACGCAGATGCCGGGCACTGCGACGCAAGGCCGGCGGCAACTCGCAGGGTTCGGCGCGGCGGGCCAGCATCTCTTGCACGCGGCAATAATCCGGCACGAGCAGCCGCTTGCGGTAATCCCATTCCGGTAGCTTGATTCCCGGCCCTAGTGGCAGATCGTCCTCGCTGGCGGAGGGCAGGTCGAGGTCGAAGCGCACCCGGGAAGCAGTGTTGGCGCCGTCCTGGCTGACGCTGAGCACCTCCATGTCCCGCGCCGCCGCCGCATTGGGTACGGAATCGTTGTCGTCGGGCCGGTTGACCCGCACGAATTCAGCCCAGGACAGCAGGCTTTCCGCTCGGAAGGGCAACAGAAAAGGACTTTGGCGCGTCGGCAAATCCACGGATTCGGCGCGATGTCGCTGACGGTCGCGTTCCGCTGGGCCACCACCGCCAGACGGTGGCTGACCGGTGTCGCGCCGCCGGGATCGGGCGGCGGCGCGGGCCGAGTCGGGATAGAGCCAAAGCGGTATCGGTTGTGGCGGGCGGCGGGCGGTGGGCAACGCCGTCACGCTGCCGGGCTGGCGCAAGGCTTGCCGTAGCTGGGTTTCCTGAGCCGCTTCGTCCGGCGGCAAGCGTTCCGGTGATTGCCGTGCCGCCAGCACGGCGGTCACCAATCGCCGGTAGCGAGCCCGTAGGCCGGGATAGCGCGCCAGTACCCGCACGGTTGCCCGCTGGTTGCCGGTCAGCCAGTTAGTATCCGGGCCGCCGGCGTCGTGAGCGGCGGCCAGCGCGATCAACCATAGATACAAGTCGTGGTTCAGTTCGCGGCTCGGCAGCAGCGCCAGTTCCGACGGCAGTTGTAGGGTTTCCAGATCGCGGCTAGCCAGCTCCGCTTGGTCTCCCACCCCGGCGACCCGCGCCAGCCAGCCGCGCCGCGCGCCGTGCCGAACCATCGCCGCCGTCGCGACTCGCAAGCCGGGATCGCCGCCGAAAGCGCGAAACAGCAAACCGGCGGTTTTCTCGATTTCGACAAGAGTGACCGCCGCGTCCGAGTCATGGCGTTGCGCCGCGCGGGTGACGAAACGATGCCAGAGCGCGCCGACTCGTTCTTCCATGTCGTCAGTACAAGCCCAGCATGACTCGCAAAACCAAAGCCGGCTTCACCGCATCCGCTCCGCCCGTTCCAGCGCCTGATTCTCGGCCTCCGCGAATTCGACGGCCAGTACCGTCGTTTCCTCTCGATCCAGCATGGCGGCTTCCGCAGTGATCGCCGCCAGTAACTTGGGCGGAGCCTGGGCCGATTGGCTGGCCAACAGCCCCTGCGAGCCATCCGCCCGCAGTGCTCGCTGGCCGGCGATCCAATGCAACGGGCTGCTTTCGGGGTTGTTGCGTTGCACGGTG
>JAGRHI010000251.1 GCA_020445045.1 Candidatus Competibacteraceae bacterium
TGCTGTGGGATGTCAATCTGATCCTCCGCAAGGAGGAAGTACCGCCGCTGCGATTGGGCGAAGGGTCGCAGTTGGGCTGGACCACCTGGCTGACCAGCCAGCCGCCGGATCGCGACGTCGATGATCTGAAGCTGGATGCCATGATCCACTGTACCTGATCTTGAGGTGACGGGTTAAAGGCGACGGGTTAGGGGTGAGCGGTAACAGGGCCGAAGACCGGCTGGAGGCCGCCTCACCTGACCTTGGCCTTTATCCCTTGGCCTTGTCTGTTGACCTGTCAATGCCGCTGGGAGTCTGAACCTATGGCCGAAATCAGTCGCGTCACCGCATTCGGTAAGCTGAATAGTCTGGGCTATAAAGCCATCGAAAGCGCCACCGTTTTCTGCAAGCTGCGCGGTAATCCTTATGTGGAACTGGTGCACTGGCTGCATCAAATCCTGCAATTGCAGGATTCGGACCTGCACCGGATCATCCAACACTTCAGTTTGAATCCGTCGCGGCTGGCCAAGGATTTCACCGAGGCGTTGGACCGGCTGCCGCGCGGCTCGACTTCGATTTCTGACCTGTCCTCCCATGTCGATGCGGCGGTGGAAAACGGCTGGGTGTGCGCGACCCTGATGTTCAAGGACTCCCAAGTACGCACCGGGCACCTGCTGGTCGGGATGCTGCGGACGCCGGACCTGCGCAACGTGCTGCTGGCCATCTCGCGCGAATTCGACAAGATCAAGCTGGACGAACTGGGCGACCGGTTTAACGATATCGTCGCCGCCTCGCCGGAAACCGGGTTGCGCGCCTCGGATGGTTCTCAGGTCGGTGGCGGCGCGGCGCCCGGCGAGGCCAGCGAAGCCGTGGCGCCAGCACAGATGGGCAAGCAGGAAGCCTTGCAACGCTTTTCGGTGGATCTGACCGAACGGGCGCGCAAGGGCGAACTGGACCCCATCGTCGGCCGTGACGAGGAAATCCGCCAGATCGTCGATATTCTGATGCGCCGCCGCCAGAACAACCCGATCCTGACGGGCGAGGCCGGCGTGGGCAAGACGGCGGTGGTGGAAGGTTTCGCCCAGCGTATCGCGTCCGGGGACGTGCCGCCGCCGCTCAAGGACGTGACGTTGCGAGTGCTGGATGTGGGTCTGCTGCAAGCCGGCGCCAGCATGAAAGGTGAGTTCGAGAACCGGTTGCGGCAGGTGATCGACGAAGTCCACTCCTCCCCCAAGCCGATCATTCTGTTCATCGACGAGGCCCATACCCTGATTGGCGCCGGCGGCGCGGCTGGCACCGGCGACGCCGCCAACCTGCTCAAGCCAGCATTGGCGCGCGGTAAATTGCGCACCATCGCCGCCACCACCTGGGCCGAATACAAGAAGCACATCGAAAAAGATCCCGCGCTAACCCGCCGCTTCCAAGTGGTGCAGGTCGGCGAGCCCAGCGAGGAAAAAACCATCCTGATGATGCGTGGCATGGCCTCGACCATGGAGCAGCATCACCGAGTGCAGATTCTTGATGAGGCGCTGGAGGCGGCGGTCAAGCTGTCGCATCGCTACATCCCGGCCCGGCAGTTGCCGGACAAGGCGGTCAGTCTGCTGGATACCGCCAGCGCCCGGGTGGCGATCAGTCTGCACGCGGTGCCGGCCGAGGTCGAGGATTGCCGCCGCCGCATCGAAGGGCTGAACACCGAACTGGAGATCATCGGTCGCGAGACGGCGGTCGGTATCGATACCGCCCAGCGTCAGGCCGATGCCACCGAGAAATTGCAGGCCGAGCAAGTACGATTGGGAGAACTGGAGGCTCGTTGGCAGGAAGAAAAAGGCGTGGTGGATCAGATCCTGGAACTGCGCGCCAAGTTGCGTGGAGATGGTGGCGCGGTGGAAACGGAGGCCGCGGCCGAACCCGACCCGCAACGGCAGACCTGGCTGGAGGAGCTGAAGGATCTCCAAACCCGACTGCACGAATTGCAGGGTGAAACGCCGCTGATTCTGCCTAGCGTGGACGCTCAGGCGGTGGCCTCCGTGGTTGCCGACTGGACCGGCATTCCGGTCGGGCGCATGGTCAAGAACGAAATCGAAACCGTGCTCAAGCTAGCCGACATCATCAACCGCCGCATCATCGGTCAACGCCATGCCCTGGATATGATCGCCCGGCGGATTCAGACCTCACGCGCCGCCTTGGACAACCCCAGCAAGCCGATCGGCGTGTTCATGTTGGCCGGCCCGTCCGGGGTGGGCAAGACCGAGACGGCGCTGGCGCTGGCCGAGGCGCTGTACGGCGGCGAGCAGAACGTCATCACCATCAACATGAGCGAGTTCCAGGAAGCGCACACCGTTTCCACTCTCAAGGGCGCGCCGCCGGGCTATGTCGGCTACGGCGAGGGTGGGGTGCTGACCGAGGCGGTGCGCCGCCGGCCCTACAGTGTGGTGCTGCTGGACGAGGTGGAAAAGGCCCATCACGACGTACACGAAATCTTCTTCCAGGTATTCGACAAGGGATGGATGGAGGACGGCGAAGGGCGGCACATCGATTTCAAGAACACTCTGATCCTGCTGACCACCAACGTCGGTACCGATTTGATCATGGGCATGTGCAAGGACCCGGACTTGTTGCCCGATCCCGATGGCTTGGCCAAGGCACTGCGGGAGCCGTTGCTCAAGGTATTTCCGCCGGCACTGCTGGGCCGGTTGGTGACGATTCCCTATTACCCGCTTAGTGACGAGATGATCGGCGATATCGTGCGCCTGCAACTGGGACGGATTCAGAAACGGGTTTTGGAGAACCACAAGGTTCCGCTCGACTACGACGACGAGGTGGTCAAGCTGATCGTCAGCCGCTGCACGGAGCTTGAGAGCGGTGGGCGAATGGTGGACGCCATTTTGACCAATACCGTGTTGCCGGCGATCAGTCAGGAATTTCTGAATCGGATGGTGGAAGGCCAGCCGGTTTCACGGGTGCGGATTAAGGTCGTGGATGGGGAGTTTGGTTTCGAGTTCGAGTAAGAGAAGCAGGCTGAAGTGAACCGGTCCAGAATAAGCGGCAGGGATTCATTCTGGATCGGTTATCGATTCTTATATGGTTGGTTGGCATGAAAATATCGTATTGAATAGGGATTGAATTGGATTGGCATTGATCGTGCATCTCTTGGGATTGACTTTTCTGGAGGTGTGTTTATGGTGAAATTTTAAATTCGAAATGGGTGATTCATGTTCCAAAATAGCATTTAATCAATCCAATCTTCTCTAAAGGAGATTCTGCATGATCGCCATTCCCCAACCAGCCATGGCTTTAAATTCCGAAGATGCGCCTGGGCCACATTATAAGATGTGGAATACATGGGAAATTCCAAGAAGTGAGGAACCAGATCATATTTTAAAGTGGACGGCTACAGTAGCAAAATCTGCTCCCGGTGGTAAGTTGAAGGCGTTGATTATTAATTGCCATGGATCACCTGCAAGCTTGGGTCTTGGCAAGGGCATTAGTTGGGGTCAGTTAAGCTTATTTTCAAATATATCAGGCTTGGTGGATGAGATTTATATCGTGGCTTGTAACGTCGTTTCCTTCACGGGGGCTAAGGATGGCAATCTCTTCTGTAGTGCCATGGCAAAGACTGCTAAGGCCTACGTATACGCCTCAAATGAAAGCCAGACCACTGGTCTTTGGCCCTATATACCTTATGGCAAGATTGATGGTTTTGAAGGAAAGGTTTGGAAATGGCACCCGGATGGGTCGAATGAGCTAACTCCTCTGTAAAGAGCTATTAGCCACTAAGTTGTCGCCGGAGACTGAAACGTGAGACTGGATGAGTTCGAGATGCCGAGTAGTGAAGGCGAAAGCGCTTATCTGTTCAAATGGACCGGCGTCTACGCGGGATTTTTCAAGAATGACCGGTTGTTCGACAGATTTGGACGCTATCTAGGTTGGCGCGACGCACAAGGTTCCGTGTGGAAGTATGACGGAGAATGGCTCGGTCATGTCGTCGAACAGAATTACCTGGCGCGCGACCCGCGGGCGCTGTCCCAACGACGACCACCCCAGGTGCCTCCGGTACCGGCACAACCGCCGATGCCACCCGCGCCGCGAGTAGCGCGGGCAGTGCGGCCGAACTGTTGCGACCCACTGGAAGCTTTGCTGCGGATGCCGGCGTCGGAGGAATTGATTGGCGAGTGGTATTCCGACGACGAAAGCCTACGGTTGAGCGAGGATGGTTCTTTTCAGTGGACGGCGATGGAATCGGCAACGGAAGCCGTCGGTCGCTGGGAGTTGCGCGGACCGGAGTTGTTGCTGTGCTGGGAAGACATCGAAGAACCGGAACGAATTTACTGGGTGATCGAATTCAGCGGGGATTCGCTGTTGCTGCGCTGGATGAGAAAAACCGGCCGCAGCCTGCCCTTCTGGCTGCATCGCCGGACTGTTCAACCGGACATTCGGGACGATGCCGATGAATCGCAAGCAACGTAGGGCGCTCGCCGGCGCGGCGCGGTCGGATGTTCCCGCCAGCGAAGCACAACGAGTCGAGCAGGCGATCGCCCTGCACCGACAGGGGCAACTCGACGCGGCGGAAGCGCTTTACCGTCAGATACTGCGCCGGAATCCGCGGCAGGTCGACGCCCTGCATTTTCTGGGGGTGCTCGCCGCGCAACGGCGTGAAAACGACGGCGCCGTCAGGCTGATCCGCCAAGCGCTCGAACTGAACCCGCGCTATGCGGACGCGCATAGCAATTTGGGCAATGTGCTGGCCGCCATGGAGCGCTTCGATGAGGCGGCGGCGGCCTATCGCCAGGCCATCGAGCTGGCGCCCGGTAATTTCGGTGCCCACTGCAATCTCGGCATCATGCTACGGCGGTCCGGCCGGTTCGAGGAAGCGGTGGCCGCTTGCCAGCAGGTACTTGCCTTGAATCCGCGACTGGCGGAGGTTCATCTCAATCTGGGCAAGGCGCTGGTCGCGCTGGAACGCCATGAAGAAGCGATGGCCGCGTTCCGCGAGGCGATCCGCTTGCGACCCGGCCAGGCGTCCGCCTACAAGAGTCTGGGCATGTTGTTGTACCGGCTTAATCGCAGCGAGGAAGCCGCCGAGCTGTTTCGGGGTTGGCTGGAGCAGGACCCGGCCAACCCGGTTGCTCGACATCTGCTGGCGGCCCATTCCGGGCGTGCCGCGCCAGCCCGGGCGGCGGACGATTATGTCCAGGAATTGTTCGACGGCATGGCCGACAGCTTCGACGACCATTTGCATCGGCTGGACTATCGGGCGCCGGACTTGATTGCTGGGGAAATCGGTACGACGCTGGGCGCGCCGACCCAGTCGCTGGAGGTGTTGGATGCCGGTTGCGGCACGGGGCTTTGTGGGCCGCTGTTGCGTCCTTACGCCCGCCGCTTGATCGGAGTCGATTTGTCGCCGCGCATGGTGGAGCGCGCGCGAGCGCGGGGGGATTACGACGAATTGGCGGTCGCGGAGTTGACCGCGTTCCTCGCCGCCCGACCCGTGTCCCATGACCTGATCGTGTCGGCGGATACGCTGGTTTATTTTGGCGATCTAGGGCCGGTGTTGGCCGCCGCCGCCGCCGCCCTGCGACCCGAAGGTTGGCTGGCGTTTACCGTGGAGCGTGGCGAGGAGGGAGGAACGGAGGAATTCCGGCTCGATCGCAGCGGTCGCTACCAGCATGCCGAAGCCTATTTGCGCCGAGAACTGGTCCAGGCCGGCATGGTGGTCGAGACTCTGGAAACCGTGGACTTGCGTCTGGAAGGTGGCCATCCGGTCGCCGGTTTCCTGGTGTTGGCGCGCAAGCCTTGGCCGGCGGCGCGGGCGGAAGCGGGATCGAAACAAGCTTGAGGAGGTGCCTGTGAACGGCAATGACGGCAAATCCAAGGCGTTTGACGATACTTTGCGGTCCACGGTGGTGGCCGGATGGTTCGACCAAGCGATGACGCAGCATCGCCAGGGTAATCTGACCCAGGCGCAGGCTTTTTATCAGCGGGTGCTCGATGCCCAGCCAGATCACCCGGAAGCATTGAATTTCCTTGGAATTCTCA
>JAGRHI010000252.1:0-271 GCA_020445045.1 Candidatus Competibacteraceae bacterium
CGGTCGATGGCCAGCGCGTTTCCGGCGGCATTTTCGATTTCGGTCTGGTGTTCTTCCACAACGCCAAGGAGCAGATCGCTCGTGGCGCCGGCCCGTTCTATTACCTGCCGAAGATGGAGAGCCACCTCGAAGCGCGGTTGTGGAACGACATCTTCGTGATGGCGCAAAACGAGTTGGGTATTCCGCAGGGAACCATCAAGGCCACCGTACTGGTCGAGACCATTCTTGCCACCTTCGAGATGGAAGAAATCCTCTACGAACTGCGCGAGCA
>JAGRHI010000252.1:297-2442 GCA_020445045.1 Candidatus Competibacteraceae bacterium
GGGACTATATTTTCTCCTGCATCAAAAAATTCAAGAAGAACAAAAACTTTTGTCTGGCCAATCGTGGCGCGATCACCATGGAAGTGCCGTTCATGCGCTCCTATGCCCTGCAATTGGTCAAGGTTTGCCACAAGCGCGGCGCGCCGGCGATGGGTGGCATGTCGGCGCTGATTCCGATCAAGGACGATCCGGTCGCCAACGAGAAAGCGCTGGCCGGCATTCGCCACGACAAGACCCGCGACGCCAACGACGGTTTCGACGGTGGTTGGGTGGCGCATCCCGGTCTGGTGCCGATCGCCCACGAGGAATTCGTCAAGGTACTGGGCGACCAGCCGAATCAGTGGGAAAAGCAGCGGGACGAGGTGTTCACGGCCAAGAATTTCCTGGATTTCCAACCCGAGCAGCCCATCACCGAAGCCGGTTTGCGCAACAACATCAATGTCGGCATTCACTACCTGGGGTCCTGGCTGGCCGGTAACGGTTGCGTGCCGATCCATAACTTGATGGAAGACGCCGCCACCGCCGAAATTTCCCGCTCGCAGGTGTGGCAGTGGGTGGTCAGCCCGAAAGGGATTCTGGACGATGGTCGCAAGGTCACCGCCGAGTTGGTTCATGGCCTCATTCCCGAGGAGCTGGCTAAAGTGAAAACCACTGTCACCGCCCAGGGCGAAGATACCGCGACCTACGATCAGGCCGCCGGCATCTTCGAGACGATGAGCCTGTCGCCGGATTATCCCGAGTTCCTGACCCTGCCGCTGTACGAGGCGATGGATTGATCTGATTCGGTGGGTGTTTGATATGAAGCGGTGTTCGGGAAACCGGGCACCGTTTTGTTTTCCCGGTCCCAACGGGAACGTTTCAGGTGAACAAGGATGGTGGTCTAAAAAGTTCGATGAATATCTCGTTTGAGCAGCCGCTGAACTCATGGACATTCTGATCGACGTCATTCTGCGCGCTGGCCGTTCGGCGGTGGAGTTGTCGCTATTCGTGTTGCTGCCGGTCATGGTGGTCATGCTCTCGCTGATGCGCCTGTTGGAAGCGCGTGGCGTGCTCGATTGGATCGTGCATCGCCTTGCGCCGCTGCTCAAACCGATTGGTTTGACTGGGTTGGGCGTGTTCGCTGCGTTGCAAATCAGTTTCGTGAGTTTCGCCGCGCCGGTCGCGACGCTGACGATGATGGAACAGCGCGGTGCTTCGGATCGTCACATTGCCGCCACGCTGGCGATGGTGATGGCGATGGCCCAGGCCAATGTCATGATCCCGATGACGGCGATGGGCTTGGATTTCGGCGCGACGCTCGGGCTGTCGCTGCTCGGTGGTCTGTTGGCGGCCGCCGCGACTTACTACCTGTTCGGTCGGAATCTATCCGCCGAGGAAGGCGTGCTGGACGAAACCTTGCACCACGCGGTGGCGAATAGCGGGAAGGGTGTGCTCGACGTGATCAATCGGGCCGGCGCGGAAGCCTTCAAGATCGCGGTGGGATCGATCCCGATGCTGGTGCTCGCCCTGGTGGCGGTGATGGCGCTGCGTTCGATCGGTGCGATCGATGCGCTCACCCGTGGCTTGGCTCCGCTCATGGCGACGCTGCATGGGGACCCGGCGATGATCCTGCCCACGCTGACCAAGTACATCGCTGGCGGCACGGCGATGATGGGGGTGATGGACGAGATGTTGCGCAATGGCGCCGTGACGGTGGCCACTCTCAACCACGGAGCCGGTTTCCTGATTCATCCACTCGATCTTGCCGGGGTCGCGGTGCTCGTTTCGGCGGGTCGGCGCGTTGCCGGGGTCTGGCGGCCGGCGGTGCTGGGCGCGGCGGTGGGTATCGTGGTGCGTACCCTCGGTCACGCGCTGTTTACTTGATTGCGTGTGGCTGTCGGCCTCACCCGGCGGATAATCGCACTCTCTCCACGGTGCCGGGAGCCCTCTGGTTTTTTTGCGTGCGAAAGGCTCTTGAGGAAACTTGTGTTCCGCGTATTATCTAAATGTCAGCCAACGCCAATGAGCGGAACGACACGCCGGCTTGCGGCGTTGCCGGACGCAAGATGCTTCTTTACCTCAGATCCAACACGCATGCCATGAGCAAGGAATATTCATCGACTCCCGATCAAGACCGCGGCCTGGTGGTGGAGCCGGCAAAGCCCG
>JAGRHI010000253.1:0-1076 GCA_020445045.1 Candidatus Competibacteraceae bacterium
CCAATGATTGGGGTCCATTTCTGTGACCAAGGGCAAGAAAACGTGAGCGGGTCATCTCATTGCATCCGCGAAAGGACATATAGTCTTCTTAATAGTGATCCGTACATCACTCATGCTTTGAAAACAATGAGTTAATATCAATACATGTCCGGTTCTGAATTGGGAAGACTATATACTTGCGAATATAAGTGCCTTGACCCATGGCTAGAGGTGTCCCATGTCGCAAATTACGCTCTATCTGGATGACGCCACACAGGCGTTGGTGGAACAGGCCGCACAGGCTAATGGCATGTCTAAAAGTCGCTGGGTGGCGGACCTCATTCGTAAATACGCAGCCCATGAATGGCCTCGGGATTGCCTGGACTTGGCGGGACGATTTGCCGACTTTCCGCTGCGCGAGGACAACCCAGCCTCACCGTCCACGGATGTGCAACGCCTGGGTTTTTGAGTGCCAGCCGTGCTGATCCTCGACAGCAACACCATCAGTTACTACTTTCGGGGCGACCCGCAAGTGGTGCCGCGCCTGCAAGCCCTGCGTCCCTCGGATCTCGGCGTACCAGCCATTGTGGAATACGAGCTGCGTTATGGGCTGCTGCGCCTGCCACCGGATGCCGCCGCGCCGCGACTGGCGGCGTTGGCGCAACTGTTGAGGCCGATGCAAGTTTTGCCCTTCGACAGCGAATGCGCGGTCCAAGCCGCCCAGATTCGCGTCGGACTGGAGGCCATGGGTACGCCCATCGGGCCGCACGACACGCTGATCGCCGCCACGGCGTTGCGTCACCGAGCCACACTGGTGACGCGCAATGTCCGAGAGTTCTCCCGAGTGCTGGGCTTGGAGTGCCTGAACTGGCACCCGGATTGATGTGAGTCAAACCGGCACTGGGCTACTACCATTCCAAGGTACTACCTATCGTGTGTTGCCTTAAAAATTAGCCCAATATATTGTGTGTTTTTAGCTGCTTAGAATTGTCCGAGCCCAGTGTTGTCTTCCACCGCCTGAGGTGGTAATCCACCTACCCCCGAATCAGCGTACCGATACCGGCGTCGGTGAACAGTTCCACCAGTACCGCGTGTTC
>JAGRHI010000253.1:1165-1741 GCA_020445045.1 Candidatus Competibacteraceae bacterium
GGATGGTGCCGTCGTCGATCAGCGCCTGTACCTGCCGGGCGTCCAGGCCGGTCAGCAGTTTGCCTTCCTGGCTTAGTACGCCGGTGGTGTCGGTGAGCAGGATCAGTTTCTCGGCGTGCAGCACCTCGGCCATCTTGCCGGCGACCAGATCGGCGTTGATGTTGTAGGACTGTCCATCCGGGCCGACCCCAATCGGCGCGATCACCGGGATGAAGTTACCGCTGGCCAGCGTCTCGACGATGGATTTATCGATGCTGGCGACTTCGCCGACATGGCCGATGTCGACGATTTCCGGCGCTTCCAGATCGGGGCTCTTGCGGGTGATGGTCAGTTTACGGGCGTGAATCAGATCGCCGTCCTTGCCGGTCAGGCCCACCGCGCAACCCCCGTGGCGATTGATGTTGTTGACGATTTCCTTGTTGACCAGCCCGCCCAGCACCATTTCCACCACATCCATGGTCTCGCTGTCGGTGACCCGCATTCCATCCACGAAGCGGCTTTCCTTGCCGATGCGCTTGAGCAACTCGCTGATCTGCGGGCCGCCGCCGTGCACCACCACCGGGTTGAAGCCGACCA
>JAGRHI010000254.1 GCA_020445045.1 Candidatus Competibacteraceae bacterium
TGGCGCACGCCGCCGTCGAACTACCGCAGGGCCGGTTGACTCTATTGGAAACCTTCCCGGACGAGTTCGGGGACGCGGCACCGCCGGAGGGCTTGGCCGCGCGGGTGCGCGCGCCGTGGCCACTCGCCGCCTTGCTGGGGATCGATACCGCCGCCACCCTGACGGAAGCACTGGCGCGTCGTGCGGAGCTGCGCGACGGCGAGGCGCTGGTCACGCCGGATGGCGTGTTGTGCGGGCGTCGCTGGCTGCGGCTGGCGCGGGAAGGCAGCGACGGGGTACTGGCGCGCGAGCGGGAAATCCGCCGGCTCGCCGCCGCGCTCGATGCGGACGCGGTGGCGCTGGAACGGCAAACCGCGCACCTGGAGCAACTCCGCGCCCAGCAGCGCGAACGTGAACGTGAGCGCCGTGATCTCCAGCAGGCCGTCAATCAGGATCATCGCGACCATGCTCGCTTGCAGGGAGAATGTCACACCATGCAGGCTCGCTGGGAGCAAGCCCGCGCCCGCCGAGCCACGTTGACCGAGGAACTCGCCGAACTGGGCGATCAGTGCGAGCAGGATCGGGAACAAGTGCAACTGGCCCGGCTGCGCTTGGAGGAAGCGTTGTTGGCGCTGGAGAGCCTACGAGGCGAACAAGTGGA
Organism: Candidatus Competibacteraceae bacterium; assembly: GCA_020445045.1. Taxonomy (GTDB): domain Bacteria; phylum Pseudomonadota; class Gammaproteobacteria; order Competibacterales; family Competibacteraceae; genus Competibacter. Next base: position 641 of record JAGRHI010000254.1, read on the forward strand.
TTTGAACGAGGACCAGGAGCGGTTGCGCGCACGGATCGAACAGTGCCGCGCCCGAGCGGACACCACCCGTCAGGCGGTGACCCGCCAGACGACGGCCATCGAAACCCTGCGGGTGCGGGCGAGCGCCGCCAGCCAAGCCATGGAAAGGCTGGATACCCAGCGGCAACAATTGCAGGCACGGCGGGCGCGATTGGTCGAAGAACGCGCTGGCGATGACAGCGTGGCGCAAGCCACCATCGAGGAAGAGCTAACCGGCTGGCTGGAAACCCGGCTCACGGTCGAAGCGGAACTCCGCGAGGCCCGCCACGCTCTCGAAGCCCAGGACTCGGCATTGGAAGCCGGCGAGCAGTCCCGCGCCCGCCGCGAGCGGCAGATCGAAACCCAGCGCCAGCGGATCGAGGAACAGCGGTTGGCGCTGAGCGAGGCGCGAGTGCGCCAGCAAAACTTGCGCGAGCAATTGCATGAACTGGCCGCCGAACCGGAAGCGGTGCTGCCCACCCTACCGGAAGCCGCGGCTGAAGGTGACTGGCTGGCGCGGCTGGAGCAAGTGGAGCGGCGCATCCAGCGACTGGGTCCCATCAATCTGGCGGCCATCGAGGAGTTTGCCCAATTGTCCGAACGCAAGCAGTACCTCGATGCCCAGAACACCGATCTGCTGGAAGCGTTGGCCACTCTGGACAACGCCATTCGCAAAATCGATCGCGAGACCCGCGCCCGCTTCCAGGACACCTTCGAACGGGTCAACGCCGACCTGAGCGAGCTGTTTCCCCGGTTGTTCGGCGGCGGCCAAGCCCACCTGGAACTAACCGGCGAGGACGTGCTGGACGCCGGAGTGGCGATCATGGCCAAGCCGCCGGGCAAGCGGGTCGGGTCGATCAGCCTGCTGTCCGGTGGCGAAAAGGCGTTGGCCGCGGTCGCCCTGGTGTTCGCCATTTTTCAGCTCAACCCGGCCCCATTTTGCCTGTTGGACGAGGTGGACGCACCGCTGGACGAAGCCAATGTCGGCCGGTTCGGCGCGTTGGTCCGCGATATGTCGACACGAGTGCAGTTCGTTTTCATCACCCACAACAAGGCGACCATGGAGATCGCCGAGCATCTGGCCGGTGTGACCATGCAGGAACCTGGAGTATCGCGGCTAGTCGCGGTCGATGTCGCGGCGGCGGCGCGGCTGGCCGAGGCCGGCTAGCCGGCCTCGACGCGCGGGCCGCGTCCCCGGACTGGGCGCGGCGGATGCCATTTGTGAAAGCGTGGGGATTACAGTATAAACGATGGTTGCAATCCCCAATCCGCCGACAGTGGTAATGGCGGCTTGCCATTGCGGTCTCTTATCGCGACATAATCTCATTATTGCGACAGGCGCAATCTGAGGCTTTCGATTCATGGAATTGGACAAAACACAATTACAGTGGCTGCTGGCCGGTATTGGGGCCGTCGTCGTTATCCTGATTTACCTCTGGGGCATCCGCTCGCACCTGAAGGAAGGGATCGGCAACCGCCGGCATCGACTCTCCAAGGAGCCGGTGCTGGGCGACACGCAAGCGTCACCGCCGGACGAAGAGGCCGATGGGCATGATTTTGGCGAACTGGGCCGCATCACTCCCGATCACCCTCTGGCCGACAAGGTGCTGGTGGATGTGGAAATCCGGCCCATCAATCGCCAGAACTCCACGACGGTAGTCGAGGCGGAGGCGCCGGTCGACGATAGCGAAGCGCCCCCACCCACCACGCTAGCGCCCCCACCACAAGAGTCGCGGCAGGAACCCACCGCGCCGCCGCGCTCGCCAAAAATGACCCTGGTGCTGACCGTGATGGCATCGCGGCACCAGCTCTTTCACGGCCCCAAAATCCAGGTCGTGGCCGAGGCGCTGCGATTTCGTCTGAATTCCGAAGGGCTGTACGAACTGTTCCCGGAGACGGAAGCCGCCGATGTCCCGATCCTTGGCCTCGCCCACCTGCGCAAGCCCGGCTCGTTCGAGCCGCAAACCTTGCAAGAACTGCATACGCCGGGCCTACTGCTCTTCATGAAGTTACCCGGTCCGCTTGGGGAAATGAAGGCGCTGGACCTGCTAGTCATTACCGCTGACCAACTGGCTCAGAGGTTGGGCGGGCTGATCTGTGACGAGCAACGCAACCGGATGACCAATCAGGCGCTCGCGCGGTTGCGCGACGAAGTCGCCGAACTGGAGCGGCGGCGGCGAGCGCAGCCGCTCTGATGGCGCGAGAGCGACATGGCGCTTTTCACCGATCCGCGACATCGGGCCGCTTGGCTGCGTGAGCGGCTCAACTGGCATGACTACCGCTACTATGTGCTGGACGATCCGGAAATTCCCGACGCCGAGTACGATCGGCTGTTTCGGGAACTCCAGGCGTTGGAAACCGCCCATCCGGAGCTGATCGCCGTCGATTCTCCGACCCGGCGGGTGGGTGGCAAACCGCTGGCGGCATTCGTACCGGTGCGGCATCGGGTCCCGATGCTGTCCATCCGCACCGAAACCGACACCGGCCCGGACGGCGCGGCGGCCTTCGATGCCCAGGTACGACGCGAACTGGACCTGAGCGACGACGCGGAACCGGTCGAGTACGCCTGCGAGTTGAAATTCGACGGCCTGGCCATCAACCTGCGCTACGAACAAGGCGCACTGGCGCTGGCGGCCACCCGCGGCGATGGCGAGACCGGCGAGGACGTCACTCAGAACGTGCGCACCATCAGGGCCGTGCCACTCCGGTTGCAAGGCGCCGCGCCCGAGGTTTTGGAAGTGCGCGGCGAAGCGTACATGAGCCGTGCGGATTTCGAACGCTACAACGCCCGGCAGCGCGCCGCGGGGTTACCCACCTTGGTCAATCCCCGCAACGGCGCGGCGGGCAGCATCCGGCAACTCGACCCGAATCTGGCCGCGAAACGGCCGCTGTCCTTTTTTGCCTACGGGCTGGGCGAGGTGCAAGGTTGGGACATCCCGGCCACGCATGGCGCGATGCTTGACGCACTGGCCGTGCTGGGATTGCCGGTATGCGAAGAACGCGCGGTGACGCGGGGCACGGATGGCCTGATCGCCTTTCACCGCGCCATCGCCGAGAAGCGCGACTCGTTGCCCTTCGACATCGACGGCGTGGTGTACAAGGTCGACCGCATCGCCTGGCAACGACAACTGGGTTTTCGCACCCGAGAACCGCGCTGGGCGGTGGCGCATAAATTCCCGGCTCAGGAAGAGCTGACCGTGGTCGAGGCCATCGAGGTACAAGTCGGCCGTACCGGCGCGATCACTCCGGTGGCGCGGCTCAAACCGGTGTTCGTCGGTGGTGTCACCGTCACCAATGCGACGTTGCACAACGCCGATGAGGTAGCGCGCAAGGATGTACGAGTGGGCGATACCGTCATCGTGCGCCGGGCCGGTGATGTCATTCCCGAAGTCGTCGGCGTGGTATTGGAGCGCCGCCCGCCCGACACGCAACCATTCGCGATGCCGGCCATCTGCCCGGTGTGCGGGTCACGGGTTATCCGTCCAGAAGGCGAAGCGGTCGCTCGCTGTGTCGGCGGCTTGTATTGCCGCGCCCAACGCAAGGAAGCGATCCGCCATTTCGCTTCGCGCCGGGCGATGGACATCGACGGGTTGGGTGACAAGTTGGTGGAGCAACTGATCGAGCGAGACCTGGTGCACGATCCCGCCGATTTGTACGCGCTCGATGCGACGACACTGGCCGGTTTGGAACGGATGGGCGCCAAGTCCGCCGCCAATCTGGTCGAAGCGCTGGAACGCAGCAAGGCCACCTCGCTGGAACGATTCCTGTATTCGCTGGGAATCCGTGAGGTTGGGGAAGCCACGGCGCGGGCCTTGGCGCGGTATTTGGGTACGCTGGACGCGCTGCTGGCGGCCGATGAAACCCGTTTGCTGCAAGTACCGGATGTCGGTCCGGTGGTTGCCGCCGCCATTCTTGCCTTTTTTCAGGAGCCTCATAACCAGGAAGTGCTGACTCGCTTACTGGCCGCTGGGGTACGGTGGCCAACGACGGCCGCGCAAACCAGTACCGGGGAATTCCTGGCGGGCAAGAGCTTCGTGCTGACCGGCACCTTGGAATCACTGACTCGCGACCAAGCATCCGAACGTCTGCGGGCGCTGGGCGCCAAGGTGGCGGGCAGCGTATCGAAGAAAACCGATTACGTGGTGGCGGGCCACGACGCGGGTTCCAAATTGGACAAAGCGCGGGAACTGGGGGTGCGGATACTGGACGAGGCAGGACTGTTGAATCTGCTGGAGAGATAGCAACCGGCAAGCCGGTTGCCATCTCAAGGCTTACTCGGGCAGTTACTTCTTCTCGGCCTTGGCGGGCTCGGCCTTGGCGGGCTCGGCCTTGGCGGGCTCGGCCTTGGCGGGCTCGGCCTTGGCGGGCTCGGTCGCGCTGACCTTGATTTCATTGATTTCGATCTTGGCGCCGGCGCGCAGTTTTTCCAGATAGTCGTTCACCATCCGGCTCTGCAACATCTGAGCGATCTGTGGCCGCAGTTCGTCCAGGGTCGGCGGCTTGGCGTCGCGGACATCTTCCAGCAGGATGACGTGCCAGCCGAACGGCGTCTGCACCGGCTCCTCGCTGTACTTGCCCTTTTCCATCTTGGCGACAGCCTGCGCGAACGGTGGCACCATCATGCTCGGCGTAAACCAGCCCAAATCGCCGCCGTTGGCCGCGGAACTGTCGCTGGATTTGGCCTTGGCCAGTTCGGCGAACTTACCGCCTTTCTTGAGTTCGGCGATGACCTCCTTGGCCTTATCCTCGGAGTCCACCAGGATGTGGCTGGCCTTGTACTCCTTGCCCTTCATCGCCGCGACGGCGGTTTCATACTCTTTCTTGATGGCCTCTTCGCTGGGCGCGTTTTCGCTCAGCATCCGCCGCACCACGGTGCTGGCCAGCAGGCTGCGTTGGATCATTTCCAACTGCTGCTTGATTTGCGGGTCATCTTCCAGCTTCTGCTTGTGGGCCTGCTGAACCAGCAGTTCTTCCATGACCAATTGGTCGACCAGCGACTTGCTGGCTTCCGGCGAATCGACCTTGGCCTTACCGCGCAACTGCTGGGCATATTGCTCGAAGGCCGCCTTGGAAATCGCCTTGCCGTTGACCACCGCGACTGGATCGGGGATGGTGAATGCGGCTTGCGGCGCGACGGGCGCGGCGGGCGCGGCCTTGACGGCGGCGGGCGTGGCGGCGGGAACGGCCTCGGCTTTTTTGTCGTCGGCGGCCAGCGCCACGCAAGACAGCAGCAGGCCGGAGGACAGCGCCAGTAACGGAAGAGTCAACTTGTTCGGTTTATTCATTTCGTTGTTTCCAGGGGTGGGGTTGTTTCCAGGAGAGGATTATTCGACCGGGGTCGCGTGCTTGTGTTGTCAATGCAAACCTTGCTCCGCCGGAGAAATCGCGGTTTTGATGCTCAAGGCGTGGATTTCCCGGCGCATCAGGTCGGCCACCGCCGCGTTGATGAGGCGGTGGCGCTGAATCAGCGTCTTGCCGGTAAAGGCCGATGAAACGATGTGAATAGTGAAATGGCCGCCCTCGCGCGCGCCGGCGTGACCGGCATGAGCGGCGCTGTCGTCGATGATTTGCAGGCGTTCGGGCGCCAGCGCGCCACGCAACCGTTCCTCGATCAGGGCGATGCGGTCGGTCATGCCGGCAGCACCTTGCGAAACGGGTAAATCTCGACGGCCGCATACACGCCGGCGGCCACGTAGGGATCGGCGTCGGCCCAGGTCCGAGCTTCCTCCAGCGTGGCGAATTCGGCGACCACCAAGCTACCTTGAAAGCCAGCCGGGCCGGGATCGGGGCTGTCGATGGCCGGCAGTGGCCCGGCCAACACCAGCCGACCCTCGGCCAACAGGGTGTTCAGGCGTTCCAGATGAGCGGGACGAGCCGCCAACCGCTGTTCCAGAGTACCCGGCACATCGCGGCCAATGATGGCGTATAGCATGGATCAGGACTCCTTTGACGGAACATCGTCGGTTTTGAGATGGCGGCTCATGTAGGCCGCCTGTGCCAGCACGAACACCAGGGTCAACCCCAACATCCCGAACAGCTTGAAATTGACCCAAGTGTTTTCATCGAAGGTGAACGCCACATACAGATTGACCACGCCCATGACGAAGAAAAAAATAGCCCACATAAGCGTCAGGTTGATCCAGATTCGGGCCGGAAGTTCCATTTGACCGCCCAGCATGCGTTCCAACAGGGTTTGCCGGCCGACAAAACGGCTGCCGATAAAGGCCAGGGCGAACAGCCAGTTCACCACCGTGGGTTTCCATTTGACGAAAACCGGATCGTGCAGAATGAGCGTCAGGCTGCCCAGTACCAGTACCAGTCCGGCGGTGAACAGCGGTAGTTTCTCGACCCGGCGCTGCCGCAGCCAGATCCAGCCAACCTGGGCCAGGGTAACGCCGATCAGCACGCCGGTGGCGACATAGATGTCCGTCAGCTTGTAGGCGACGAAGAACAGCAGGATGGGCAGAAAGTCGAACAGCAGTTTCATGCCGGCAGCGAGGTTCCATGGAGTGTGGGAAACGGCGGCGAGGGTTAAAAAAAAAGAGCGGCTTCACCGCCGCCATCTTGACCGGGCAACGCCAGGCTGGCAAGTTGCTTGACCGATCGTCATCCACGAATTGGAAATAGTAGGGCCATGAGCCGCGTTTTACAAATCCATCCCGCCAATCCGCAACCACGTCTGATCGCGCAGGCGGTAACACGACTGCGCGAAGGCGACGTGATCGTCTATCCCACCGATTCCAGCTATGCGCTGGGTTGCCAACTGGGCGACAAGGCGGCGGCGGAACGCATCC
>JAGRHI010000255.1:0-3556 GCA_020445045.1 Candidatus Competibacteraceae bacterium
CGCTCGTCGTGCAGCGCGATATCCAGACCTTCGGTTTCCTGCTCCTCCGTGACCCGCAAACCGATCACGACATCGATGATTTTCAGGATCACGAAGCTCAGAACGCCGGAATAAACGATAGTGAACAGCACGCCCTTGGTCTGTACCCACAACTGAGCACCGATGGTCATGCCTTCGGCCAAACCCGCGCCGCCCATGCTGGCGTCGGCGCACAAGCCGGTCAAGATTGCACCGAGGATACCGCCCACCGCATGCACGCCGAACACGTCCAGCGAATCGTCGTAACCCAACGCCCGCTTCAGCTTGGTGGAGGTCAGAAAGCAGACCAGACCGGACGCAAAACCGATCAGTAGCGCCCCCATCGGACCGGCGGTACCGGAAGCCGGCGTGATCGCCACCAAGCCCGCCACCGCGCCGGAAGCGATGCCCAGCACGCTGGGCTTGCCGTGGGACAGCCATTCCGCGAACATCCAGGTCAGCGCCGCCATGGCGGTCGCGATCTGGGTCGCCAGCATGGCCATGCCCGCCGATTCATTGGCCGCCACCGCGCTGCCGGCGTTGAAACCAAACCAGCCGACCCACAGCATCCCAGCGCCCATGATGGTGAAATTCAGATTATGCGGCGGCATCGCCGTATGCGGATAGCCCTTGCGTTTGCCAAGCACCAGACAGGCCACGAAACCGGCGATACCCGCGTTGATATGCACCACCGTGCCGCCGGCGAAATCCAGCACACCCATATCCCACATCAGCGCGCCGTCACCACCCCAAACCATGTGGGCAACTGGTGTATAAACGATGGTGAACCAGACCGCCATGAACACCAACATCGCGGAAAACTTCATCCGCTCGGCAAAAGCACCAACGATCAACGCCGGGGTGATGATCGCAAAGGTCATCTGAAAGGTAACGAATACGCTTTCCGGTATGGTTGCGGTCAGGCTATCCCGGCCGACTCCACCCAAGAACGCCTTGCCGAGACCACCGATGAAAGTGTACAGATTGACGGCCTCCTTGGTCATGCCGGTGGCATCGAACGCTAGGCTGTAGCCATACAATGCCCACAGTACGGTAATCATCGCGGTGATGGCGAAGCACTGCATCATCACCGACAGCACGTTCTTGGCGCGTACCATGCCGGCGTAGAACAGCGACAGCCCAGGAATGGTCATGAACAGCACCAAGGCGGTGGAGGTCAACATCCAGGCCGTGTCGCCCGCGCTCAAGGTCGGTGGGGCCGCCGCTTCCTGGGCCACCGCCAGCGCCGGGGCCAGCACCGCCGTCAGCAGCAGCAACAGACCGCCGTTTTTCGCCGCTTGCATCATTCTCGTCATCAGTAAGGTTCTCCTAGGGTTAAAACTCAAAGGGTCATGCATGGGATGTGAACACGGCCTTCACAGCGCCTCGGGTCCAGATTCGCCGGTGCGAATGCGCACGGCATTGTCCAAGTCGACGATGAAAATCTTGCCGTCACCGACCTTGCCGGTGTTGGCGGCCCCGGAAATCACCTCGACCACCCGGTCGGCCAGATCATCGGTCACGCCGACCTCGATCTTGATCTTGGGCAAGAAATCCACCACGTATTCCGCGCCCCGATACAGTTCGGTATGGCCCTTTTGCCGACCGAATCCCTTGACTTCGGTCACCGTAATGCCTTGCGCACCCACTTCCGAGAGTGCTTCTCGGACATCGTCCAGCTTGAACGGCTTGATCACCGCGGTAACGAGTTTCATGAATTACAATCTCCCATGGCTTGGAACACCCCGACGGGGCACGGCCTGTTATTTCCGCATCCGGACAGCTTCCGTCCGTCATGCATTGACGTGGCGGTTGGTTGCCAGCAAAAAGCATATCGTGTGCCATCAATATAATATTTATTAAAAACAACATATTATGTTTAATTCATAGGATTTTTTCCCGGTAATTAACCCGTAGCTGGGCACCTGCCCCCAATTTTGCACCATTTTTGTGCGTAACGGCCGGCACACACAAACCGTAAAATCCCGTTAAACTAAAGTGACGGCAATTCCCATGCGGAGAAACGACGATGATCGACCCCAAGACTTTTGATGATCTGGCCAAACGCTTTACCGAAGCGCTGCCACCCAGCTTCCGCCAGTTTCAGACGGAGATGGAAAAGAACATCCATGCGGCGCTGCAAGCGGCCTTCGCCAAGCTGGAACTGGTGACGCGAGAAGAATTCGACGTGCAGCAAGCCGTGCTGGCCCGTACCCGCGCCAAGCTGGAGACACTGGAAAAGCAAGTGGCCGAACTGGAGGGCAAGGCGCCCAGCGGCAAACGGCGCAAAACCGCGGAAAAACCCGCGGAATCCGAAGAAAGCGACGGCTGATCACCAGCGATCATCCCTTCCGTTATGGCTGGATGGCATGTCCGTTCCACCACCGATTTCTATCACAATCTCTTATTGCACCATAATAGTGCAAAATGACCTTGCCAACCGGCGCCGCAATCCAACAACCCGCTTGACGGTAACAATCCGTAGTAGCTCGCAGGATTCCCATGTCCCTCGCCATCGTCCACACCCGTGCCCAAGTCGGTATCGACGCACCGCCGGTCAGCGTGGAAGTGCATTTGTCCACCGGTCTGCCGGGGTTGTTCATCGTTGGCCTGCCGGAAGCGGCGGTGAAGGAGAGCAAGGATCGGGTACGGGGCGCCATCCTCAACAGCCATTTCGAATTTCCCAGTCGGCGCATCACCATCAACTTGGCGCCAGCCGATCTGCCCAAGGAAGGTGGCCGCTTCGACCTGCCGATCGCATTGGGCATCCTGGCCGCCTCGGGTCAGATCGGCCGCGAACGGCTGGGGCAATACGAATGCCTCGGCGAGCTGGCGCTGGGTGGCGAGCTGCGCGGCGTTCGCGGCGTGCTACCGGCCGCGCTGGCCTGCCGCGACGCCGGGCGGACCCTGCTGGCGCCGGCCGATAATGCCGCCGAGGCCCTGCTAGCCGGCGGCGCGACCGTGTTGGGCGCGGACCACTTACTGGCGGTTTGCCGGCAACTGAACACCGGCACGGCCCTACAGCCATCACACCCGCCCTCCCGTCCGGAGCCGGAACCGCTGCTGGAACGGGATCTGAGCGACGTGCGCGGCCAGCAACACGCCAAGCGCGCGCTGGAAATCGCCGCCGCCGGCGGTCACAACCTGCTGCTGATCGGCCCGCCGGGTACCGGCAAGACCATGCTCGCCAGCCGGCTACCCGGCATCCTGCCGCCACTGAGCGAAACCGAAGCGCTGGAAACCGCCGCCATCGCCTCGATCAGTGCGCAGGGACTGGACTTGCGGCAATGGGGAGTAAGACCGTTCCGGGCGCCGCACCACACCGCCTCGGCGGTGGCGCTGGTCGGCGGTGGGGGTCTGCCGCGACCTGGCGAAATCTCGCTGGCCCACCACGGCGTGCTGTTCCTGGACGAACTGCCGGAGTATGACCGGCGCGTGCTGGAAGTGCTGCGCGAGCCAATGGAATCGGGACACATCACCATCTCCCGCGCCGCCCGCCAAGCCGATTTTCCAGCGCGGTTCCAACTGGTGGCGGCCA
>JAGRHI010000255.1:3622-6654 GCA_020445045.1 Candidatus Competibacteraceae bacterium
CGCCGCTACCGGGCGCGGGTGTCGGGTCCGCTGCTGGACCGCATCGACCTGCACATCGAAGTACCGCGGCTGGCGCATCGAGCGCTGCGTGGCGACATCCCGGAAGAAAACAGCGCGGCGGTACGGGTGCGGGTCCGCGCCGCCCGCGAGCGGCAACTGCGGCGCGCCGGGAAATCCAACAGCGTCCTGCGCACCCGCGAGATCGAACGCCATTGCACGCTGAGCGAAACCGACCATCGTTTGCTGGAACAAGCATTGGAGCGACTGGGACTGTCGCCGCGCGCCTATCATCGCATTCTGAAAGTCGCTCGGACCATCGCCGATCTGGCCGGCAGCGACGGCATCAAGACCCCGCATCTCACCGAGGCCATCAGCTATCGCGCGCTGGACCGGACCTTGACGCGCTAGCACGACCTCGCCCGACCCTTTCCTTTTTCACTTTCACCGCGAGAGAAGGCTTCATGATTGGCACCGACCCCATCACCGTACCCCTTCGCGCCCGACCGCGCCGCTGGTCGCTGCTGGGCACACTGTTGCTTTTCTGGACCCTGTTGGTCACCGCCCAAGCGCCGATTTCCGAGGCCAAGGTGGAAGCCCTGGTCGAGGCGCTGCGCCTATCGGCGCCACAGGCCGGGGCCGGACTTTACAGCGACTGGCAAGTCAAGCCGGACAATATCGTTCGCTGGTCGCGGCGCTGCCTGGACCAGGACGTGACGCCGGATCAGTTCGCCGCCGATCCGGCTCTGGCCCAACAGGTGGTGACTTGCGTGATGGGGAAGGTGCTACGCGAGCAGCTTGCCGCCAGCCACGACAACGAGATCGTCGCCGTGCAGCGCGCCGCCGCCTGGTGGATGACCGGCGACCCGGAACAGTACCGCAACGGCGCGACTGGCGACTACACCCTCAAGGTGCTGGAAGCCTATCTGCGATTCTTCTGACCGGCCTTACCACGCATGATGACTGATGCCGCGGGAAAGAAGGCGCGCCGGCCGGATGATAAAACCGGTCTTTCGTACAGCGCGGCGGCGTTGCAATGGTCGACGCGCGCCGTCTCATCCGGTTTGGTCGCGATCACGCCTTTACTCCGTTCGGGTGAATATGCCGATACCGAGATCGTCGAGATTGAATACCAGTTGCTTGCTGTATTCGAGTAGCAGATCATGCAACCGGCGCTGGACGAAACGATCTTGCGACCTATCGAACTCCAGCATCTCCCGCGCCACGTCCCGCACACTCAACCGCTCGCTGGTGCTCGCGCTGACAAACGATTGCAGACCATCGGTGGCCACCGCCACCGTCGGGAAAGCGTCCAGGGAAAAGCTGAACACGAGGGGGGCGTCGAAGCGCTCCAGCCGGGTCGTCGTTCCGGTCTCGTCGATATAACCGACGCTTTGCGCCGCCAGCGGATTGCCGGTGGCGACCCGATACAGCGCCAACCGTTCCCGATCCAACAGATAGGAGAGGTAATAGGGTGTATTTTCGGCGTACTCGACCTGAATCACCACGACCCCACCGTCGGCGCGCCGGACGGCCAGACAGCCATCACCGTAGAGATGCACGTACACCGTGGCCCCATCGCACCACGCGATCAGCAAAGTGGCATCGAGCGCGTTGGCCACGCCCAACTCTCGCGCCTGCCGGGCGGCGCGGCGCACGATCCGCCGGCCCAATCGCCAATGACAGGCGCGACGTCCGGCTTCATCCGTGGCGGCGGCTATGAATCGCGGCAGCAAGCGGCGGGCGTTCAGCACCAGCAACCGCGCTCCCACGTCGCTATCCGGCTCGGCGGAACAACCGTCGGCCAGGATTACGTAGGGATAAGGCTCCCAACCGTGACAGACATAATCCTGGCAGAACAGATGAAACTGACCGATGGTGTAATGCGAGTCCAGAATCATCGTCATGGAGTCACCCACGGGCTCAGTGGAACAATGCCGGACCGCGTTGGCGAGTCGGCTCCGGCCAGCGTGCGTATGCCGTCGCCCGCCGCTCAGCGCAGGAAATCCGCCGCCCTAGCCGTTTTCATGCCACGCCGCCGCATGTCGGTCACGAACTGCTGGGCCAGCGCCTCGAAGCCCGGCACCGGCGAACTGGTATCCTCGATCAGCACCAGCTTGTGAATACTCGCCTGATCGAATTGGTCGGCGATATCCCGGACCGTGTTAGCGACGCAATGCGAGAGCGCTTGGCCGGACAAGGCCACCACATCGGCGTTTTCCAAGACCTGAATCAGCCGGCGGTTGATCTGGGTGCCCGGATCGGCCGGATCGGGCACATCGGCCTGTACCGCCGAATAATGCTCGGTCCAGGGATTATGACCCTTGATCACGTAATCCACCCGCGCGAATTTGGCTTCCTCCCAAGCGCGCAGCGTCTCGGCCACCACCGGCATCACGTTATGGCCCCAGGTGCCAATCAGGCAATGCGGCGGCCAGATGGTCAGTTGGTAGCGGCCGTTATCGCGCAGCGCCCGCACGTAAGCCAGCGCCCGCTGTTGGGCATGACCGTCGTAGGCGCGCCAGATCCCGTTCTCGACATCGGCCACGCTGATCTGGGTGAAAGGCGTCGGTTGCCGGCCTGCGTCATCGACCCAAAACATGGGATGGGCGATGTCCAGCAGCTGGTGAGTGTCGAGGGTGACGTGAATGCCGTCGATGCGGTCGCGCAACCGCTCCAGCAAGCGCGCCAGACGTTCGGCGTCCGCCCCGGCGCCCGTTACCGGCAACGCCGCGCCCGGTGCGTCGCTAAAGTCGTTCTGCGGATCGACGATCAGGAATTCGAGACGCATGACGGTTCTCCTCGGCATGATTTGGCGATTGCGACCGGCCCGTGATTCGCATCCTCTTTCATTATGCCGACCACCGCGCCCACTACTTAGTTGCATTTTACCGTTATGCACTGATTAGTTGCAATAAACAACTAAATTGGCCGGGATGGCTGATTCATCGAACGGCCCGCCGCCGGCCCTGGCCGCCGACATGCTATTCTCAACAAGGTTCTTGTGCCCTTCGGAGACTGGCCGCCGCCATGAG
>JAGRHI010000255.1:6686-11161 GCA_020445045.1 Candidatus Competibacteraceae bacterium
ATCGTCTGCGCCGTGCCCGCCGGGTAGCCGTGTTGACCGGCGCCGGTATTTCCGCCGAGAGCGGCGTACCGACCTTTCGCGAAGCGCAAACCGGGCTGTGGGCGCGCTACGACCCGACAGAATTGGCCACCCCCGACGCCTTCCAGCGTAACCCCAAGCTGGTCTGGGAATGGTACATCTGGCGACAACAGCGGGTGCGTCAGGCCGAACCCAACGCCGGCCATCGCGCCCTGGTCGAAATGGAACAGCGGATCGCCGAGTTCACCCTGATTACCCAGAACGTGGACGGCCTGCACCGTCGCGCCGGCAGCCACCAAATTCTGGAACTGCACGGCAACCTGTTTCGCGCCAAATGCTTCAGCGAGGATCGGCCGGTGGAAAGCTGGTCGGATGGCGAGGAAATCCCGCCGCGCTGCCCACGTTGCGGCGGATTGTTGCGACCGGACGTGGTTTGGTTCGGAGAGATGCTGCCGGCGGCGACGCTGCGAGCCGCCGAACACGCCACCGCGACCGCCGAACTCTTCTTCAGCATCGGCACCTCGGCGCTGGTTTACCCGGCCGCCGATCTGCCGTTCGCCGCCCTCAACGCCGGGGCGGCCGTGGTGGAGATCAACCCCCAACCGACCCCGCTCAGCCCCCATGTCACGTTCAGCCTGAACGGGGCCGCCGGCCAGATTCTGCCCGCCCTGATCGCGGCGGCTTGGGGACCGGCCACATGAGCCTGTTTGCCGCCAAACCCGAGCGTTTGCCCTTGGCCGACGGCGGCTTCCTGGCCTATCACCGCAATCCGGGCAGCGGACCAGGCGTGGTTTTCCTGGGCGGTTTCACCTCCGACATGAGCGGCGTCAAGGCGACTACCCTGGAGCGCTGGTGCCGGGGGCGTAACCAGGGTTTCGTGCGTTTCGACTATTCCGGGCACGGTGCCTCCAGCGGCCGGTTCGCGGACGGCACCATCGGCGCTTGGGCGGCGGAAGCGCTCGAAGTGTTGGACCGACTGACCGAGGGTCCGCAGATTCTGGTGGGATCGTCAATGGGCGCGTGGCTGATGCTACTGACGGCGCTGGCGCGGCCGGAACGGATCGCCGGCCTGCTCGGACTGGCCTGCGCGGTCGATTTCACCGAGTATCTGCTGTGGGAACGACTCGACCCGCCGCTGCGGGAGCGTCTGCGCCGCGAACGGGTGATCAGCCTGCCGTCACCCTACGGCGAGCCGTACATCATCGCGCAAAACCTGATTGAGGAAGCGGCCCGGCACCGCTTGCTGGACCGGCCGGAACTGCCCATCCGTTGCCCGGCGCGACTGATCCACGGCATGCGCGACGCCGATGTGCCGTGGCGTATCAGCGTGCAAGTAGCGGAACAGCTGACCAGCTCCGACGTGCGGACCATCTTGATCAAGGACGGGGAACACACCTTGTCGCGGGAACAGGATTTGCTCCTGCTCACCCGTACCCTGGGCGATATGCTGGAGGGGCGGTAAGCATCCCCGCCTGACTCCCATGCGGGCCGGCATGACAGCGAAAATCAGAGAAGATTATGGATAATCACATGAATAATAAAAGAATCTGTTGGCATGACCCAGCGCAAGGCGGGGTTTTCAGAACTTCATATCCTCGAAAAACTTCTTGACGCCATCCAGCCAGCTACCCTGCTGCGGCGTGTGGCGCTCGCCGCTGGCTTCCATGGTGGCCGCGAATTTCTCCAGCAGTTCCTTCTGTTCCCGCGTCAGGTTGACCGGGGTTTCGACCACGATCCGGCACAGCAGATCGCCGGTCGGCCCGCCGCGCACCGGCTTGACGCCCTTGCCACGCAAGCGGAATACCTTGCTGGTCTGGGTCTCCGGCGGAATCTTCAGGCTCAGTCGCCCGTCCAGGGTCGGCACCTCCAGCTCGCCACCGAGCGCGGCGGTGTGGAAACCGATCGGCACCTCGCAGTACAGATCGTTATCCTCGCGGGTAAAGATCGGGTGCGGCTTCACCCGGATCTGCACGTACAGATCGCCCGGCGAGCCGTTATGTTCACCCGCCTCGCCCTCGCCCGTCAGCCGGATGCGATCGCCGTTGTCCACGCCGGCCGGCACCTTGACCGACAGCGTCTTCTGCTCCTCGATCCGACCGCTGCCACGGCAAGTCTCGCAAGGCTCGGGAATGATCGTGCCCCGCCCCTGGCAGCGCGGACAGGTCTGCTGGATCGAGAAAAAGCCCTGCTGCATCCGCACCTGACCGGCCCCGCGGCAAGTGGGGCAAGTGGTCGGCTTGGTGCCCGGTTTGGCGCCGCTGCCGGCGCAGGTCGCGCAGGAGACCAGCGTCGGCACCCGAATCTTGGCGGTGGTGCCGAATACCGCTTCTTCCAGCGTCAAATCCAAGGTGTAGCGCAGATCGGCCCCGCGATAGCTTTGGCCACCGCCGCCCCCCCGCATCCCGCCGAAAATATCGCGAAACACGCCGCCGAAAATGTCGCCCAGGTCGGCGGCCTCGCCGAAGCCGCCGAAGCCGCCGCCCGCCGTGCCATCCACCCCCGCATGGCCGAACTGATCGTAAGCCGTCCGCTTGCGCGAGTCGCTCAGCACCTCGTAAGCCTCCTTGGCTTCCTTGAACCGCTCCTCGGCCACCTGATCGCCGGGGTTTCTGTCGGGGTGCAGCTTCATCGCCAGCCGTCGGTAGGCTTGCTTGACTTCGGCTTCGCTGGCGTTGCGAGCCACGTTGAGAATTTCGTAATAATCGCGCTTGGACATGGTGTTGCGTTGCGAGTGCCTGCCAGGTTCATCCAGAATCGAAAATCCGGGAACGCTTACGCGCTCCCGGATTCGCAGTTTACCGCAAGTACGGCGCTTACTTCTTCACTTCCTCGAACTCGGCGTCCACCACGCCGTCGTCGGCCGGCTTGTGACCACCGCCCGCGTCGCCGTGCGGCCCGCCCGGCTCGCCCGGTCCACCCGGACCGCCACCGGACTGGCCGTAGACCCGCTCGGCCATCTTGCCGGACAGCTCGGCCAGCGCCCGGGTCTTGGCTTCGATGGCGCTCATGTTGTCGGTCTTGACGGTGGTGCGCAGATCGCTGATCGCCGACTCGATCGCCGCTCGCTCGCCGCCCTCGACCTTGTCGCCCAGATCGCGCAGCGTCTTCTCGGTGGCGTGGATCAGATTCTCGGCCTGATTACGCGCGTTGACCAGTTCGTGGAACTTCTTGTCCTCTTCCGCGTGCGCCTCGGCATCGCCGACCATCCGTTTGATCTCATCCTCGGACAGACCGGAGGACGCCTTGATCACGATCCGGTTCTCCTTGCCGGTCGCCTTGTCCTTGGCGGACACATGCAGAATGCCATTGGCGTCGATGTCGAAAATCACTTCGATCTGCGGCACGCCACGCGGGGCCGGCGGAATATCCTGCAAATCGAACTTGCCCAGCGACTTGTTGGCCGAGGCCATCTCGCGCTCGCCCTGCAATACATGCACGGTCACCGCGGTCTGGTTGTCGTCGGCGGTCGAGAAGACCTGTTGCGCCTTGGTCGGGATGGTGGTGTTCTTCTCGATCAGCTTGGTCATCACGCCGCCCAGGGTTTCGATGCCCAGACTCAGTGGGGTGACATCGAGCAACAGCACATCCTTGACCGAACCACCCAGCACCCCGCCCTGAATCGCGGCGCCGACCGCGACGGCTTCATCGGGGTTCACGTCCTTGCGCGGGTCCTTACCGAAAAACTCGCGCACCTTGTCCTGCACCTTGGGCATCCGGGTCTGACCACCGACCAACAGCACGTCGTCGATCTGGCCAACACCCAGGCCAGCGTCCTTCAGGGCGATCCGGCACGGCCCGATGGTCCTCTCGATCAGATCCTCGACCAGCGATTCCAGCTTGGCGCGGGTCAACTTCAGGTTCAGATGCTTCGGCCCACTGGCGTCGGCGGTGATGTAGGGCAGGTTGATCTCGCTCTGCTGGCTGGAGGACAGCTCGATCTTGGCCTTCTCGGCGGCTTCCTTCAATCGTTGCAACGCCAGCGGATCGTTGGCCAAGTTGATGCCCGATTCCTTCTGAAACTGCTCGATCAGATAGTCGATGATGCGCTTGTCGAAGTCCTCGCCACCCAGGAAAGTGTCGCCGTTGGTCGAGAGCACCTCGAACTGCTTTTCGCCATCCACTTCGGCGATCTCGATGATCGAGATATCGAAGGTGCCACCGCCCAGATCGTAGACCGCGATCTTGCGATCCTTGGTGCTGGACTTGTCCATGCCGAAGGCCAGCGCCGCCGCCGTCGGTTCGTTGATGATGCGCTTGACCTCCAAGCCAGCGATGCGACCGGCGTCCTTGGTGGCCTGACGCTGGCTGTCGTTGAAGTAAGCCGGCACCGTGATCACCGCCTCGGTGACCGGATGACCGAGATAATCCTCGGCGGTCTTCTTCATCTTCATCAGCACCCGCGCCGAAATTTCCGGCGGCGCCATTTTTTTGTCGCGCGCCTCGACCCAGGCATCGCC
>JAGRHI010000256.1:0-6899 GCA_020445045.1 Candidatus Competibacteraceae bacterium
GAATAACCATTGATCCCATCACCCGCATCGAGGGTCATCTGCGGATCGACTGCGAGGTCAACGACGGCAAGGTGAGCAACGCCTGGTCGTCGGGGCAGATGTGGCGCGGCATCGAGATCATTCTGCAGGGCCGCGACCCGCGCGATGCCTGGCTGTTCACCCAGCGTATCTGCGGCGTTTGCACCACGGTTCACGCCATCGTATCGGTACGCGCGGTCGAGAATGCTCTGGATCTGGACGTGCCGCTCAACGCTCAGTACATCCGCAACATGATTGTCGCCGCGCATGGCATTCACGATCACATCGTGCATTTTTATCAACTGGCGGCGCTCGACTGGGTCGATATCGTCTCGGCGCTGTCGGCCAGCCCCGAGGGCGCGGCCAAGTTGGGAGCCAGTCTGTCCGACTACCGCCGCAATGGTCTGCCGGAGATCCGCCAGATCCAGGACAAGCTCAAAGCCTTCGTCGGCAGCGGCCAGTTGGGGGTGTTCGCCAGTGGCTACTGGGGTCACCCGGCGATGAAGCTGCCGCCGGAAGTCAATCTGTTGGCGGCGACCCACTACTTGCAGGCGCTGGAGTATCAGCGTATCGCCAATCGCATTGTCGCCATCCTGGGTTCGAAGACCCCTCACATCCAGAACTTGGCCGTCGGTGGAGTGGCTAACCCGATCAACCCGGACAGCCAATCCACGCTGACTCTGGAACGGCTATTCGCCATCAAGGCGGAGATCGACAAGCTCGGCGAATTCGTCAATCAGGCGATGATTCCCGACGTGGCGGCGGTGGGCGCGTTGTACGCCGACTGGACCCGCCACGGCGCGGGTGTCACCGACTATCTGTCGGTGCCGGATCTGCCGCTGGACACCAAGGGCACGCGGTTCGAACTACCCGGCGGTTATGTTCCCAAAGGCGATGTCGCGGGGTTCAAGGCCATTACCAGCTATCAGGACGCCTACTTCCGCGAGGGGGTCAAGGAGAGCGTCAAGCATGCCTGGTACCGGTACCAAGGCAACGACGCGGCGCGTCATCCCTACGAGGGTCAGACCCACCCGCATCACACCGCCTTCCAGGACGATGGTAAGTATTCTTGGGTCAAGGCGCCCACGTTTTACGATCAGCGAGTCCAAGTGGGGCCGTTGGCGAACGTGTTGGCCATGGTCGCCGCTGGCCATGAGCCGACCCAGCGCCATCTCAAGCGCCTGCTCGACATTGCCGGCGCGGTGGCCGGCTCGCCGATCCCGGTCGAGGCGCTGCACTCGACCATCGGTCGGATCGCCGCCCGGGCGGTGCGTTGCGCGGTGCTGCTGGAATCGTTGCAAAATCAGTGGCAACTGCTAATCGACAACATCGCCAAGGGGGATTTCACCACCTTCAACCGGCCGGTGTTTCCCAAGGGCGAGATTCGCGGTTTCGGTTATCACGAAGCGCCGCGCGGGGTCTTGTCGCACTGGACGGTGATCGAGAACGGCAAGATCAAGAACTATCAGGCGGTGGTGCCCAGCACCTGGAACGCCGGTCCACGCGACGACGCCGATGCGCTGGGGCCGTATGAGGCATCGCTGATCGATAATCCGGTCGCCGATCCCGAACTGCCTTTGGAAGTGTTGCGCACAGTGCATTCCTTCGATCCCTGCCTGGCTTGCGCGATCCACTTGACCGACACCCGTCGGCGCTCCACCGTCCAGGTGAAAGCGTTCTGATGAGAATCGTGGTCCTGGGTCTTGGCAACATCCTGCTGCGCGACGAGGGGGTCGGCGTCCGGGTGGTCGAGGCGCTGGCCGCGCGCTACGTCCTGCCGGCGGGGGTCGAGGTGGTCGATGGCGGCACCACCGGCATGGAGCTGCTGGACACCCTGGCCGGTTGCGATCATCTGCTGGTGTGCGATGCGGTGCAAACCGGCGCGCCGCCAGCCTCGGTGGTGAAACTGGCCGATGCCGAAGTACCGGCCTTGTTTCAAGCGCGTTTCTCCCCCCATCAGTTGGGTTTGGCGGAGGTGCTGGCGACCTTGATCCTGATGGAAGAAGCACCGGCCACGATCACTCTGATCGGGGTGGTGCCGGTCGATCTGGAATTAGGGATCGAGCTGTCGCCCGCGGTGACGGCCGTGGTGGAACGCGCGGTGGCGTGTCTGGTGGACGCGCTGCGCGGGCTTGGTTTTCCCCTGACGCCGCGCCGTGCCGCGCCAGTCGCGGCGATCTAGATTCATGTGCATCGCCATTCCCGCCCAAGTCGTCGAAGTCCACGGCGCCAGCGCGGTGGTGGAACGCTACGGCGAACGGCTGGAGGTGAGCTTGCTGCTGCTTCAGGACGAGGTCGCGGTCGGCGATTTTCTGCTCCTGCAAGCGCGCGCTTTTGCCGTGGAGAAGATCGCGCCCGAGGAAGCGACCGAGATTTACCGTCTGTTCGATGCGTTCGTCGGCGTGAACGGCGACAACGCGGCGGCATGACGGCAGGGTCGGCCGGCGGCATGTTGCCTGATTCCCGCATTGTCCCGCGGCGAGGTGGCCAGTCCTGACATGACGGACGGCGTGGCCGGCGGAGTCGAAGGCGGCCTGAATATCCAAGTCGTGGTGCAAGGCGGCGTGATCACGGCGGTCGATCTGCATTCGACCCGGCCGGTGAAGCTGTGCGCCGTGCTGGTGGGGCGCGATGCCGATGCCGCCATGGCGTTGCTGCCGCGCTTGTTCGGTGTGTGCCGCATCGCGCAGACCGTTGCCGGTCTTACCGCCGTCGAGGCCGCCCTCGGCATGGTCCCCGCATCTCCGCAACTGGCTGCCCGCCGTTTTCTGGTGGCCGCCGAATCCCTCGAACAAACCGCTTGGCGCCTGCTGCTGGATTGGCCGCGCTGCGTCGGCGCGAGTCCCGCCCTCGACACCCTGAAGCGACTGCGGCGACTGTTGTCCGTCCTGCCGCGCAAGCTATTCCCCGACCTGACTTGGAACTACATCGGTGGCGCGCGGTTACTACCGGCCCGGGTGGATCTTGCCGCGATGCTCGACCAGCTCCAGCATGAAATCCATCAGGTGATCGGCGGCGACGCAACCCGCAATGGCTGGCCCTTGACCGACCGCCGGAGTTTCGAGCGCTGGTTGCGCCATGGCTCCACGCCGGCGACGCTGACGTTGCGTTGTCTATACGAACAAGGCTTGGTGGATTTCGGGCGCGGCACGGTGGAGCCGCTGCCGGCGTTCGATCCCGCCGTACTGGAGCGGCGGATGGCGGCGGCTGACGGTTATACGTTTTGCGCCCGCCCCGATCTGGATGGCGCGGTCCATGAAACCGGGGCCTTGGCCCGGTTGTGGCGGCATCCGCTGATTGCCGATCTGCGCGCCGACCATGGCAATGGTCTACTCACTCGTTGGGTGGCGCGGTGGGTGGAGATGGATGGGCTACTGGCCGAACTCCGGGCACAGTTCATGCTACTGGAAGAGCATCCTGGAACGTCGATGGAGCAGAACGGCGTCGGTACCGGTACCGGTCTCGGTCTGGTGGAAAGCGCGCGCGGTCGCTTGTGCCATCGGGTGGCGGTGGCGGCGGGACAGGTGACCGATTACAAAATCCTGGCGCCGACCGAATGGAATTTTCATCCAGAAGGACCGCTGCCGCGCGGTCTGTTGGGCGTGCGGGTCGCTGCAACCGGTGCGCTGTCGGTCCGCCGCGCCGTTACCCTACTGGCGACGGCACTCGATCCCTGCGTTGGTTTCGATTTGGTCGTCGCTGAATCCTGAACAGCCATGTGATAAAACGCAAAATTTATTGCAATGCAGCATCTGGTTTGTTAGAATACCCCCAATTAGGATGTGCCATTAAGAAGGAAAGCTGAGTCTCTTGTCAGCAGGAAAGAGAGGTGTTTTCCGCCTGTGGGCAGCTCGATCATGCTCGTTTACAGGATACCGAAGCGCGAGTCTCCGCACCCCAGGCGGCACGCCAGAAGGCCGGGTCAGCCTTTGCTCGATCATTTTGATCCCGGACGGCAAGCGCACTGTCAGAATACGGAGCCGCCCGCAAATGCGCTTCTGACATCCAAACAGATGGAGGACGTCGGTGGTCTTTGTCCTGAGGGATAGGGTTTCCATCGCGTGGATATCATGAGAAACACCATCAGAATAGCGATGTTGGCAATTGTGATTTTGGCTTTATCTCCCGCGCTGGGCTTCTGGATCGTCGGGTTGGTCGGCGCGGCGCTATTCCTGCTCCCCGTCGGCGCGGCGGTTGCGGTGCTCTTTCCGAAAGAGTGGCGGCATATTGAAGACAGCTTGTTTTCCAGGGCGCATCTATCGCCAAGCGCCTGATGTCAGGCGATTTCGCCAAAAAACCCGGGTAAACCGGGTTTTTTTTCGCCCATGATCGGGATCTCGCGGCCGAGTTGCGGATCATCGCGAATCCCACATGCGAAGCGGTGGAATCGACTACTATTACCATGACGTGCGCCGCTGGTGATCCTCGGGCGAATAACGGCGGCGGGATGTGAGGAGAGAGGCGACATGTTCAAGACAGCGCATCGCGAAAGCCGGGTGGTTGCCGTTTCCACCGAGCAGATGTTCGACCTCGTCGCCGATGTGGAGCGCTATCCGGAATTTCTGCCGTTGATGCGGGAGGCCAGGATCGTCAGCCGCCACGCCAGCGGCTATGAGACGGAACAGGTGCTGATGCTGGGTTTGCTGGCGTATCGGTTTCGTACCCGCACCGAACTGGAACCCCCCCATGCCATTGCCGTCACTTCGGCCGACCGCAACTTCCGTCGTTTCGATATCCGCTGGTCGTTGGCGCCCGCGACCGAGGGGGGGTGCCGCATCGATTTTTCGCTCGACTGCGAGGTTCGCTCGCTCTGGTTCAAACCGCTTGGCGATGTGTTGGTGACGCAGATGGCGTTGACCACCGTCAACGCCTTCGCGGCGCGGGCACGGCGGCTGGAGGCCGGGCAAGCCCTGTCGGTCCAGCGCCCTAGAGGGTGATGACCACCTTCTGATACAAGCCGCCGAAAAAAGTTTCCTTCTTGACGGTTGCGGCCCGCGCCCGTTCCTCCGGTATCCATTCGGCGATTTCCTTATGCCACAGGTCCATGGCGAAAGGTTCCAGCGTGGTGAGAATGGGCACCATGACGTAGCGAAAAGGGTTGCTCAACTGGGGGCGATGGTAGTCGACGAAGATCACCTTGCCGCCCGGTTTGACCACGCGCAAGGCTTGCGCGACGGTTTGGGCGCGGACCTCTTCCGGTTGTTCGTGCAGCAGGAAGAACAGCACCACGTGATCGTAGCTGGCATCGGCGAAATGCAGGTTGGTCGAGTCCTGGTGGTGCAGGGCGATGCGTGGAGCGCCGCCGTCCAGCTTGGCCTTTAGATTTTCCAACTGGACGGGCGCCACGTCCACCACATCCAGCCGCGCGGTCGGTGCCAGCCGTTGGGCCAGCCGCTCGGTGAAATCCCCGTAGACGCAGGCGACCTGCAGGATATTGCCGTCGATGGTGGTGCCCATTTCGTCCAATGCGACATCGCGCAGTTGGGCGAAGTTGCCCCACAGGATCAAATTGACCAGCCACTGCCGTTCGAATACCCGTACCGCGGCGGGGTGGAGATACGCCCACCAGTAGGTTTGCTGCAGGTAGGCCGGCAACGGAACCTGCGCCGAGGTGGAAATCTCCTGATCGGACTCCTGGTGATGGGCCGCGTTTTCGGTGTCGGTGGTCGCTGGCTGTAAAACCATGCCTTCATCCGATGACCGCAGCCGAACCAGCGCGGCCGTAGCAGGTTGGGAACTCATGGGGAGTTTTCCTCAATGATTGTGGGGTGTACACGCGCTCGCGCCGGATTTGGCCGGGTTTGGCCAGATTTGGCTGGATACCGCGTCTCGACGGCAGTTATCCTAAGTGGAGCAGGTTTGCACGATACGCCTCGGTTGGAAAGCCTGAAGTTTAAGGGGCTTGTGGCTGCTTTAGCCAGACTCCGTCCGCCTCAACGGACAAGACGCCGCTTCCCACGATAGCGGGAAGCGGCGCCACGGTGATGGCGAAACGGCTATATCGCGCCTCCCACTTGCGCGGGCCTGGACGGGCTCGCGAAAGTGGAGCGGGCGGGATTCCTTGGCCCCGTCAGATGCGCAGTAGATAAATGATCGTCAGCAGCGTACCCAGACCCGCCAGTCCATAGACGACATAGGCGACCAGCGTGTCGGCGCGGACGCCGAAGTCGTGCACGGTGACCCGCAGCCGGTGCGCGGCATGCCACAGCGACAGCAGGATAATGCCGAAGATGATCAGCTTGCCCAGCCACCACCCCGCGAATGCGTGAATCGACTCATAGGTAAACATATTCATGCTGGCGCCCAGGGCGGCGAACAGCGTGACTAAAACCAGTGCCGGAGTCACGAACGCCGTGACCGTGCCGCCGGCGGCGAACAGGCCCCAGAAGATCGGTTTGTTGGATTTAGCCATGATTATATTCCCCAGATCAGGATGATCAGCGAGACCACCGCCCAAACCCCGTAGTGGGCGTTGACGATGATGTTACCCGGTACGAACTCCTCGCCTCGCTGGATGGGCATGGCCTGCGGCGTCACCACAAACCACGATATGCTGTGGTAAACGGTCACGATCAGCACCGCCAGGTTGAACAGGACGCCCAATGGGCTGCGTAGCGATTCCAGAAAGCCCGAAAAGGCTTCCGGGCCATTCGCCAAGGCGCCAAGGCCACAGATCAGCAGGAACGTGTAGGCAAAGATGAAAATGCAGGTGACTTCGCGGGCCATGTAGCGCTTGTAGCGTGGCTGGCTCAGAAACCAGGTCGTCTTGGACATCTCTCGAACATAAGGTTTACTGCTCATTTTTTCACCCAGGGCATCAAGTGTTCTTTGTACCAGTCGATGGTGCTGGCCACCTTGACCTGTTGCAGGGCGCCGGCGGG
>JAGRHI010000256.1:6974-7318 GCA_020445045.1 Candidatus Competibacteraceae bacterium
TCCTGACGCTGGTCCCGGCCACCGTCGCGGGAATCCTGGTTGTAGCGGTGCGCCATGGAGATCGCCGCCGGGCCGAGGAATTCCGGCACCAGGCCGTATTGCGGACACGCGGCGTAGCACAACATGCAGTTGATGCACAGCGTGTACTGTTTGAACTTCTTCAATTCCGCTGGCGTCTGCTTGAACTCGCCGGCGCTGACGGGCTGATCCGACTTGGGAATCAGATAAGGCTTGACACTGGCTAGCTTGGTGATGAAATCCTCGACCGTCGTGACCAGATCGCGCTCGATGGGGAAATTCGCCATCGGCTCGACCTTGATCTGATCGCCATACTCGTGGATGAA
>JAGRHI010000256.1:7343-8423 GCA_020445045.1 Candidatus Competibacteraceae bacterium
CCGTTGACCATCATGCCGCAACTGCCGCAGACCGCCATGTGGCAGGACCAGCGATAGCTCAGGGTCGGATCGAGGTGATCCTTGACGTAGTTCAGCGCGTCCAGCACCACCCATTCGTTGAGGCAGGGCACGGAATAGGTCTGATACCGGGGCGCGGTATCGGTCTCCGGATTGTAGCGGAGCACCTCCAGCTGGATCTGGCGTTTCTGGAGTTCGCTCATTTCTTGGCTCCTGAGTAGTCACGGACACCGGGCTGCGACTTGGTGATGACGACATCGAGATACTCGATGCGTGGTGGCTCCGTGGGATGGTAATGGGCCAGCGAATGTTTGAGCAGGTTCTCATCGTCGCGGGCGGTGAAATCCAGTCGCTGATGCGCGCCCCGCGATTCCTTGCGATCCCGTGCCCCCACCGTGACCGCTTCGGCGCAGTCGAGCATCGATCCCAGTTCCAGCGCCTGCATCAGATCGGTGTTGTAGACGTGGCTCTTGTCGGTCAGCGCGATGTTGGCGTAGCGCCGACGCAGCTCGGAAATCTTCTCGCACGCCGCCGCCAGACCTTCGCCAGTGCGATAGATGCCGACGTTCGCTTCCATGGTGTCCATCATTTCCTGACGCAATCCCGCGATGGTCTCCGTGCCGTCGCTCTTGTCGAACAAGGCTTGGATGCGGTTTTGCGATTCTTTCGCCTTCGCCGCGAGCGCCGCGTCGCTGCTGGAGGTCGGATTGGATTGCAGATGGGCCATGGCGCTGAGCGCCGCCCGCCGTCCGAAGACCAGCAGTTCGGTCAGCGAGTTGGAGCCGAGCCGGTTGGCGCCGTTGATGCTGACACAGGCGCATTCGCCGGCGGCGAACAGTCCCGGCAACCGGGTCGCGGCCTGCACATCGGTATGGATGCCGCCCATCATGTAGTGGACGACCGGGCGAATCGGAATCGGCTCCTTGACCGGGTCCTTGCCCAGGTAGCTGATGCACAGATCGCGCACCAGCGGCAGCCGCTCGTCGATTTTCTTCTCGCCCAGATGGCGCATGTCCAGCAATACGCAGTCGCCCCATGGGGTTGCGACCGTGTTGCCCTTCT
>JAGRHI010000257.1:0-8388 GCA_020445045.1 Candidatus Competibacteraceae bacterium
TCAGAGCCTGTTCTAGTCGCACCGGCAGAGCCGGTGCTTTACTTAAATTTCAATGACTGAGCCAGGCAGGTCGAGCACCGGACGTGCCCGACATGTGCCCCCCAATCCCCTGAACTAACGCCTGTCCCCCCGGCAACAGAAAGTCGGTTTGGCGTTGGCCGAAGGTCTCTCGCAGACCGTCATCGCGGCACGGTTGAACGTCAGTGTTCAGACCATGATCACCTACGTGCGCCGCCTGTACGCCAAGCTCGAAGTCCACAATCGCGCGGAGTTGCTCGACAAGCTGCGGAGTCGCGCGCCGGGCGGCATTGAGGCGGCATAATTTTCCCAGATCCCGCCTGCTCGGGTGGGAAACCCTCGAATGGGTAAGCTATCCGTAAGTTTCTTGCTTCTAAGATAACTTTTCCATGGTTCTCGTTAACACATCGGTGGTGCGGCCGAGAGAGGTTGGCCTGCGTGGGAGAAGCAAGATGCCTTTAAACCAGGTGGTCAAGGAAGTGGAGTTCTCAAGCCGACACGGGCGACAAAGACCACAAGAAAATACATGTATTCAACCGATCATCTTGGATGTCGGCGTCCGCTATAAAGCAAGGCGGATTTTCTGCATGCGGTGCGGCAATCGGAAACCGGATCCAGGTGGGCAGGAGGCGGGCTGTGCCGTTGGAAAGGAATGCGGTGGGAACGGCATGGCCAACTCCCACGAATGGATGTCGATGGGCGGATCCAGGTGGGAGCGGGTTGGCTGTCTTGCCAGGATGGAAGACAGCGATGTCAGCATGATCGTAAACCCAGACATCAACGACTCGTACCCAAAGGCAGCCACGCTGATCGAATCAGCCAATCAACGACTTTGTCCCAATGACATCCTCATGATCACGTTGCCGGTCCGTGGCCACTGGGAGACGTTGTGGAGCGCCGTGGGTGCCTGGTGGGACCGCTGGAACGGTAGTAGCGACGCCCAATGCTGGTCGTGGCAGCGGCTGAGCGCATTACTGGAATCTCACGGCTTCACGATCTTGGAATCCATCAAGGTGAAGACCCTTTCCAAGCGAAGACACGCCATTGTCCTGGTCGCCAGAAAGACCGGAGAGCCGAATCCGCGGAGCACAAAATGTTCGTCCCCAGTGTAACCTCATCCCCCAGCGCGTGGGATGAGGTTGGCGATGGCCCGTTGGCGGAAACGATGAGTTATGCGGATGGGTTTTTAGGAGCTTGATTCAAGTTTCAATCAGTATCGGGGATGTCATCATGGGGCAAAATCCTAGCCAAGAGAGCCGCGCGACAATTTGCGTCAGGATAACCCACGCCTACCATTCATTTCTCCGCTTCGCCGCCGCTTGGCGGGATTATCCCTGTCCAATTGTCGGTGGTATCTTATTTGCTGCTTTTTGGAGTTGTTTCGCTGGGGGTGGGAGCATCGAGGGTTCTCGCACCGCCGCCGATCTGGCCGGAACAGCGATCTTTGCCTTCACAGGTGGACTGGTCAGTTTTCGTCAATTCAAGTCCGTCAGTGGAGAAATGGCCCTGATGGCCGGTATCGTGGGAGGGTTCCTCACTGCGGTGGGTGGCGGAACCGTTCGTACTTTTCTGTTGGGATTGGAATCACACCATCTGTTCTGGCTAACGAACGGCGGGTATGTGGTCGCTATCGTGCTGGGTTTGCTGTTGGTTCTGCTGTCGGAGCCCAAGATCTGCGCGCGCTGCGAGGCTCATTGGAATGCCGCCGACCGAATGGCACTGGCGGTATTCGCGCCGCTCGGCGCAGAACAAGCGTTGCAGTGGAAAGCATTGTCCCCTCTCACCCTGATTTTGGTGGCTGCTGGTTTTGGGTTTTTGACCGGCGCGGGCGGCGGGGTCATCCGCGATCTCCTGAGATGGCGGTTACCCATGGCCGTGCTAACCCCCTATGGATGGATTGCGGCGTTGGGCGCTGCATTTCACTTCACCCTGTTTCAAACCGGGGTACCGATGGCGTGGGTGGTGTCGGCGATGATTATTTATCTGCTTGCCGAGACGATGCACCAGTGGGATGGGCGATCATGCCTGATCCATGATTGGCAAGGACCACTCTAGTGCTTCACCCGTTTTGAGTTGACGGGTAGAGGTGTTTGAGCTTGATGCGGGCATCGGGGGTGGTGAAGCGCCAGTTCACCGGCCGGGGGTCGGCGTTGCGGGCCTGTTCCCAGGCGGCCACCTCGCGGGTCAGGGTGTCGGCGTCGCGGATGCGGCGGTCCAGGCATTGCCGGCTCAGCCAGGTAGCCAGGTAGGTCGGGCACAGGACGTGCCCGACATGCGCTCCCCAATCCCTTGAACCCGTCGGGCAACGCTCTGCTTTTGCCCGACCTACCGGAAATTGGCCGATGCGCTATCGCCGTCCAACCACGCCCGGCACAACGTACTTCTTCACGGTTGTCACCTATCGGCGGCGGGCCATGCTCTGCGAACCGGATGCGGTGGCTTTGTTGCGGGAAGCCAGGTAGGTCGGGCACAGGACGTGCCCGACATGCGCTCCTCCGAAACAAACGCGAACAAACCATCTGGCAACACCGCTATTGGGAACATCAAATCCGCGATGATCGGGATTTTGAACGCCATTGCGACTATCTCCATTACAACCCGGTCAAGCATGGCTTTGTAGCGCGGGTCGCTAATTGACCCCATTCGAGCTTTCATCGCTTCGTGGAAAACGGGGTCTACCCGCCGGATTGGGCGGGTAATCCCGAAACGATTGACGCGATAGGCTTCGGGGAATGAGGTTGGGCAACGCAGCACTTTTGCCCGACCTGCAGCCAAGGAATCCCTTGCTCAAGGAGGGAAATTTTCGCGATGTTCCCCGCCCAGTCGGCTCGGCCACCTTGTGGTACACTACTCAACCATGTCCACAGGGAGAATCAATGTGGCTGATAACATTGAAAATCTTGTTCTCGAAATGCTGAGAGCGCTCCGCAACGAATTCAAATCACACAGCGTCAAAATGGATGAGCAATTTGAATCGGTACGGCTTAGATTGAGTTCAGTTGAGAGCCATCTCGTCAGCTTGCAACGAGAAGTGGTTGATCTTCATGCGGATGTAGCATTGTCCACAGCCGCATGGACAAATTCGAGACTCGCCTTGACCGCATCGAACACCGACTTGATCTGCGCGATGAGACTGTTTAGCCAGGTAGCGCGTAGTGCGGGTTAACGCAGCGTAACCCGTCTCTCGGATGAACGTTCTGCCTGATGGCGGATTACGGGTTAATGCCCCAACCCGCCCTACAACGAGCTACAACGAGCCAGCTCGTAGTCACCTCGGCCTCAACGCTTCCTCGATGATCAACCCCACGGCGTTGCGTAACAGATCACTCTTGTCCAAGTCGCCGCTTAATACGTCCGCAATCCGTTTGCGGGTCCGGTCGCTCGCCGGTACTCTAGCCATCATGGGATGCCCCTCTTGGGTTTGGAATCCGAACGTGCCAACATCCAGACTCGAAGGATGCATCCCGCCCTTCAATTTTCCAGCAAGTCTAGGACTTCACCGGCGATCGGGCATGTGGAGATCCTTGCCCTCGAAATACCCAGGGCGTGCCCATCCATCCAGAACACCACCGTCACGAGGTTGACCGAAATGAAAGTCGAACTTTTGGTTCAGAATGTGAAATGCGGCGGCTGCGCCAGCGCGATTCAAACCGGTTTGAGCCAGGATGCCCGAGTCAAGGCCGTCGCGGTGGACGTGCCGACCGGCCGGGTGAGCGTGGAAACCGAAGGGGATATCGGAGCGGAATTGCGCGCGGCGCTGCAAGCGTTGGGGTATCCCGAAAAAACCGCTTGAAGGGACAAAACGGCGGGAGGCAAGGCGGCCTCCGTGCCGCAATAGGGATTCGCGATTAGAAACGGGTGCCGACGTTGATGCCGACCACCCAGGGATCGATCTCCACGGTACCGAGACTGGCACCGTTCAGCTTGGCCTTGGTGTCGATGTCCATATAGCCGACGACACCGTTCACGAACCAGTTCGGCGCCACGTCGATATCGACGCCCAACTCTCCCGCCAAACCCCAGGAAGGGTCCAGAGAAAGGCTGTTGCCGGACAAGGCGCCGGTGGTCTTTTCATTCCAGAAGTAGGTGTAGTTCAAACCAATGCCGGCATACGGACGGATATTGCTGGTCGGCATGAAGTGATACTGCACGAACAGCGTCGGGGGCAACTGCAAGGTATTGGCGACCTTGCCGGCACCCGTCAGTTCGATGTTGTGCTTGAACGGTAGGGCGAGGAGCAGTTCGATACCGATGTTGGGGTTGACCATATAGGTGAAGTTGAAGCCCAGACTGTAGCCGTCGTCCACATCGATATTGACGCCAGGCTGGCCCAAGAGATTGGTCAGGTTGTCCGATTTGGGAAACACGCCCCAAGCACCAGCCCGAGCCAGCCAATCGCCCGCTTCATAGGCTTGCGCCGCCGCGCCCGCCAGAAAAGCGCCCGCCAGAACCGCCGCCACCGCGCTTTTAACCAGTTTCGAAGACATGATGCGTTTCCTATTGTTATTGAACCGATTGTGTATGTGAATGGTGAAGCAGAAACCGCATTGTAGCAAGGCTATTGTGTGCCATTCGCAACACTGTAGTCAAAATAATCAATCTATATCAATCGAGCAAAACCAACGCGCCTATTCTTCATCCAGCGGGGGCAGCGTCTGCATGACCTCTTCAAAAGTGGTCAGGCCGGCGGCGATCTGACAGGCGGCGCTGACCCGCAGCGGACGCATGCCCTGTGCGAAAGCGCCGCGTCGCACGACTTCCTCGTCCGTTTCCGCCCGCACCAAGCGGCGCAGTTCCGGCGTCACCATCAACAGTTCGTACAAACCCACGCGACCCAGATAACCGGTCTTGCGGCATTCCGAGCAACCTTGCGGCACGCCGACGGTATCGGGTTTCGGTAGCGGCCAGGGCCGAACCAGCGCCTCCCACAGCTCGTCCTCGATCTGGCCGCTCGCCTTGCAATAGGGGCAAAGCGTGCGGACCAAGCGCTGGGCCATGACGCCGATCAGCACGTTTTGGATCAGGTAATACGGCACGCCCAGGTCGAGCAGACGGGTCACTGCCGAGACGGCGTCGTTGGTGTGCAGGGTGGACAGCACCAGATGTCCGGTCAGCGCCGCCTGTACCGCCATTTCCGCGGCCGCCAGGTCGCGAATTTCGCCGACCATGATGATGTCGGGGTCTTGCCGCAGCAGGGTGCGAATGCCTTGTTCGAAGGTCAGATCGATGGCCGGTTGTACCTGCATCTGATTGAGCTCCGGCACGATCATTTCGATCGGGTCCTCGACCGTGCAAACGTTGACTTCCGGGACCGCCAACTGCTTGAGCGTGGTGTACAGGGTAGTGGTCTTGCCGGAGCCGGTCGGACCGGTCACCAGCACAATACCGTGCGGCCGAGCGATCATCTTGCGCCACACCGCCTCCTCGGTCGGTGCAAAGCCAAGTTGGCTGAACCCCTTGGTCACGGTGTCCGGATCGAAAATTCGCAGCACGCATTTTTCGCCGAAGGCGGTGGGCATGGTGGATAGCCGCAGTTCGACTTCCCGGCCGGCCGGGGTGCGGGTCTTGATGCGGCCATCCTGTGGGCGGCGCTTTTCGGCGACATCCATCCGTCCCAGGATCTTGATGCGGCTGGTGACCGCGCTCATCACCACCGGCGGTAACTGATAGATCGCATTCAACACCCCGTCGATGCGAAAGCGGATCTGGCCCTGCTCGCGGCGTGGCTCCAGATGAATGTCGCTGGCACGTTGGGCGAAGGCGTATTGCAGCAGCCAGTCCACGATTTGCACGATCGGCCGTTCGTCGGCGCTCATCTCGCCGCGCCGGCCCAGTTCCAGCAACTGCTCGAAATTGAGGACGCCGGAAGCCGGTTCCAGCGAGCCTTGCATCGCGCCCCGCACCGAGCGCGACACGCCGTAGAACTCCATTTGATAGCGGTTGATGTCCAGCGGGTTGGCGATGACCCGCTCGATCTCCTTGCGCAAGGTCTGCCGCAGGATATCCTGCCACTCGGTCAGATACGGTTCGGTGGTGGCGAACACCACCCGGGTCGCGTCCACCGCGACCGGCAGGATCTGGTAGCGGGCGGCGTACTCGTAGGACACGAACGGCAGCAGCCGCTCGACCGCGGCGATGTCCAGTTTGAGGGGATCGATGCGCAGATACGGGAGTCCGGCCTTGCCGGCTAGCCACTCGGTCAGCAACTCCAGGCTCAACACCCGATGCGGGGGTCGGACCTGGTGCAACTGCTTGTTGGCGATCACCACCAGTGGATGCAGTTCGCCACCTTCCGGCCGGGCGCCCAGCCCGGCCCGGTCGGCGTCCGCCTTGGCCACCAAGCCATCGGCCACCAGCTCGCCGAGCACTTCCTTAAGGCCCAGCCGATGCGGCGGAACCCGCGGTCGGGATGACGGGCTGGACTGGGGATCGGCGTTCGAGGTGGGACGGGAAACCGGCGTGGTGAAATCTAGTGGGCTCATGACAGCGTTTCCAGCTTGGCGTAGGCCACCACCAACCACTTGGCGCCGCCCGCCGCCGGGAAATCGATGCGTGCCCGGGCGTGGTACCCAGCTCCTTCGACTTCCAGCACCACGCCGTCGCCGAAGCGGGCGTGGCGCACCCGCTGCCGGGGCCGCAGACCGGTGGGGGCGGTCATGGCGCCGGGCCGGGGCGCGGGCGGCGGGCTCTTCCGTGCCGGCCGCTTGGCGCGGGCGCGCACGTCGCGGGTCAGTTCCTCGGGAATTTCGCCGACGAAGCGCGAGGGGGATGGATAATTTTCGCGGCCGTACCAGGTGCGCCGCTCGGCATGGGACACGTACAACTGGCGGCGGGCGCGGGTGATTCCGACATAGGCCAGCCGCCGTTCCTCCTCCAATTGGCGCGCCTCGGCGATCGAGCGGCTGTGCGGGAACAGACCTTCTTCCATTCCCACCAGAAACACCAGCGGGAATTCCAGGCCCTTGGCCATGTGCAGCGTCATCAATTGCACGCAGTCCTCGCCGGCCGCGCCCTGCCCCTGACCGGATTCCAGGGCGGCATGCGCGAGAAAGGCGTTCAGCCAGTCCGGTTCGGTCGGGTCGGCGCCGACCACGACCGGGTCGGTGTTCGCGGTGAAATCGGCGCTGGCCTTGATCAGTTCTTCCAAGTTCTCGGCCCGCATTTCGCCCTTGTCGGCCTTGTCCTGCTCGTACATCGCCAACAAGCCGCTGTGGGTGACGATATGTTTCATTCGGCCGGGTAGCGGCCGGTCGCGGCTGTCGCGATCCAGCGCCTCGACCAGATGCAGGAAACCGCGCACGGCGTTGGCGGCTCGCCCGCTCAATCCGCCCGCCGTCAGCAATCCCGCCGCGGTTCGCCATAGCGAGTCGCCCTGGGCGCGCGCGCTTTCGCGCAGCAGGTCCAGGGTGCGCCCGCCGATGCCGCGCGCCGGGACATTGACCACCCGTTCGAAGGACGGATCGTCGTCGCGGTTGGCGACCAGCCGCAGATAAGCCAGCGCGTCCTTGATCTCGGCCCGCTCGAAGAAGCGCAGTCCGCCGTAGATGCGGTAGGGCATCGCCATCCCGATCAGCGTTTCCTCGAACAGCCGCGATTGGGCGTTGGAACGGTACAAGACCGCCGCGTCGCGGTAGTGGCCACCCGTCTCCACCCACTGACGGATGCGCCCGGCGACGAAACGCGCCTCGTCGACTTCATTAAGGGCGTTGTAGATCTGGATCGGCTCGCCGTCAGCGTCGGCGGTCCACAGGTTCTTGCCCAGCCGGGCGGTGTTTTGCGCGATCAGGGCGTTGGCGGCCTTCAGAATATTGTGTGTGGAGCGGTAGTTCTGCTCCAGCCGGATGGTGGTGGTGCCGGGGAAGTCGTCGGCGAAGCGTTGAATATTCTCGACCTTCGATCCTCGCCAGCCGTAGACGCACTGGTCGTCGTCGCCGACGATGAACACGTCGCCCCGGCCGCCGCCCAGCAGCCGCACCCATTGATATTGAATGGTGTTGGTGTCCTGGAACTCGTCCACCAGCACATGCTGGAATCGCTCGCGGTAATGGGCCAGCAATTCCGGGTTGTCGCGCCACAGTTCGTAAGCGCGCAGCAGCAATTCACCGAAATCCACCAGCCCGCCGCGTTCGCATTCCTGCTGGTAGACGGTGTAGATGCGCTGGTACTGGCGCTGGACCGGATCGTCGCCGGCCAGATCGGCCGGGCGTTGGCCTTCGTCCTTGCAGCGGTTGACGAAGCCGGCGGCCTGCGGGGGCGGCCATTTCTTCTCGTCCAGGTTCAGGCCGCGCAGCACTCGCTTCATCAACCGGGTCTGATCGTCGCTGTCGAGAATCTGGAAGGCGCGTGGCAACCGGGCTTCCTGCCAGTGCT
>JAGRHI010000257.1:8414-9409 GCA_020445045.1 Candidatus Competibacteraceae bacterium
CCGTGAAAGGTGCCGATCCAAAGCCCGCCAACCGGCTGATCCATTTGCTCCTCGACCCGGCCGCGCATTTCGGCGGCGGCCTTGTTGGTGAAGGTCACCGCCAGGATCGACCAGGGCGAGGCGTGCTCCACCGCCAGCAGCCAGGCGATGCGCCGGGTCAGCACCCGGGTTTTGCCGCTGCCGGCCCCGGCCAGCACCCGCAGGGGTCCCGGCTGCGCCGTGACCGCCGCGCGTTGGGGTTCGTTGAGATCGTCAAGTATCCAGGAAATGTCCATGGTCGGCGATTCTAGCAAAACCAAGCAGTCCTGATGGCTATGCTACAGTCTCAATGTTGTTTTAGGCTTTTGGTATGATCCGGTCGTCATCGACTTCAATCACCCGCGTTCTTCAACTGACGAAAAAAGTGCCGCACGCATGAAAATCACGATTTTTGGTTCCGGCTATGTCGGGCTGGTCACTGGCGCCTGCTTTGCCGAGGTGGGTAACGACGTGCTGTGCGTGGATGTGGACCCGCGCAAGGTCGAAATGTTGCAACGCGGCGAGATCCCCATCCACGAACCGGGCCTCGACGAGGTGGTGCAACGCAACAGCGCCGCTGGTCGGTTGCGGTTCAGCACCGACTTGGCCGAGGGCGTCGCGCATGGCCTGTTTCAGTTCATCGCCGTCGGCACCCCGCCCGACGAGGACGGTTCCGCCGACTTGCAGCATGTGCGCGCCGTGGCCCGTTCCATCGGCCAGCACTTGGAGGAGTATCGGGTGGTGGTCAACAAGTCCACCGTGCCGGTGGGCACCGCCGGCGTGGTGTATGAAACCATCGCCGCCGTGCTGGCCGAACGCGGCCGGGACATTCCGTTTTCGGTGGTTTCCAACCCGGAATTTCTCAAGGAAGGCGCGGCGATCCAGGATTTCATGCGCCCCGACCGCATCATCGTCGGCAGTGACGATCACCGCGCCACCGTGCAGTTGCGCAACCTGTACGCGCCGTTCAACCGCAA
>JAGRHI010000257.1:9603-10696 GCA_020445045.1 Candidatus Competibacteraceae bacterium
ATCCGGGCGCGGGATACGGCGGTTCTTGCTTTCCCAAGGATGTCAAGGCCCTGGAGTACACCGCTCGCGCGGCGGGTTACCAAGCCACCCTGCTGCAAGCGGTGGAAGCGGTCAACGAGCGGCAGAAGCAGGTGCTGTTCGACAAGATCCGTCGCCACTTCCGCGGCGAGCTGCGCGGGCGGACCTTCGCTGTCTGGGGGCTGGCGTTCAAGCCGGGCACCGACGACATGCGCGAGGCGCCCAGCCGCAATCTGCTGGAGGCGTTGTGGCATGCCGGCTGCGCGGTGCGCGCCCACGATCCGGCGGCGATGAGCGAAGCCCGGCGCATCTATGGCAAACGGCCCGATTTCCAGCTATGCGAACAGCCGATGGAGGCGCTGGCCGACGCCGATGCCCTGGTCATCGTGACTGAGTGGATTCTGTTCCGCAGCCCGGACTTTGCCGCCATTCGCCAGGCGCTCAAACAGCCGGTGATCTTCGACGGCCGCAATCTGTACGATCCCGATTACCTGCGCGAACAGGGTTTCGCCTATTACGCCATCGGTCGAGGTGAACAAGCATGATCGTCCCCGTCATCCTGTCCGGCGGCAGCGGCACTCGGTTGTGGCCGCTGTCGCGCGAAGCCTGTCCCAAACAGTTCCTGCCGTTGGTGAACCAGAACACCATGCTGCAAAACACCGCGCTGCGGCTGGCCGGTTTGGCCGATGTCGCCGCGCCGCTGGTGGTCTGCAATCAGGAACACCGTTTCATGGTCGCGGAGCAGATGCGTGCGGCCGGCGTGCGGCCGGCGGCGGTGGTGCTGGAGCCGGTCGGCCGCAATACCGCGCCGGCGGTGGCGGTGGCGGCCCTGCACGCCCAGGCCGCCGGCGACGACCCGATCTTGCTGGTGCTCCCCTCCGATCACGTCGTCGCCGATAGCGTCGGTTTCCAAGCCGCCGTACAGCGGGTCGCGCCTCACGCCGAGGCCGGCCAGCTGATCACCTTTGGTATCGTCCCCACTGCGCCAGAATCCGGCTACGGCTACATCAAGGCCGGCGCGCCATTGGACGACTCCGGTATCTGCGCGGTGGAGCGTTTCGTCGAAAAACCCGAT
>JAGRHI010000257.1:10708-14458 GCA_020445045.1 Candidatus Competibacteraceae bacterium
TTACCTGGAATCCGGCCATTACTACTGGAACAGCGGCATGTTCCTGTTTCGAGCCTCGGCCTTTCTGGCGGAACTGGAGCGCTTCGCGCCGGCGATGTTGGCCGCCTGCCAGCAAGCCCTGGCCACCGAACAGGCCGATCGGGACTTTTTGTGGTTGGGATCGGAAGCCTTTGCCAGTTGCCCCAAGGATTCGATCGACTACGCGGTGATGGAAAAGACCGAGCATGCGGTGGTGATGCCACTGGCGGTGGGTTGGAACGATGTCGGCTCCTGGACGGCGTTGTGGGAGGTCGGTCAACACGATGCCGCCGGTAACATCGAGCGCGGCGATGTCATTAACATCGACACCCGCGATTCCTACATCGATGCCGCCTCGCGGTTGGTCGCCACCGTGGGTGTCGAGCACCTGGTGGTGGTCGAGACCGCCGATGCGGTGCTGGTGGCCAGTAAGGACCGGGTGCAGGAGGTCAAGGCCATCGTCGACCAG
This sequence comes from Candidatus Competibacteraceae bacterium, assembly GCA_020445045.1. Lineage (GTDB taxonomy): Bacteria > Pseudomonadota > Gammaproteobacteria > Competibacterales > Competibacteraceae > Competibacter. Next base: position 11,196 of record JAGRHI010000257.1, read on the forward strand.
CTCAAGGCCAGCCGCCGCCCGGAAGGTTCCATGCACCGCAAGGTCTATCGCCCTTGGGGCTGCTACGATTCGATCGATCTGGACGCCCGCTTTCAGGTCAAGCGCATCATGGTTCGGCCCGGCGCCTGCATCTCCGCGCAGATGCACCACCACCGCGCCGAGCACTGGGTGGTGGTCAGCGGCACCGCCCGCGTGCACCGGGGCGCGGAGGAGTTCCTGCTGACCGAGAACCAATCCACCTACATTCCGGTCGGGGTCCAGCACCGCTTGACCAACCCTGGCAAGATTCCGCTGGAAATCATCGAGGTGCAATCGGGAAGTTATCTGGGCGAGGACGACATCGTCCGCTTCGAGGATGTGTACGGCCGTGGTAACGGCTAGCGCTTAGCACATCAGCCACCGCCCGTCGGAAAGCGATGGGCGTCTGGGCGAAGCCGAATCTTTCGGACCTTGCCGTACACGTTCAGTGCGCGCTGAGATACTGCAACATCTGCCGGGGCGTGAGCTTGATGCTCGATGGCCCGCTGCGGATATGAAATTCCTCGTTGCCGCCGCCGACGATTAGAAACGCCGGCTCCCTGGCCTTTTCGCAGACCACCGCCACCAGCGTCTTGCCGGCGACGGGGCGGATTTCGGCATGGAGGTACTTGCTGAACTCGGCGCCGATGTGCTGGTTGATCAGATTCTTGAAATGCAGCAGGCACTTGTCGTCATTCTCGAACCGATCCGCCGCGATGCCGACCACCTCGCCGCCGTCGTTGACGCCGATCAGCAGAATACCGCCGTCGGTGTTGAGAAAACCCACCACGCTCTTGAGCCAGGCCAGTTCGATTTCCTTGCCCGTCTTGCTGGTCTTGAGGTTGGTGCGCAGCGTGGATTTGAATTCCAGATTCGGGCTTTCGCCATAACGGATCAGGGCCAGTACCTTTTCCTCGAATTCGGCCGGATGGTCGGTCAGGGAGGGCAACGCCTTGAATTGGCGGCCGTAGTGGCGAGTCAGCAGCAGGGTCACGAGCAAACCGGCGGCGAGCGCCAGCGCGCCCACCGTGAGTACCAGCGTCCAGCCGCTTTGCAGGGCGCCGAGAAAATCCAGTTCGGGCACCGCGATGCCCAGCCACAGCCCCTTGTCCGGATTGCCCAGCGGTTGCAACCACGCCCACCAGTTGCCGTCGCCGCTTGAGTAAGTCAGTGGTTGCCGTGCCGGCCGGCCGGCCGCCAGCCAAGCTTTCGCCGCGGCGAATACCGGTCTGGCATCCAACTGCTCGGGCGACAAGGTGACCGGGAAGGTGGCACTCGTGTTCTCGTCCATGGCCGGTGGCAACAGCACGGCGCCATTGGCTTCGGTGATGAACGCCGCGCCGCCCAAGGTCACTTTCAATTCCGCCAACGCGCCGAGGACGTTACCCAGCGGCAGATCCAGCCCCAGCACGTAATCGCGGCCGGGTTCGTCCGAACGTTGGAAGCTCACGGCACCGGTGATGCCGGACGCGCGTTCGGTGAAAAACAGATAGGGGTGGGTCCAGAAGACGCCACTGGCATCCGTCATCGCCAGCGCGCCCTTGAACCAGGCTCGGGAGCGCGGATCGTAGTCTTCCCGTCCTCGGCGTTCCTCGATTTGCACACCGGGGCTGCTCCAGCGGCGCCAGACCGCGTTTCCCTGGGCGTCCACGCTGCGGGAGAGCCACGCCTTTTCCTTCCGGGCGAGGTAGAAAGACCGTCCGTCCGAATCGCCCAGCACCAGGGCGGATATCCGGGGCAGATTTTCCAGGACCGGAATGAAGCGGTCGACCAGGGCCGCCGCGTCGTCCAGATTCAGGGCGCCCGCCGCACCCCAGCCCTGGGCTATGCGTAGGCTGTTTTCCGGGATTTGCAGAAAGCCGGTCAGGTCGTTGCTGGTTTTCTGGGCCAGTGCCTGCAATTGTTCCTGGGCCAGCTTGTCGCGCAGCGATTCGCCGGCAAAGAACACGGCGACCAGCACACTCCCGATGGTCAGAACGAGCAGTAGTAGCAGGTCGCGAAGCAGCCGCTTGCGCGGACCGAGGCGGGAAGGCTTGCGGCGTTGGATTGAGGAGGTCCACATGGTGGTTGGCGGGTCCATGAACGATGGAAATAAAATGGATGGAGCAGCTTTTTTCGGGATCGATCGAACGCGACCTGAAGTAGAATTCTGGCGGATGCGCCGCCTTGCGTTCAATCATCGGATTGACGCGGGGCGATCGGCCCTTTCGACCTGACGAGTTTATCCCGATGTGTATGCCTCAGCACTGCCCAAAACACCGCTCCGAGGAAGAGGAAATCAAAGTTTGGCGCTGTGGCCGCTGTTGCCATTCCAGCCTGCCTCGCCAGAAACAGGGCGCTTGTCAAAGCGAAGTTCCAAAACAGAGTGTTGGCGCCATCGGGATCAAGGTTCGGCAGCATTCCCGCCACCGAGCGGCCCAGCAACAGCCGGGTGGACGATGTTCCAAGGCCAGCTTACCTCCTACTCCGGGAAACGGGCGATAAAGGAGTCGTTTCCCGATGAGCGCGCCACGCGCTCAAGACGCTTCTCGGGCCGCCAGCGAGGGCGCGATACGCTATACTGAATTCGTGAGGTCAATTCAATTTTTAATTAGAATCAATTTGTTATATCTATGTCATGGAGCTGATCCAAGCCATTGGATATTCAGGAATAGAGATGAAACCGCTTTCTCCCAACGACATCGAAGCCGAACTCAGTTACGCCTATCTTCACGCCGTCGCGGCAAAAGCTGGGGTTGGTTGCAAAGTCGGATCGCGGCACGATGACAACGCCGGAATTGACGCCGAATTGACCGGTTGGGGACCCTTTCCAGGAGGCGGCTACTTGGAAGAAATCAATATCAACATTCAATTGAAAGCCACGGTTCAACAGCCCGCGACCTCTGGCGAATATTGCTCCTACTCGTTACAAGGCATTCCGCGTTACGACGACCTTCGCAACGAAGCCTTGGCAACTCCACGCATTCTGGTGGTGCTGTTTCTGCCCGATGACTCGAACCTATGGCTTCACCACACCGAGGATGCCCTGACCCTACGCCGATGCGCTTACTGGGTCAGCCTTCGGGGTGCGGAACCTTCGGATAATAAAACCGCGCAAACGGTCTATTTGCCGAGGACGCAACGTTTCGATCCAGACGGTTTACTGGCGCTCATGGCGCGATTGTCCCGCAACGAGGTTCCACGCTACCGAGAGCAAGTGGCATGAATCCGGCTAACTGGGTTTCGCCAATCGATCTACGCGATTT
>JAGRHI010000257.1:14656-16677 GCA_020445045.1 Candidatus Competibacteraceae bacterium
TGAACCAAGTCCAGACCGTTCGCGACGACGCCTTGCGCTTTCGCATTTACACCGAACAAGGCGGCAATGGATCGTTGCCTTTAGGTTTTGCCGCCCTGCTCGTAACCGGCACGGAACAGCTTCTTAAAGCCGCCGCCTGTACCGTTTTGCGTCCGCGTCTGCATCATCCGCGTCTCGCATTGACGGAAGCACTCCAACTGATCGAAAAAACCAAATTCGGCCAAACGGAAACCGGCAGTTTCATCCTGAAAGTCTCGTGCCCGATTCATGCGTTGGACACGCAAGGAACCATTCACTTCGATGAAAAAAGTTTGCCCTTTGTGCGGCAAGTGACCCTCACGCTAAAACGCGGTATCGAACAATTGATTGGCGCTATCGAGAACGACACGCTAGATCGATGGATCGAAGAGTTGAAAAAGACGGAGACGCCTTTGGTTTCGTCCAATCTTTGTGAGGCGGTGACGCAATTCCATGATGAAGGTCTGGATAACGCGCTTGATCTCTTTATAGATTGGTCGACACTGGAGCCGGTGGATCAAAAGGACTGCTTGAAAAAACCGCTCCGCATCCAGCGGGATTACTTTGGGCGTATCGAAGAAGTGCGCCGCGAACTCCGTCCCGTTAGCGACCATACCACCGATACGTTTATCGGCACCGTCGAGCGCCTTTGTGGCGAGATGGGAGAAGATGGACAGCGATCCGGCGAAGTAATTTTGGCCCTTCTTTTGCGGGAAGGCGAAACCACCCAGGCGAGGGTGACGCTTTCCGCCGAGGATTATGAAAAAGCGGATCGAGCACACATGACCGAAGGGGCGTATGTGGAAGTGACCGGCAAACTTCAACAAGGACGACAGCCTCGAACGATGACAGCACTTTCGCGGTTCGAACTGCTGCTTCCGAAAGCGGCGGCGGCGTAGCGGCGCGTGGTGCTGGGTCGGGAATTCATCAACGCCGAGTCTCGGTCCCCGGGCCGCATGAAGGAAGATCATGAACGCCATCGGCGATCCGCCAACCGCCCCGCCCGTCACGATCTTCGCCATCCCGAACATCCGTCGTTTTCTGGCTTTTCGGCTGCTGTTCGGAGTCCGTTTCTACTACCCCGTGTTCGCGGTGCTGTTTCTCGATTTCGGCTTGAGCATTGGCCAGTTCACCGTGTTGAATGCGATCTGGGCGGGGGCCATCGTACTTTGCGAAGTGCCGTCCGGCGCCCTGGCGGACGCACTCGGTCGGCGCGCGCTGCTGGTGGCGGCCGGCGCGATCATGGTCATCGAGATCGCGCTGCTTTGCTTCGTCCCGCTGGGCAATCCCCAACTGGTGTTCGCGGTGTTTCTGCTCAACCGCGTGCTCAGCGGTCTGGCCGAGGCATTGGCCAGCGGCGCCGACGAGGCGCTGGCCTACGATAGCCTGAAAGCGTGCGGTCGGGCGGCGGATTGGCCGCGTGTGCTGGCCACGCTGATGCGCTGGAATTCGTTGGCCTTCGTCGCGGCGCTGGCGCTCGGCGCGCTGGTCTACGACGCCACGACCTTACAGGGATTGCTGCGGGGACTCGGCTGGGATCTGACGCTCGATCAGCAAACCACGATGCGTTTTCCGCTGTATTTGACCCTGATCACCGCGCTCGGCGCGTGGTGGGCGACGCTGGGGATGACGGAGCCGGGCGGGCCGCCCGAACGGAAGAACGGCTTGCTCCAAGCCATCCTGGCCGCCTTTCGCCTGACGCTGAACGCCGGCCGCTGGATTCTGCGCACGCCGCTGGCCTTGACGGTCATCGTTGGAGGCATGTTGTTCGATCATCTCTGCCGGCTGTTCGTGACGCTGAGCAGCACCTATTTCCGGCTGATCGGTTTGCCGGACGCCAGTTTCGGCTTGATCGGCGCCGGGATCGCCTTACTGGGCGTCGCCATCGCCCGACCGGCCGCGGCGCTGGGCCGGCGCTCGCCGCGTTTCAACTTCGTGCTGCTGACGCTGTTATGCCTGCTGGGCCTGGCCGGCGCGGCATTGGCGTTACCGTTCGGCTTGGG
>JAGRHI010000258.1 GCA_020445045.1 Candidatus Competibacteraceae bacterium
CCGAGCTGAGCGGCGGCGTGGACGTGGTGATCGACGGCACCGGCGGCCCCTCTTTCAAGGACTGCTTTTCGCTGCTGAAACCGGCCGGGCGGCTGGTGGTGTACGGCGCCACGGCCGGCAATCCGCCGCGAGGGCCGGAAATGGCCAAGCTGTTCTTTCGGCAGGCGCGCATCATCGGCTCCACCATGGGTTCGCCCGCCGAGTTCGCCGCCATGCTGCGCTTTATCGCCGAACATCGCATCGAACCGACGCTCGATCAGGTTTTCCCGTTCGATCAAGCGATCGCGGCTCATCAGCGGCTGCTGGCCGGCGAACAGATGGGCAAGATCGTGCTGCGGCATGGATAAGGTTGCCACCGAAGCCGGGCCATCTGGCCAGCCGGCTGGTAAATTCACAACTAATTCAAAATAATCAATTGATTTCCTACATTAAAAAAATACCTAGCAAAATGCTTGACGCAGCGCAATACTCACCTTATACTGCAGTGCAACATTCCTGGCGAATGTTATCTTCGAATCCTCCTTTGGTGGTTCTTTGCCGGGTCGAATCATCGCCCCGGCATTTTTTATTGCAACCGCAAAAAAACTCTTGACGCACTGCAACAAAATCATTTAACCTGTAATTGGCATCGCGAGATGTCGTTCTTCTCCACACCTTCCTTTGGTGGTTATTTGCCGGAGCCCACAAGCTCCGGCTTTTTTTATGCGTGCGACCCGGACTGGCATGAGGCCATCCTCGCCCAAACCGGGAACTTTCCCGGCGCGGGGGTTCCATAGGCAAGCAAGCGGACCACGCGACCGCCAGTCCATCATCTGACTACAACCAGCCACCCTGAAGCCCGCCAGCCATGACCGCGCGCCCAACTCGCTTTCCCCCTTATGGAAAACCCCTGGTCTTCTGCGTCAGCCTGTTACCGTTGGCTTGGTTGTGCTGGCTGGCCTGGCAAGATCGATTGGGCACCAATCCGGTCGAAACGCTGAGCCACCGCACCGGCGACTGGAGCCTGCGCTTCCTGCTGCTGACGCTGGCGGTGACGCCGTTGCGGCGGCTGAGTGGCTGGAATTGGCTGCTGAAGTTCCGGCGGATGCTGGGCCTATTCGCGTTTTTCTATGTGTGCCTGCATTTCGGCGTATATCTGATCTTCGACCAGTTCTTCGACCTGCCGGCCATTCTCGAAGACATCGCCAAGCGTCCCTACATCACGGTCGGCTTCGCCGGTTTCCTGCTGTTGATCCCATTGGCCGCGACCTCCACCAACGGCATGATCAAACGGCTGGGCCGTAACTGGCGGCGCTTGCACCGGTTGGTCTACCTGATCGGCGTGCTGGGCGTGGTGCATTACTGGTGGTTGGTCAAGGCCGATATCAGCGAACCGCTGCTGTACGCCGGACTGCTCACCGCATTGCTGGGGTATCGGGCATGGTGGTGGAACACTCACTCCCCCACCGCCGCCCGCTCCACTCGCTGAAAACCACGCGGCAACAGCTTGCCCCGCCGGCCCCGCTCGCCGGCATAGCCGTCCAGATCGGCTGGCTTGAGCTTCAGATCCCGCTTGCCGGCGGTCAGCACCAAGCACCGCCCCGGCGGCACGACGGCCAAGGCCAGCAGCCGTTCCCCGCCCGGCAGATCGAGGATCTTGTTGCCCTTACCCTTGGACAAGCGCGGCAGATCCTTCATCGGGAACACCAACAACCGGCCACCACCACCGATGGCCGCCAACCGGCCGCCATCCAGGTCGGTTACCGGTAGCGGCGGCAGTATCCTTGCCTTTTCCGGCACGGTCAGCACCAGCTTGCCGGCCTTGTTACGACTGAGCAGATCGTCGAAGGCGCAGATGAAACCGTAACCGGCATCAGTGGCCAACAGGTACAAATCCTCGGGATTACTCAGCAACAAGCTTACGAAGCTGGCCCCGTCCGGCGGGCTGAGCTTGCCGGTCAGCGGTTCGCCGTAGCCGCGCGCCGAGGCCAGTCCCGCCACCGGGAGGGTGTAGGTTCGCCCGGTGGTGTCCAGGAACACCGCCGACTGATTGCTGCGCCCTTGCGCCTGGGTCAGATAACCGTCGCCGGATTTGTAGTTCAGCGCCGTGGCGTCGATCTCACGGCCCTTGGCCGCCCGCACCCAACCCTTTTGCGACAGCACCACCACCATCGGCTCGCTGGGCGTCAAACTGGTTTCGTCCAGCGCCTGCGCCGGCCGTCGTTCCACCAGCGGGCAGCGACGCGGATCGGCGTAGCGCTTGGCGTCCTCCTGGATTTCCTTGCGGATCAGCCCCTTCAAACGCTGTTCCGAGCCCAGCAATTGTTGCAACTGCGCGAGTTCCTTGCGGAGTTGATCCTGCTCACCCCGCAGTTTCATTTCCTCCAACCGGGCCAGATGCCGCAGCTTGGTCTCCAGAATGGCCTCGGCCTGGACATCGGACAGTTGGAAGCGGGCCATCAGCACCGCCTTGGGCCGCTCTTCGGTGCGCAGAATGCGGATCACCTCGTCCAGGTTGAGATAGGCGATCAGCAGGCCATCGAGGATATGCAGACGTTGTTCGACCTGATGGCGCCGGTGCTCCAGCCGCCGCCGTACCGTGATCAGGCGATATTGCAGCCATTCGTCGAGAATCTGCTTGAGGTTCTTGACCTGCGGCCGGCCATCCAGACCGATCATGTTGAGATTCGCCCGGTAGCTCTTCTCCAAATCCGTGGTGGCGAACAGGTGGTCCATCAGCAGATCGACATCCACCCGGTTGGAACGCAGCGCCAGCACCAGCCGGGTCGGGTTTTCGTGGTCGGATTCGTCGCGCAGATCCTCGACCATCGGCAACTTCTTTTCCCGCATCTGCGCGGCGATCTGTTCCATGATCCGCGCCCCGGACACCTGATGCGGCAGTGCGGAAATCACCACGTCGCCGTTTTCCCGTTCGAAGCGGGCGCGCAACCGCACCGAGCCATTGCCGGTCTGGTACAGCTTGCGGAGTTCCTCGCGGGGGGTGACGATCTCGGCGCCGCCGGGATAATCCGGCGCGGGCACGAGTTCACAGAGGGCATCCAGGTCGCCGTCGGGATGGTCCAGCCGATGGACGCAGGCGGCGGCGATTTCACCGAGATTGTGCGGTGGGATGTCAGTGGCCATGCCGACGGCGATGCCGGTAATGCCATTGAGCAAGACGTTCGGCAGGCGGGCGGGCAGCCGCATGGGTTCGTCCAGCGTGCCATCGAAATTGGGTATCCAGTCCACCGTGCCCTGGCCGAGTTCGGACAGCAGCACCTGCGCGAACGGCGCTAGCCGGGCCTCGGTGTAGCGCATGGCGGCGAACGACTTGGGATCGTCCGGCGAGCCCCAGTTGCCCTGCCCGTCCACCAGTGGATAACGGTAGGAGAAGGGCTGGGCCATCAGCACCATGGCCTCATAGCAGGCCGAGTCGCCATGCGGGTGGTATTTGCCGAGCACGTCGCCGACGGTACGGGCGGATTTCTTGTGCTTGGAATTGGCCGACAGCCCGAGTTCGGACATGGCGTAGACGATGCGGCGCTGCACCGGTTTCAAGCCGTCGCCGATGTGAGGCAAGGCCCGGTCGAGAATGACGTACATGGAATAATCCAGGTACGCTTTTTCGGTGAAGGTTTTCAGCGATACGCGTTCGGTATTATCGGCGGCAAAAGTCGATTCGGTCATTCAGAAATTTCGCTCAGGGATTGGGAAATAGTTCGGCCAAGTCGATCATGTGTTTGAGATCAACCATTGCAGTGCGTCGGCAGGGCTCAAGATTTGAATGCCATTCCACGGATGCAATACGATCAAATCCTTGTCGCCAGTCACAATCACGTCCGCTTTCGCGGCCAATGCACAAGCCAGCACGGCATCATCGTCCGCATCGCGATAAATTTGCTTCGTGAATTTGCGGGCGGGAATAGGCTTGGCGAAACGCTGGTATTGGTCGATCAATTGCTCGGCGGTAAAGCCGGTACGGGCGACATGATGCGCGTGTTTTGGGCGATACAGAACTTCGCGGATTTCATCGATCAGATCCCGGCTGGTGAAAGGCTCGATGCGTCCGGCGTTGGCCAGATCAAAAAATTGCGTGCAGATACCGGGCCACAAGAAACCGGCCATCACCACGTTGCTATCGAGCACGACTTTCACTGGGTTTATTTTGCCGTCTTGCGTGCAGCGCGTATAGTTTTTACATCCTCCACCAGTTCATCC
>JAGRHI010000029.1 GCA_020445045.1 Candidatus Competibacteraceae bacterium
CGGGAGCGGATGCCGGCCCTGCCCGAGGATCATCGCTTCGAGGTCGTGCCCGATTGGGTCTGCGAAATCCTTTCCCCCAGCACCGCCCGCAAGGATCGGGCATTGAAATTGCCTCTTTATGCCCGCTTCGGCGTGGCGCATGCCTGGCTGGTGGACCCGGCGGCGCGCACTCTGGAAGCGTTCGAGCTGCGCGAGGGACTGTGGAGTCTGGTTGGAGTGTTCAAGGACGAGGATACAGTGGCCACGCCGCCGTTTGCCGCCGTTCCGTTCGGGTTGGCTGTGCTATGGGGTTGATATAAACTGAACTACTTGGGTAGTATTGTGCTTTATGATTTATTTATCAAATAGTTGCCCGATAATAATTTTCGGATCAATTTACGGGTCGCTACTGGGCGATTCACGGCCCTAGTGTCTCTACTGCGAGAAGATCATATTTGGCCTCGTCAAATATCGTATTGATTTGATTACGGCGATCATAAAATTTTTCTCGACTCAACATGGACACTAAACCTTTTGTTACAGCTAACACCAGCCGTAGCAGGCGCATTTGCAATGAGCAACGCAAACGAAAAATGCGTCCGCGTTAATGGCATTGTTTTAGCGAATGACTCTCGCATTAGTAGCAAGACCGCTCTTTATATTGAATGCTACACGATTCCCGATCGCCAATTTTCCTCGGAATTCTTCGTCCACTGCTGCATGCAGCGAGTAGGGACCATAATTCAATTGGCAAGCGTTACCTTGATCATCTATGGTGGAAACGATTCCGATATATTGACCATCAGCAAACGAGGGCTCTTTTTCGGTGGGCTTCTTCTGAACGATTGGGATTTTGTGAGTTTCGCTATTTGTCATCAGCTTATGAATCAATGAGTTTGTTGTGCTTGGAAGACGGTTGGCGTTCGACTCCAAATTTGCGCCTTGAATTATAGATGCCGCTTTCGAATAGGCACTGTCAAATTCGGTATCTATATGTTTCAATATTTCCAGGAAAGATTTGTCATTTATCGCCTTTCCTTTCTTCAGTTGGCTTGCGATTTGAATCTTTATTAATAATGCTAAATGGAACAACCAATCCTTTAAGTCTTTATCTTTGTCTACCTTATCCTTTATTTTAGAGGCTATGTGATGAGATAGAAAATACATCCCTGGGTGGTCGTCTTTCGAGAAGAGCTCGCTACCCTCGTTTTTGTTGTATTCCTGAAGAAGTTGTCCATAGTAGTAGTGAACCTTATGCGGCTCTTCGAGCACTACAGAGATGTACGACTTAATCAATCCGGGCGCTGATACAACCTGTTTTTGCGTAATTCCGCTATAGTCATCGTATTGATGAGGGCGTCGTTCGTAATAATACTCGTAGCCAGTACTGCGCATCGCATTGAAAAAATCTTCTAATCGTCGATGATAGGGGCGTATGGTAGCCAACGCTTCTTTTGTAACCTGTGATTGACTGTTTGTTGTAGCGATAATGCTGCCGCTTATATCAAGATCAGAAGTCTCAATTAGCTTTACTGATAGGTACATTTCTTCGTTAAGAAGACTTGAGTTATTAAACAATACGTGGCTTGTTTGACAGCCGTTAACAATTTGGAACTGGGATAACTCAAACGTATCTCCAGATGGGGTTACTTTCTTGGCAACGATTGTTACTCCATTATTGAGTATTGCAAACCGCTCTTTTTCATCTGAGGCATTCAGGGTTCGTTCTATCTCGGAGTTAACAGGGTTTCTAGCACCAAGAAAATCTCGCACATTACCCACAAATAAACCCTTGTTTATTTCTCCATTTTTCTTGGTTATTAATAAGACAAAATCGGTGCATTTGATAACCCCAAGATAGGTGGATTTTACTCCATTTATTGGGGGAAGTGCTATGTGGCGCTGAAAAGATATCTTATGTTGTATTTCATTGTGAGCTTCACGATAAAGGTCTTCTATCTCGCCTCCATCATAAATTCTCCAGGACACTTCTGAAAATTTATAGGGAATATCTCTTATTTGTTGTATTTCGCTTTCTATCCGTGGCTCCAAGCCGGTTTCGGCTAAATCAAACTCTCCTGTATATCCATAGACGACTTTTAATTTCGGCAAATTACGGAGCTTTGATGCCCTTGAGTATATAAGGTTTTTTATCTTGTAGGAGTTTATTAATTCTAGTGGTATTGCAGAGTTGTTATCCCCAAAGAATATCTTTACTGTACTAATAAATTTTAAAAAATCACCGAAATTAAACTTACGAGATGTTTTAGCCTGAACAAAGATGAATTCGACATCGAACTGAGCCCTAGTAAATGCCTCAGCTGCTTCAAGGTCATCTACGATTACTCCGCCTAAGGCTATTGCTAGCCCATCGATTCCGAGACACTTTCCTGTTGCCACTTTTTCAAAGTCGAATGAATCGTAGTAATCTTCGTTCAGCAAGCAGTAATTGAGAAACTTCTCAAACTGGAGATCTACGGATTCGGCGCTTAGCTCAAACCGGGACACGAAGTCATTCAACATGCCCTTTAAGATAATATTGTCCATTTTACCCTCTATGTTCTATTGGCGCTGGTATTCTTTGGCAGCTAACTAGTAATTATACGTTTCTGTATAACTGACCTAGTGGTCATGATACACAATAGATTATGAATCAAATGTCACATGAATAGATGGCGATTCTACGATCGGGGCGCTTCTCATGCAACATCAAGGTAACGGCACGTTGACGCTGGCTCATAACCCCACCCGAAGCGTCAGGATACCTGCGTCTTGCCGAACCACGGACGCAAGCCCAGTGCGGTTCCATCGACCGTGAACCAGCGGTCGCGATAGCGGATCACGGTCTTCGTATGCTCGGGATGACGGCGGCGATCCTGTTCGGCCAGGTTGAACAGGTGCCGGACCTGGTCGGGCGTCAAGGCTGGGAGCAAGGTGCGCTCCCCGCTGTTTGGATCAGTATGCCAGCGCAACGGGAGTTTTGAGGCGTCGCGCGGGCATGAGGTCGGGTTGGTGGCGCGGATCATCCGGGGTAGTGGCGGGCTTTGATCGGATCGATACCGCTGGCCAGCTGTCCAATTAGATTCTTGGCGCGGTAGCAGGCATCTTTCAGGATGATGGCCGTGAGTCCCTGACCTTGATGCGGCGGCCTTGGCGACCGACGCCCTTCACCACACGGTAGGTCTTGTGGCCGCTCGGATAGACGCTTTTGCTCTCAATACCGATTTCAGCAATACCCAGGAAATACCGCTCGGCGATACAAATCGTTACAAAAATCCCATTCCGGCAAAATGCCGGTTACATGGTGGTGGTGTAATGGTTCTCGAAGCAACCTTACAGAGGAGTTCGAACATGAAAACGCTACGCAAACGTTTGCTGGTCGCCGCCACGGTCGCTGGTATCGGTCTGACCACCGCCGCTTTTGCCGGTCCCTGGGGCGGCCATGGCCCGATGATGGGCGGCGGTCCCGGCGACTGCCAGATGGGCGGTGGCCCGCGTGGAGGTGGGTTTGGCCAGCGCCATGCCATGATGCAGCAGTACCACGCCGAACGAATGGAATTGTTGGCGGCGCGGCTCAAGCTGAAGCCGGAGCAGGAGAGTGCTTGGAAAGCCTTCCTCGGTGCCCAGGACACGCATTATGCCACCATGTTCAAGATCCGACAGGAGATGCGGGATCGGGATACCACCGCGCTGGCTCATTTCGAGGAGCGGGTGCAGGGCATGGAACAGCGTCTGGCCAGTATGAAAACCATGGCTAAGGCCGCCGGCGATCTGTATGCGGTCCTCGACCCCGACCAGAAACAGGTCATGGACAAGTTCTTTACCGAACGGCCGATGTGGCGCGGACGTGGGCGCGGGCAGGGACCAGCGGCGATGCGGGGGCAGCCGGCGGGCGCGCCGGTCGGGCAAGCGGCCGACAGCGACGACGACGAATAGCAAATCCTTTATCTCATTAACGAGTTGAGAGGGACGGCGCCCGCGTGGGCGCCGCCCCTTTTCGTTGTGGAATCCCGTCGGACATCCTTCGTCTTCGTTCTGCGTTAGACTTGCCGCGATTCGAATTAAAACCGTAAATTTGCTATGTTAATCGGCAAGGCGGGACAGCCAAAAAGGCGAGGGCAATGCTGGAAGAACACATCCAAAAGATTATTGAATTGCGTCATGAAGCTCCCTATTCGGTCCTGGGACCGCATTACGCCGAACGGGAACGAATGCTGACGATCCGGGCCTTCCTGCCGCAGGCCGAGCGAGTTTACGTGCTGCCGGCGAACGGTTCCATCCGGCGGGAAATGCGGCGCGTGCATCCGGCAGGATTGTTCGTGGCCCGGATTTTCGGAATCCAAACGCTGGAATACCAGCTCCTCGCCGTCGACGCCGCCGGCCAGTCCTCCACCTTCCACGACCCCTACGCCATTCACGAACCCTCTTTCACCCACGCCGACGGCCAGGCGCTGCAAACGGGAACGCTGGAAAACCTGTTCGCCAAACTGGGCGCGCACCTGCGGGTGAAGGAAGGCGTGATGGGCGTCAACTTCACGGTCTGGGCGCCCCACGCCAGCCGGGTCAGCGTGGTCGGCGCCTTCAATGAATGGGACGGTCGCCGCCATCCGCTGGAGCGGCACCAATCCGGGGTATGGGAACTGTTCGTGCCGGATCTGGGCCTGGGCGAGCTGTACAAGTACGAGATTCGCAACGCCGAAGGCGCGGTGTTTCTCAAGACCGACCCGCTGGCTTTCCATACCGAGGTCTATCCCAAGACCGCCGCCTTCGTACACGACTGCCGGCGTTGCCACGACTGGAGCGATGCGCCCTGGATGGCGCGAGCCATGGAAGCGTCCGGCTGGGAGTTGCCGGTCGCCATTCACCGGGTCACGCTGCGCGAGTCCACCGTCGCTGACCCCGGACAGGTCGCCACCTATGGTCAGCTCGGGGATATCGTCTTGCCCTGGTTGTCGGAACGGGGTTTCAGCCATGTCGAACTGGCATTCTGGGCCGACGGCGAGACGGTGGCCGGCTATTTCACCCCCAATCCCCGTTATGGTCGGCCCGAGGAGCTGATGGCTTTCATCGATGCCTGCCACCAGCGGGATATCGGGGTGATTCTGGACTGGATTCCGCCGCGGATACCTCTTGAGGGGCAGGAACTGAGTTGGTTCGACGGCACGCGGATTTACGACCGCGACGATGTGGGCGGCCGGTTGGCGTTCGACCTGGAACGGCCCGAGGTCCGCAACTTCCTGCTGGCCAACGCGCTGTTCTGGCGTCAGGTTTACCATGTCGATGCACTGCGGACCGACACCCGCACCTTCGCCGAACGGCTGCAAGGGCAGGCGGCGGTGGATGGGTTGCGGTTCCTGCTGCGAGAGGACGAACCACGCCCCACGTTGACGGCGACGGAGTGCGCCGACCTGATCGCGGGCTGTCATACCGATCCTCACGCCTTGCTGGGACCGCATCCGCTACCGGAGGAACCCGGTCTGAGCGTGGTGCGCGCCTTGTTGCCGGATGCCGAAGTGCCCTTCCTGCTGTGCGAGAATCAGCCACGGGTGTTGTACCCGCTGCACTGGGTCCACGGCGGCGGTTTGTGCGAAACGCGAGTCATCGGTCAGCCGGAGTCGTTGCGCTATCGGCTGAGCGCGACCGAGCACGGTCGAACCTGGACTTTCGAGGACCCCTATGCTTTTGCGTTCTCGATCTTCGGTGACCAGGACTGCCATCTGTTCGCCGAGGGCAATCACTACCGGATTTTCGAAAAATTCGGCGCGCACGTCCGGGCGGTGAACGGCGTCTCCGGGGTCAATTTCGCGGTCTGGGCGCCCAACGCCCGGCGGGTCAGCGTGGTCGGCACCTTCAACGAGTGGGATGGCCGCCGTCACCCGATGCGCCTGCGGCCGGGGTCGGGAATCTGGGAGTTGTTCGTGCCCGGCCTGGGCGAAGGCGATCTGTACAAGTTCGAGATTCTGCCCCGCAAGGGTCCCTTGTTCCTGAAAACCGATCCCTACGCCTTCCACACCGAGACGCCACCCGGCACCGCCAGCGTGGTGTACGATCCGGCCGGCAAGCATCAGTGGCGCGATGGCGAGTGGATGCAACGACGGGCGGGCGCCAAAGCCTGGGAACGCCCGGTGGCCATTTACGAGGTCCACGCCGGTTCGTGGCGACACCGGCCGGACGGCGGCTTCCTGTCCTACCGGGAACTGGCCGACCAGTTGATTCCCTACGTGCTGGAGATGGGGTTCACCCATATCGAATTCCTGCCGTTGGCCGAGCATCCCTACGGTCCGTCCTGGGGCTACCAGATTTCCAACTTCTACGCGCCGACCGCGCGCTTCGGCAAACCGGAAGATCTGATGGAACTGATCGACCGTTGTCATCAGCACGGTATCGGGGTGATTCTCGATTGGGTACCGGCGCATTTTCCCAAGGACGCCCATGCCATGGCCTGGTTCGACGGCACCAATCTATACGAGCACGCCGACCCGCGCCAGGGCGAACACTCGGACTGGGGCACGCTGATCTGCAACTACGGTCGCCACGAGATCGAGAATTTCCTGATTGCC
>JAGRHI010000259.1 GCA_020445045.1 Candidatus Competibacteraceae bacterium
AGGCATCGTATCTGGTACAGGCAACCACGCTGTTGACCTTCATCGCGTCCACGTATTATCTGGTGCTGACTTATCCGACGCCGGTGGCGATTTCCGACAGCCTGCGCCGGGATTGAGCGGCGTGGTCACCCGCGCACGGACCGTATATTCCGTTACCACGGAATAATCATTGGCGAGTATCCCAATTTTTCCTATAATCGGCGCCATTTTTCGGCCGAACCGAACCCAAAGGGGCTTTGGCGCGACCGGGCATCCTTAGCGATCTCTCCGGTGAACGTCCCAGTAAGAGCGACGCGCGCGGCGGGGTCGTGGAGCCTGACGGTTTGGGTTCCACGCATACCCGGTTCCTTCATTTTCGTTGCTGAGTACTGTTAGGAGAGAGAGTTCATGCCCTCCCGTAGTGAATTGGCCGCTCGCCCCATGGTGGATGCGATGACCGCGCCGCTCGCCGCTTCCGGTGCCCCCGTTCGGGCAGCCACCGCTCCCTCACGCCGGGAGCTGGCCAACGCCATTCGCGCCCTGAGCATGGATGCGGTGCAACGGGCGGAATCCGGCCACCCCGGTGCCCCGATGGGCATGGCCGACTTTGGCGCCGTCTTGTGGAACGATTTTCTGCGTCACAATCCGGCCAATCCCAAATGGCTGAATCGCGACCGACTGATCCTGTCCAATGGTCACGGTTCGATGCTGCTGTATTCCCTGTTGCATCTGAGCGGTTACGATCTGACCATCGAGGATCTTCGCAATTTCCGGCGCTTGGGTTCGCGGACTCCCGGCCATCCCGAATACGGCCTCACCCCAGGTGTGGAAACCACCACCGGGCCACTAGGGCAAGGTCTGGCCAATGGCGTCGGCATGGCGCTGGCCGAACGGGCGCTGGCCACCCGCTTCAACCGCCCCGGTTTTCCCATCGTCGATCATTACACTTACGTCATTCTCGGCGATGGCTGCCTGATGGAAGGTATCTCCTCCGAAGCCTGCTCGCTGGCGGGCACTTGGGGACTGGGTAAACTGATTTGTCTCTATGACAGTAACGACATTTCCATCGATGGCCCGGTCAGTGGTTGGTTCAGCGAGAACGTGGCCAAGCGTTTCGAAGGTTTCGGTTGGCATGTCATTCCCAACGTGGACGGCCACGACGCCGACGCGGTCCATCAGGCCATCAAGCAGGCCCGCGCCTTCACCGGCAGCCCCACCCTGATTTGCTGCAAGACCACCATTGCCTGGGGATCGCCCAACAAGGGGGGCAGCGAGAAATCGCACGGCGCGCCATTGGGCGCCGCCGAAGTCGCCGCGACCCGCGAGCATATCGGCTGGCATCATGAGCCGTTCGACATTCCGTCTGAATACTATCGCGCCTTCGACGCCCGTACTAAAGGCGCTGACTGGGAAGGCGAGTGGAATGATATGTTCGCCCGCTACCGGGCCGAGTACCCGGACGCCGCGGCGGAACTGGACCGGCGTTTGGCCTGCGGCTTTCCCCCGGACTGGCGGGAACTGGCCTGGAGCTTCATTCAAGCCA
>JAGRHI010000260.1 GCA_020445045.1 Candidatus Competibacteraceae bacterium
CCTGAAAACTGTCCGAACCATTGAGTCACAAAAATAAAACAAACCAGCATCCATCAGGGCTGGTCGATGCGGTGATCAGGCTCGTCGAGAGGCGGAAACACGCTTGTCTTGGGGTAAAATCTCGCCACACTTCAACCTGAATCAGCTATTCACCCCCGATGACCACCTTCCTCGACCAACTCAAGCGCCGGCGTACCTTCGCCATCATCTCCCACCCCGACGCCGGCAAGACCACCCTCACCGAAAAACTGCTGCTGTTTGGCGGCGCGATCCAGATGGCCGGCACGGTCAAGGGCCGCAAGGCCACCCGCCACGCCACCAGTGACTGGATGGCGCTGGAACAGCAACGCGGTATCTCGGTGACTTCCTCGGTGATGCAGTTCCCCTACCGCGACCGCATC
Organism: Candidatus Competibacteraceae bacterium; assembly: GCA_020445045.1. Taxonomy (GTDB): domain Bacteria; phylum Pseudomonadota; class Gammaproteobacteria; order Competibacterales; family Competibacteraceae; genus Competibacter. The sequence continues at coordinate 402 of JAGRHI010000260.1, forward strand.
GTCAACCTGCTCGACACCCCCGGCCACGAAGACTTCTCCGAAGACACCTACCGCACCCTGACCGCCGTGGACTCGGCGCTGATGGTGATCGACTGCGCCCGGGGCGTCGAGGAACGCACCATCAAGCTGATGGAAGTCTGCCGCCTGCGCGACACCCCGATCTTTACCTTCATCAACAAGCTGGATCGGGACGGCCGCGAACCGATCGAGTTATTGGATGAAGTCGAGAACATCCTCAAGATCCGCTGCGCGCCGATCACCTGGCCCATCGGCATGGGCCGGGAACTCAAGGGTGTCTATCACCTCGACCAGGATTTCATCCACTTCTACGATCCCTCGCGCGATGGCCGCATCAACACCGGTCACACCATCCAGGGTCTCGACACCTCGGCCGTGGATCAGGAATTGGGCGCGGACCGGGCCAACGCCCTGCGCGAGGAAATCGAACTGGTGCGCGGCGCCAGCCACGCCTTCGACTTCGACGACTACCGCGCCGGCCGGCTGACCCCGGTGTTCTTCGGCTCGGCGCTGACCAATTTCGGCGTCCAGGAAATGCTGGATGGCTTCGTCGAAAACGCCCCTCCGCCGCGCCCCTCCGCCACCGCCAGCCGCGAAATCGCGCCCGAAGAGGATGCCTTCACCGGCTTCGTGTTCAAGATTCAGGCGAACATGGACCCGCAACATCGCGACCGCATCGCCTTCCTGCGGATCTGCTCCGGCGCCTACCAGCCCGGCATGAAACTTCGCCATGTCCGGCTGGGCCGCGAGGTCAAGATCGCCGATGCCCTCACCTTCATGGCCGCCGAACGCGAACATGCCGATGCCGCCTATCCAGGCGATATCATCGGCCTGCACAACCACGGCACCATCCGTATCGGCGACACCTTCACCCAGGGCGAGGACCTCACCTTCACCGGCATTCCCGACTTCGCCCCGGAACTGTTCCGGCGCGCCCGACTGCGTGATCCCTTGAAGATGAAGGCGCTGCAAAAGGGTCTCGAACAGCTCTGCGAGGAGGGCGCGACCCAGCTTTTTCGGCCGCTCAACAGCAACGATCTGATTCTGGGCGCGGTCGGCATACTGCAATTCGACGTGGCCGCTTTCCGCTTGCGCAGCGAATATGGCGTCGAGTGCGGCTTCGAAAACGTCAATGTCACCACCGCCCGCTGGGTGAGCTGCGCCGACGCCAAGCGTTTCGAGGAGTTCAAAACCAAGCTCCACGATAATCTGGCACTGGATCATCACGGCGAGCTGGTTTACATCGCCCCCAGCCGGGTCAACCTGCAACTGACGCAGGAGCGCTGGCCGGAAGTGCGTTTCGCCGCCACCCGCGAACACGGGCGGCATTGAACGATGCGTCATGTCCTGCAACGCCTGACCCGACAGCTCTGCCGCTGGCTGTTCCGAGTCGAACTACGCGGCTGGGAGCACTATCCCCACCACGAACCTCGCCTGCTGATCGTCGCCAACCATGTGTCCTATCTGGACGGCATGTTGTTGGCGGCGTTCCTGCCGGATCTGCCGGTCTTCGTCATCAACACTCACGTCGCCCGGCAATGGTGGGTCAAGCCGTTCATCGCCATCACCCGCCACATCAGCGTCGATCCCACTACCCCGCATTATTTGAAAACGCTGATCCAACACATCCAGGCCGGCGAACGAGTGGCGGTGTTCCCCGAGGGACGGC
>JAGRHI010000261.1:0-4026 GCA_020445045.1 Candidatus Competibacteraceae bacterium
GGCTTGTGGCCGATGGCGACGAACAGCCCTTGCAGGGCGATTTCCTCGGTCTGGTCGGTCTTGACGTTACGCACCCGGATGCCGGTCACGCCGCTGTCGTCGCCGAGCACTTCATCCAGCACACTGTCCAGTTGCAGCCGGATCTTGCCGGCGTCAACCTTTTCCATCAGCTTTTCGACCATAATCTTCTCGGCGCGGAACTGCTGGCGGCGATGCACCAGCGTGACTTCGCTGGCGATGTTGGCCAGGTACAGCGCCTCCTCGACCGCGGTGTTGCCGCCGCCGACCACCGCCACCTTCTGATTGCGATAGAAGAAACCGTCGCAGGTGGCGCAGCCGGACACGCCCTTGCCCATGAAGGCCTGCTCCGACGGTAGTCCCAGATACTGGGCCGAGGCGCCGGTGGCGATGATCAGGGCGTCGCAGGTGTACTCGCCGGCGTCGCCGCTCAGCCGGAACGGCCGTTGCTCCAGGCGAGCGGTGTGAATGTGATCGAACACGATCTCGGTGCCGAACCGCTCGGCGTGCCGGCGCATGCGGTCCATCAAATCCGGTCCCTGCAAGCCCTCGACATCGCCGGGCCAGTTGTCCACTTCGGTGGTGGTGGTCAGTTGTCCGCCCATTTGCAGGCCGGTGACCATGACCGGTTGCAGATTGGCGCGGGCGGCATAGACCGCCGCCGTGTAGCCGGCCGGGCCGGAGCCCAAAATCAACAGGCGGCAGTGTTTCGGTGTGTTGCTCATCGGTGAGTCTCCCCATCGTGCGTGGTGGCGGACAATGCCGGAACGCGAGCGTCCGGGCCGGGCGCTGGCGTGCGGGCACTGCGGTAATCCTGACCCCCGCTTCCCGGTGAAGCACCCTCTCCCAGCGGGGAGAGGGTTGGGCTAAGGCGTTGAGATTTACAGCGCGGCGGCGTTCTCGGCCAGGTAGGCGGCCACGCCATCGGCGGTGGGCTTCATGCCCTTCTGGCCTTTCTTCCAGCCGGCCGGGCAGACTTCGCCGAATTCCTCGGTGAATTGCAGGGCCTCGACCAAGCGCACCATTTCGTCCACTTCGCGGCCGAGCGGCAGATTGTTGACGATCTGCGCCTGCACCACGCCCGCCTTGTCGATCAGGAAGGAACCGCGCAAGGCGACGCCGGCCGGATGTTCGATGCCGTAGGCTTGGGTGATTTCATGCTTGACGTCGGCGACCATGGGGAACTGTACCGGGCCGATGCCGCCTTTTTCGGGAGGCGTGTTGCGCCAGGCATAGTGCGTGAACTGCGAATCGATGGAGACCCCCACGACTTCCACCCCGAGTTCCTTGAACTTGGCGATGCGGTGATCGTGGGCGATGATTTCGGACGGGCAGACGAAGGTGAAGTCCAGCGGCCAGAAGAACAGCACCACATACTTGCCGCGCAGATCGGACAACTTGAAATCTTCCTTGATCGAGCCGTCCGGCATGGCGGCGGCGGCGGTGAAGTCCGGGGCGGGCTGGGTGACCAATACGCTCATGTGCGTAGCTCCTTGAGGTTTGTCGAAGGTTGGGAACGATGAACTGGGATGTAGCTTAAGCGAGGATCGCTCATTATGGAAATTGAATCATGCAAACATGTCGATAGTTAATCGCTAATTGGATTGCTGACCTTGTAACGTTCCTGTCATGAAGATTCCTTAATAAAGGCGGTTGCGGCGATCGCTCCGCAAGGAGTTTGGGACGGTTCGAGTAAATTACAAGAGGACTCATGAACGCAAAGCACATTTTAATCGTGGAGGACGAGCAGCCGATCCGGGAGATGATTTCCTTCGCATTGGCCGGGGTCGGCTACGAGGTGCGGGAAGCCGCCGACGCCCGCCAGGCGCAGGCCGCTATCTCCGATCGCCTGCCCGACCTCATCCTGCTGGACTGGATGCTCCCCGGCATCAGTGGCATCGATTTTGCCCGGCGTTTGAAAAAGGAAGATTTGACGCGCGAACTGCCGATCATCATGTTGACCGCCCGCGCCGAGGAGGAAGACAAGGTGCAGGGCCTGGAAAGCGGTGCTGACGACTATATCACCAAGCCTTTTTCACCACGCGAGTTGGTGGCGCGCATCCGGGCGGTGCTGCGGCGTGGCGGGCCGGCGGCGGAGGATGAAATCCTGCACGCCAACGGCTTGTCCCTGGATCTGGCCAGTCACCGGGTGAGTGCCGGTGACGCGCTGCTGGAGGTGGGGCCGACCGAATACCGGCTGCTGGAGTTTTTCATGTCCCATCCGGAACGGGTTTACAGTCGCGGCCAATTGCTGGATCGCGTGTGGGGCAGCAACGTCTATGTCGAGGAACGCACCGTGGATGTGCATATCCGTCGGCTGCGCAAGGTGTTGGAGCCCCACGGCTACGAGGCAATGATCCAAACGGTGCGCGGTGCCGGCTATCGGTTTTCGATCCGGATCTAGGGTGTCTCGTTCCTGGTGGTCGCTGCTGCGACGGCAGGCTCTGATCCTGCTGGGCGCCGCGTGGGCCGGTTGGCTGGCGGGTCATCCGCTGGGTGCTCTGCTGCTGGCCACGCTGGGCTGTCTGGCTTGGCAGATGTGGAAGCTGTGGCAACTGGAGCACTGGTTGCGCGAGGGTCGGGATGGCGGTTCGGCGCCGTTTGGCGGGTTGGTGTGGGCGGATATCGGCGCCCATGTCGCGCGCCTGCGTCGGCAGAGCCGCAAGCGCAAACGCAGGCTCAGTCGGTTGCTGAAACAATTCCAGCAAGCCACCGCCGCGTTGCCGGACGCCGCCGTGGTGCTGAGCGAGGACGATCGGATGTTGTGGTGCAACGGCGCCGCTCACACCTTGCTCGGGTTGTCGCCGAACCGGGATGTCGGCTTACCAATCACGCACTTGATGCGCCATCCTGGTTTCGTGGCGTTCTTGACGCAGCGGCGCCAGCGCGACAGTGTGGAGTTTCCCGCGCCGGTGGATGACGACATGCTGCTCAGTGTCCGCGTCGTGCCTTACGGCAAGAAGCAGCGGCTGCTGCTGGCGGCGGACATCACCCGGGTCCGCCAGTTGGAGCAGATGCGGCGCGATTTCGTCGCCAACGTCTCGCACGAACTGCGCACGCCGTTGACGGTGATCAGCGGCTATCTGGAAACCTTGCTCGACAGCGAAAGCCCGGCACTGGCGGCATGGCGGCAGCCGTTGTCGGGCATGCAGCAGCAATCCAGGCGCATGTTGCATATCGTCGAGGATCTATTGATGCTGGCGCGCTTGGAAACCCAGCGCGAACGGTCGCCGCGCAAGCCGGTGGCGGTGTCGGCGCTGCTGGCCGATATCGCCGAGGACGCCATCGCCCTCAGCGGCGAGCAAGGTCATCGGATCGAGGTCGACGCCGATCCGGCGTTGTGGTTGCTCGGGTGCGAGAAGGAATTGCGCAGCGCGTTTTCCAATCTGGCGTTCAACGCGGTGCGCCATACGCCGGCCGGCGGGCTTGTTCAAATCCGCTGGTTCGCCGACGCCAGCGGCCTGCATCTGGTGGTGGAGGATAACGGCGAGGGCATTGCCCCTCAGCACCTTCCGCGATTGACCGAGCGCTTCTACCGGGTCAACCGCGACCGCGCGCGCGGCAGCGGTGGCAGCGGACTGGGACTATCCATCGTCAAGCACGTTCTGCACAATCATGGCGGCCAGTTGCGAATCGCCAGCGAATTGGGCGTGGGTAGCGTGTTTACCTGCGATTTTCCGAGAGAACTACGGGTAGATCCGGTCATCGTCGCGCCGGCATGTCACGGACCCGTCGCCCGATGTTAAGCTGACGGCATGTTCACCGAGGAGTGTCCGATGAAATTACTGCTGATCCGTCATGCCATCGCCGAGGATGCGGAATCGTCCACCGGCCGCGGTGCCGACGCACTACGGCCGTTGAGCGAGGTCGGTCGCAAGAAGATGCGCAAGGGCGCCAACCGCCTGCGTTCTCAGGTGGACAGAATCGATATTCTGGCGTGCAGCCCGCGGCTGCGGGCGCGCGAAACCGCCGACATCATCGCCCGCGCGTTTGGCGATCTGCCGGTGC
>JAGRHI010000261.1:4032-6411 GCA_020445045.1 Candidatus Competibacteraceae bacterium
GAGCGTCCCGAACTGGATTTTACCTATCCACCCGAAGCGGCGGCGACATGGCTGGAGCAGTACCCGGCCGAGGCGGTGCTGGCGGCGGTGGGCCATGAACCGCATCTGGGTTTGCTGTCCGGCTTGCTGCTGACGGCGGTGCCCTGTCCGCTGATCGCCTTTCGCAAGGGTGGGGTGGCATTGTTGGAATTTCCCGGCCGTGTCGCGCCGGGCGAAGCTGTGTTGCAATGGGTATTGACCGCCGGCCAGTTGCGCGGCCTCAAGCAGGATTGAGGGGGAAGTTGTCGTGTCCACCGACATCGTCGCCGCCATCGATCTGGGTTCCAACAGTTTTCACCTGATCGTCGCCCGGATCGCCAACGGCCATGTGCAGGTACTGGACCGGCTGCGCGAAATGGTGCAATTGGCCAGCGGCCTGGACAACCGCAACCGCTTGTCCGAGGAATCGCAGCAGTGCGCCCTAGACTGTCTGGCGCGCTTTGGCCAGCGTCTGCGCCATCTCGCTCCCGAACAATTGCGCATCGTCGGCACTAATACCCTGCGCCAGGCCCGCAACAGCACCGGCTTTCTGAGCCGCGCCGAACAGGTGCTGGGGCACAATATCGAAATCATCAGTGGTCAAGAGGAAGCGCGGCTGATCTATCTGGGCGTCGCGCACAGCGTCGCCGACATCGCTGGCCAGCGGTTGGTGGTGGATATCGGCGGTGGCAGCACCGAACTGATCGTCGGCGAGAAATTCGATACCCGCTCCCTGACCAGTCTGAAGATGGGCTGCGTCAGTCTGAGCCGAGCTTGCTTCGACGACGGACGGATCAGCGAATCCCGCCTGCGCGAGGCGGAACTGCTGGTGAGCTTGAAGCTGGAACCGGTTTGCGAGGAATTCCGGGCCTTGGGTTGGCAGGTGGCGACCGGCGCTTCGGGTTCGATCAAGGCCATTCACGAAGTGATCATGAAGGAAGGATGGAGCCGCGAGGGGATCACGCTGGAGGCATTGCGCCGTCTGCGCGCCGCGCTGCTGGAAAGCGGACGGACGGCGACCGTGGCGGCGCGCTGGCAACTGGAAGCGGCCCGCGCCCGCGTGTTCACCGGCGGATTCGTGGTACTGCATGGTTTGTGCGAGGCGCTGGGCGTGAGCCGAATGGAAGTGTCCGATGGCGCATTGCGGGAAGGGGTCATTTATGACCTGCTGGGCCGCATCCGCCATGAGGACGTGCGCGATCGCACCATCGCCGCGGTCATCGACCGTTACGGTCTGGATCGAGCGCAGGCCGAGCGGGTCAACGCGACCGCTCAGGCGCTGTTGAATCAGGTACGGGATCGTTGGGGTCTGACGGCGGAAGAATGGATGCACAATCTGGACTGGGCGGCCCGCCTGCATGAGATTGGCCTGCTGCTGACGCACGATCTCCATCACAAGCATGGTGCCTATATTCTGCAACATGCCGAACTGCCGGGGTTCTCGAACAGCGATCAAACGCTGCTGGCGGCGTTGGTCCGTCGCCACCGGCGAGGATTTTCGGCGGGCGCGTTCCAGCATTTACCCAAGGAAGTGGCGCCGCTGGCCCAGCGTTTGGGCGTGTTGCTACGGTTGGCGGTGGTGCTGCATCGCAGCCGTAGTCGCCAGCCGCTGCCGCCGTTGGAGCTGAGCGTCAGCCAGCGTCGCCTGGATTTGCGTTTCCCGACGGGTTGGCTGGACGACCATCCGCTGACGCAGGCCGACCTGACGGCGGAAGCACGCTATCTGAAAAAGGCCGGTTTCCGCTTGGCGTTTGGCTGAGAGCTTGTGAAAAAAATCTTTTTTCTCGGATGATCTGTAACAAACGGTAGCCGACAGGGGAAGAGGAAAAGACGGCTACCCACTCAAGGTGGGACACTTAACTGCTGCCTGCGAAGCTCAACACCCATCAGTTTATCCAAAATTAGTGGAACCAAGCATCTCAACGGGTTCTCGGCAACATGAAATCGAACTCCAGTGCCACGATCCAGTCCCCCCATGAATATCCCTCGGAAACCTTATGACCTGCTTCGCTCGTTCTCGGCGCTCAGCCTGCTGACCATCGTCATCATCAGCACCGTGTCGGCGATCTTGCTATCCCGGTTTTTGCGAGAGACCTTGCTGGAGCGCAACGGATTGCTGACCTTGGAGTTTGTCCAGAGCATCGCTCAGTCACAAAACACCAGCCAGTATTTCAGCGAACCGGACTCGGCCAAACGTCAGGGACCACTTGACGATTTTTTCAACCGAATCGCCCACATGCCCGACGTGGTCCGCGCCAATGTCTATTCCCGCGACCGCGTGGTGCTCTGGTCCACCGAAAAGCCGCTGGTGGGCCGGCAATTCCCCGAAAACAACCCGGAACTGGACGAAGCTCTGGGTGA
>JAGRHI010000262.1 GCA_020445045.1 Candidatus Competibacteraceae bacterium
CGGCGATCCGCGAGAAAGATCTCGGCATCTGGCAGACCTGGACCTGGTCCGATGTCGCCGAACGAGTGCGCGCCCTGGCCAGTGGCTTGGCGGCCCTCGGTTTCAAGCGTGGCGACAACCTGGCCATCATCGGCGACAACCGGCCCCATCTCTACATGATGATGAGCGCCGCCCAATGCCTCGGCGGCGTCCCGGTGCCGTTCTATCAGGATGCGGTGGCGGATGAAATGCTGTTCGTCCTCAAGGATGCGGCCATCCGCTTTGCCGCGGTCGAGGATCAGGAGCAGGTGGACAAGCTGCTGGACGTCATGGATCGGGTGCCGCTGCTGGAGCATATCGTCTACGACGACCCGCGAGGCATGCGTCATTACAATCAACCTTTCCTCCACGACATCCATGCCTTGATGGAGATGGGGCGGATTCACAACCGCAACCATCCGGATTTCCTTGACGCCGAGGTGGCCCAAGGACGGACCGACGATGTTTCGGTCATGCTCTATACCTCCGGCACCACCGGCATGCCCAAGGGCGTTTGCCAAACGCATGCCGCCTTCATCGCTTCCGCCCAGGGCGGCAGGCAGATCGACCAATTGGAAGCCACTGGCGACATTCTGTCCTACCTACCCATGGCCTGGGTCGGCGACCATCTGTTTTCTTTCGCCCAGGCGCTGGTGGTGGGCTTTACCATCAATTGCCCCGAATCCGGCGACACGGTGATGACCGATCTGCGGGAAATCGGCCCGACCTATTACTTTGCGCCGCCCCGGGTGTTCGAAAGCCTGCTGACCTCGGTCATGATCCGCATGGAGGATGCCGGTGTCATCAAGCGCGGGATGTTCCATTATTTCCTGGGCGTGGCGAAACGTTGCGGTAGCGCCATCCTCGACGGCAAACCGGTCAGTTTCGGCGACCGGTTGCTCTATGGATTGGGAACCCTGCTGGTCTACGGCCCGCTGCGCAATGTCCTGGGCCTGAGCCGCATCCGCGTCGCCTACACCGCCGGCGCCGCGATCGGGCCGGAACTGTTCAGCTTCTACCGCTCCATCGGCATCAACCTCAAGCAGCTCTATGGCCAAACCGAAACCTGCGCCTACGTCTGTTTGCAACCGGATGGTCAGGTCAAGCCCAGCAGCGTGGGCGCGCCGGCGCCGGGTGTGGAAATCAAGATCGCCGACAACGGCGAGGTGCTGGTGAAAGGTCCCATGCTGCTCAAGGGCTATTACCAGCGGCCCGACGCCACCGCCGAATCGATCGATGCCGATGGTTACTTCATGACTGGCGACGCCGGTTTCATCGACGCCGATGGCCATTTGAACATCATCGACCGCGCCAAGGATGTGGGCAAGTTGGCCAACGGCGCCATGTTCGCCCCGAACTACATCGAAAACAAACTCAAGTTCTTTCAGTACATCAAGGAAGCGGTTTGTTTCGGTCACGAACGGGACCGGGTTTGCGCGTTCGTCAACATCGACGTCGGGGCGGTCGGCAACTGGGCCGAGCGGCGCGGCATCGCCTATTCCGGCTACACCGACCTGACCGGCAAGCCGCCGGTCCATGAACTGATCAAGACTTGCGTCGACGAGGTCAACGCCACCTTGGCCCACGACGCCATGGTGGCCGATTCGCAGATTCACCGCTTCCTGATCCTGCACAAGGAACTCGATCCCGACGACGACGAACTGACCCGGACCCGCAAGGTGCGGCGCAACTTCGTGGCGAAGAAATACCAGGTGCTGATCGACGCTCTCTACGGCGGTCAAGCCACCCAATTCATCGAAACCGAGGTCAAGTTCGAGGATGGCCGGCGCGGCAAGGTGTCCGCCGATCTCAGGATCATCGACGCCGAGACCTTCCCCGTGGCTCGGCAGGCGGCGTAGACCATGAGCAAGCAAATCGGCGAGGTCATTCTCGACCTGCAAAGCATTTCGCTGCGCTTCGGCGGGGTC
>JAGRHI010000263.1:0-720 GCA_020445045.1 Candidatus Competibacteraceae bacterium
AAACTATGAATCCCCAACCGGGTGAACTGGTACACCAGCGCGAACCCGCCCAGCACCACATCGTCGTCGATATGGACATGGCCCGCCAGCGATGCGCCGTTGGCGAAAATGGTCCGGTCGCCAACCACGCAATCGTGGGCGATGTGGACGTAGGCCATGATCCAGTTATCGTCGCCCAACCGGGTCAGACCGGCGTCCTGCACCGTGCCGCGATTGATCGTCACGAATTCGCGGATGGTATTGCGATCACCGATCTCCAGGCGGGTCGGCTCGCCACCGTATTTCTTGTCCTGCGGAATTTCGCCCAGCGAGCTGAACTGATAAATCCGGTTATCGCGACCGATCCGGGTCGGCCCCTGAATCACCACATGCGGGCCGATCCAGGTGCCGGCGTCGATCTCCACGTCCGAACCGATGACGGAAAAGGGACCGACCGTCACATCCGCCGCCAATCGGGCCGAAGGGTCCACCACGGCGCGCGTATCGATCACAAGTCGATGCCTCGCTTGGCGCACATCAAATCGGCGCTCGCCGCCAGTTGGCCATCCACCTTGGCTTCGCAGATGAACTTGCCGATATCGCGCTTGATGCGCTCCAGCCGCACTTCCAGGATCAATTGATCGCCCGGTCCAACCGGTCGCTTGAAGCGGGCGTTATCCACGCCGGCCAGGTAATACATCGACCGGCGATCCGGTCGCACGCCGTCGCTCTTGAACGCCA
>JAGRHI010000263.1:776-11608 GCA_020445045.1 Candidatus Competibacteraceae bacterium
TCGGCCGTTGCGGGAAATGGCCGAGGAAAAACGGCTCGTTGAAACTGACGTTCTTGAGGCCAATCAGCGACAACCCCGGTTCGATGGCCAGAACCCGGTCGACCAGTAAAAAGGGATATCGGTGCGGCAGGTATTCCAGAATTTCCTGAATATCCATCGGTTCCAAAACCTTATCCTCTCAAATGGAGCCATTTCGACTGATGATTTTTTCCAGTGCCACCACCCGCCGGAACAGCTCGTCCAAGCGACGCAGGCGGGCGCTGATTTTGTTCCAAAGTCGGTTCGGCTCCACCGCCAAACCCGAAGAGTAGGTACCCGGTTCGGCGATGGATCGGGCCACCAGCGACATACCGGTCACTTGCACGCGATCGGCGATCTCCAGATGGCCGGCGACACCGACCCCACCGCCCAACATGCAATGCCGCCCGATGCGGGCGCTGCCCGCGATGCCGACGCAGCCGGCCAACGCGCTGTGGGCGCCAACCCGCACGTTGTGGGCAATCTGAATCTGGTTATCCAGCTTGACCCCTTCCTCGATCACGGTATCTTCCAGGGCGCCGCGATCGATCGTGGTATTGGCGCCGATCTCGACATCGTCACCGATCCGGACGCCGCCAAGCTGCGGCACCTTGACCCAGCGTCCATCCGACCCGAGCGCCAGACCGAAACCGTCGCTGCCGATCACCGCGCCTGGATGCACCAGCACCCGCCGGCCGATATGAACGCGGTGGCACAGGGTCACCTGCGCCACCAACCGCGTTTCGGCACCCACCACCGCCTGTTCGCCAATCACGCAGTTGGGGCCGACGCACACCCCCTCGCCCACCACCGCGCCGGCCTCCACCGTGCACTGCGGACCGATCCAGGCGCTGGCCGCGACCTGAGCGCTGGAATCGACCCAAGCCGTGGGATGAACTCCACCATGCGGCCCGGTGGTCGGCACGAACAAGGCTGCGGCTCGGGCATAGGCGACATGCGGGTTGGTGGCCACCAGAGCCGGCACTGGGCAGTACGCGGCATCTTCGGGCGACAAAATCACGGCCGCCGCCCGAGTATGGGCCAGAAACGGGCGATAGCGCGGATGAGTCAGGAAGCTGATCTGGCCGGATTCCGCGCCGTTCAGGGGTGCCACGCCGGTGATGACGGTCGTGGCATCGCACCCTTGCAAGCGGGCGTTCGCCGCCGCCGCCACCTCGCCCAGCGTGGTCATCGGGATTATCTGGACGTAAGACGCTTCAAGACCTTGTCGGTGGCATCCACTTGCGGGCTGGCGTACAACGTTGCGCTATCGTTAATGACCAAGTCGAACCCTTCCTCCTTGGCGACACTGTTGATCACATCCAGTACTTGCTTTTGGAACTTGCCCAGTTCCTCGTTGCGACGCAGGTTGAAATCCTCGCGGAATTCATCACTGGTCCGCTTCAATTCCCGAGCCTGATTGCGGATGTCGCTCTCCAGATTACGACGTTGGCTGTCGTTCATCACCGCCCCATCCTTGGATAGTTTCTCCTCCAACCGACGCAACGACTTCTGCGCCTCGACCAATCCTTTTTGCCGCGGCGCAAATTCTTTTTCCAGCCGCTTGCTAGCCGATTCGGCTTGCGGCGCGCTACTCAGGATCTTGGCGATGCTGACGAAAGCGATTTTCAAATCGGCCGCCTGGACCAACGAAAGGGGCAGCGCCAAGGCGGTCGCGGCCAACAACCTGTACATAGGCTTCACTCGATAACCTCCATCAAAAAAACACGAATATAATTGGCAAGTCGAAAACTCGCCTTCCATCCCGCATCAGTTAAACGGAACGCCAAAGGAGAACTGGAAAACCTCTGTTTCATCGCCTGGCTTATCGTTGAACGGAGCGGCGACACTCACCGCGATGGGACCCAACGGAGACAGCCACAACCCGGCGATACCGACCGAATAACGTAGTTCGTTGGCGTCGAAATCACTCGGGGTCGCGAACACGTTACCGACATCGAAGAACACCGCCGTCCGCACGTTTTCCGATTTTTCCAGAAACGGCACCGGCAAGATCATCTGCGTGCTGGCGACGGTCTTGAACGCACCACCGCTCGGTTCGTCGTCACTGTAACGGGGACCCAGCGTATTGGCCTTGTAACCCCGCACCGACCGCAAGCCACCCGCGTAAAAATTTTCGAAAAAGGGCAAGCCATCGGTATTGCCGTAACCGTCGCCATAGCCGATATCCGCGCTCAGCGACCAAGTCAGCCACCGGGCGAAGGGGTAGTACATCACGCCCCGGTAGTTGAGCTTGTAGTATTCCGCATCGCTACCCGGCACGGCGAGTTCGGTCGAAATTTGATTCAGGCTGCCGCTGGTCGGAAAAATAACCCGATTACGGGTGTCGTGCGCCCAACTGGCATCCAATTTGAACTCGTTGAAGGTATCGCCGTTCTGCTCGATATAATTAAGAATTTCGACGGGCGTGCTGGTCGTCGTGTCGATCGTAACATGATCGTAGCCGGGCAACAGCACCAGCGTATCGAATTCGTTGAGCGGGAACCCGAAACTGACCTGGGCGCCGTAGTTGTTGAGCACGTAGTCGGCGGTATTGACCTGCGCGGCGTCGATGTCTCGATAGAAAAGCCGGAATCCGCGGCTGATGCCGTCCGGCGTGTAGTAGGGGTTGTTATAGAAGATACTGTAGTTCGAGCCGGCGTCGCTCCTGTTCAGCACCACGCTCATCTGATTGCCGGTGCCGAGAAAATTGTTCTGGGTCACGCTCGCATTCAGCAACAACCCCGAATCCTGGCCGTAGCCGATGCCGAACAGCAGGCTCCCCGACGGGCGCTCGACGACGGTGTAATTCACATCGACCTGATCGTTGGTTCCGGGCACGGCCGGCGTCTCGACGCTGACGCTCTCCAGATACTCCAGGCGTTCCAGGCGCGTCTTGGAGCGCTCGAGATCCTTGGTCGAAACCCAAGCGCCTTCCGCCTGGCGCAGCTCCCGCCGCAACACATCGTCCTGGGTCTTGACGTTGCCCTGAAAGTTGATGCGCCGCGCATAAACCCGCTGGCCCGGATCCACCACGAAGATCAAGGTGACTTTTCGGGTTTCATCGTTGACTTGGGGAACCGTGTTGATATTGGCGAACGCATACCCATCATCCCCCAGACGCTCGCTCAATTGCTTGGTGGTTTCGGCCATCTTGGCGCGGGAAAAGGTTTCACCCGCCTTGATCGTAATCAACTTCCGCAAATCCGACTCGGGAACATCCCCGAAATTGCCGGTCAGTTGGATGTCCTCAATGCTATAGGGCTCGCCCTCGGTAATGTTGATGGTGATGTAGACATCCTTCTTGTCGGGCGTGATCGAAACCTGCGTGGAATCGACGTTGAACTTGAGATAGCCCCGATCCAGATAAAAAGAGCGCAGCGTCTCGATGTCCGCCGCCAGTTTCTGCTTGGAATACTGATCGTCCTTGCTGAAAAAGGACAGCCAGCCGGTGGTGGAGGACTGCAACAGCCCCAACAGTTCCTTATCGGTGAAAGCGCGATTGCCGACGATGTTGATCTGGCCGATGCTGGCCACCGCGCCTTCCGAAATCTCGATGGTAATGGCGACGCGATTGCGCTCCAGCGGTCGTACCTGGCTATTGATCCGCACCGCGTAACGGCCGCGACTGTAATACTGTCGCAGTAGTTCCTGCTCCACCTTATCGAGCAGGGAGCGGTCGAAAACCCGACCCTCGACCAAGCCGACCTCGGCCAGCGCCTTTTTCAGGTCGTCGGTACCGATATCCTCATTGCCGGTGATTCGCACCTCGGAAATCGCCGGCCGCTCGGTCACGGTCACCACCAGCACGTTGCCTTTGCGTTCCAGGCTGACATCGCTGAAGAATCCGGTCTTGAACAGCGCGCGGATGATTTCCGGATACTCTTGTTCGGAAACCGGCGAACCGACCTGCACCGGCAGGTAGTTGAACACGGTACCGGCGGAAATACGCTGCAGACCATCGACCTGGATGTCCTGCACGACGAATTCGCCCGCGGCGCGCGCCCCGCAGGCCACGACCATCAGACCGAAAGAAAGAATCAAGCGGCGATACAAGTTCATAAGTACGTGGTTACCCCAAGGCCCGGGCGATTGGTCCTTATCCGATGATACGACTGAAGTCGTTGAACAGGGCCAGCCCCATCAACAGCAGCAACACGGCGATCCCCACCTGCTGCCCCAGATGCTGCATCGTTTCCGACAACGGACTGCCCTTGACCAGTTCGATCAGGTAATACAGCAGGTGGCCGCCGTCCAACACCGGCACCGGCAGCAGATTCAACACTCCCAAACTGATGCTGACCAAGGCCAGCAGCGACACGAACGCGATCAACCCGGCGCTGGCCGCCTGACCGGCGAATTGCGCGATGGTCAACGGACCGCTGAGATTGTCCAGCGAGGCCTTGCCGACCAACATTCGTCCCAACATGCGCAGGGTCAGCAACGAGATGTCCCAGGTTTTGCCGATCGCCGCGCCAACCGCGTCCAGCGGACCATAACGTACCACGACCCGCAAGTTCCGGGCGAGGTCTTCCGGCATGTCAGCGACGGCGCCGATGAACCCGACCTGCTGGCCTCGTTCGTTTTCCCGCGCGTCGGGGATCAACTCCAGCGACTGCTCGACCCCTTCGCGTTCGATGCGCGCGCGGAAGGCTTGGCCGGGGTGTCGCTCGATCACCTCGCGCCATTGCCGCCAATCCGTGACGGGTTTGCCGTCGGCCAACACGATCCGGTCGCCCGGCCGCAACCCAGCCCGCTCGGCCGCGCCGCCTTGCATCACCTGGCCGATCACCGACGGCAACACCGGTTGCCAAGGCACCAGCCCAACCCGCTCGAAAACCCGTGCCGGATCGGCCAGCCCCTGAGGTTCGCGGGTATCCAGGGTACGAATTCGAGTCCGGTCGTCGGCATCCAGCACTTCGACCTCGATCACCTCCCCGGTCATGGCCCGGTCCACCAGCGCCAGCATCACCGCGCCCAGTGTCGGCGTCGCTTTACCATCGACGGCCATCACCAGATCGCCCTTGTGAAAATCGCCCGCCGCGGCCAGCGACTTCGGCCGTGGTTCATCCAGCAGCGGTTTGACCCCCGGTATGCCCACCATGAACATGAAGGCATACGCGAGCACGGCGAACAGAAAATTAAAGGCGGGTCCGGCCAACACAATGGCGATGCGTGAGCCCACCGGCTGGCGATCGAAGGCCCGTTGCCGTTCGTCCGGCGCCACTTCGCCTTCGCGTTCATCCAACATTTTCACATAGCCGCCCAAGGGCAGCACGGCAATCACATACTCCACACCATCCCGACCGATCCGTCGCCAGAGCGGCCGGCCGAAACCGATGGAAAACCTCAACACCTTGACGCCCAGGCGACGCGCGACCCAGAAATGACCGAATTCATGGACGGTGATCAACACGCCCAGGGTGACGATCAAGGCCAGCGCCGAAATCAGCGAATTGCTCATCTCACACCTCCAACGCCCGGGCGGCGATCCAGTGGGCGGCGACGGCCCGTGCCTGTAAGTCGCCATCGAGAATCGCCGCCAGTTCTTCGGCCGCGCGCGTGGGCACTTGTTCCAGGGCATGCTCCACCACGGCGGCGATGTCGATGAAGCGAATGCGCCGATCGAGGAACGCCTGAACCGCGACTTCGTTGGCGGCATTCAGCACGGCCGGCGCGGTCCCGCCGGCTTCCAACGCGGCGAAGGCCAGCCGCAAACAGGGAAAGCGGGTGAAATCGGGCGCCTGAAATTCCAGTTTCCCCAAGCGGACAAAATCCAGGAAAGCCACCCCGGAGGCCAAGCGCCGCGGCCAGGCCAAGGCATGGGCGATGGGGGTGCGCATATCGGGATTTCCCAATTGCGCCAACACCGAACCGTCCTGATATTCGACCATCGAGTGGATCACGCTCTGTGGATGCACCACCACCTCGATCGCCGCCGTCGGCGCTTCGAACAACCAATGCGCCTCGATGACCTCCAGCCCCTTGTTCATCATGGTGGCGGAATCGACCGAAATCTTGCGGCCCATGTTCCAGTTGGGATGGGCGCAAGCCTGCTCGGGGGTGACATCCGCCAATTGGGCCAGCGGCGCGGTCCGAAACGGCCCGCCGGAACCGGTCAGCAACATCCGACGCACCCCGGCGGCGGCGAGACCGACGCGCGCGAAATCCGCCGGCAGGCATTGGAACAAGGCGTTGTGCTCGCTGTCGATCGGCAACAGTTCCGCGCCGTGCCGGCGGATCGCCGCCATGAACAGCGGCCCGGCCATGACCAGCGCCTCCTTGTTGGCCAACAGCACTCGCTTGCCGGCCCGCGCCGCCGCCAGGGTCGGCGGCAGACCGGCCGCGCCGACGATGGCCGCCATCACATAAGCGACTTCGGGCAGGGTTGCCGCACGCTCCAGCCCAGCGACGCCGGCCAATACCTCGACCGGCCGGCCCGCCACCCGCAACCGTTCCCGCAACCGCTCGGCGGCGGCGGCATCGGCCAACACCGCAACAGCCGGTTCGTGCGCCAGACACTGCCGGAATAACGCCTCGTCATCTCGATGAGCGGTCAGGACCACGACCCGGAACCGGTCGGGATGACGTTGCAACACATCGAGGGTGCTAACACCGATCGAACCGGTCGACCCCAGGATGGCGATCCCGATACGCTCGCTCATCCTCGCATTCCGTACAACCCCAGCAGGAATACCGGCGCGGCGGCGGTCAGGCTGTCGACCCGATCGAGCACGCCGCCGTGGCCGGGCAGCAGCGTGCCGCTATCCTTCATGCCGCATTGTCGCTTCAACATGCTCTCGAACAGATCCCCAACGATGGAAAAACCGACCGTCACCATGCAGATCGCCACGAACCAGGGCCAGCGCGCGCCCACGCCCAGCACCGCCGCGCCGGCCAGCGCGAACATCAGCGCGGCCACCCCAGCGCCCAGCGCCCCTTCCCAAGTCTTGCCCGGGCTGATGGTGATCGCCAGCTTGCGCCGGCCCCAGCGGCGGCCGGCGAAATAGGCGCCGATATCGGCGATCCAGACCAGTAGAAACAGGAATAGCACATAGGTCGGTCCAAATGCGTCCCGCAGCGCCATGAATGCCACCCAGGGCGCCGCCAGCACGATCATGCCGGCCACCGCGACGGTCACCGAGCGGTCTTCTTGACGTTCGGGGCGCGCGGCGTAGCGCCACATCCAAAACAGGGCATAGCACCAGCCGGCCAACACGCAGCCCAGCAACCCGACAACGAAGGCGGGGTTGCCCACCCACGGCCAGAACGCCAGGATCAGGGTCAGCACCAATCCACCGTACACCAAGCGGTGACGCGGCCCGTTCAACCTCGCCAATCCGGCCCACTCCCAGGCGCCCAGCAGGATCACCGCCAGCAACAGTAGGCCGAAACCGGCCAGCGGTAGTTTCAGCACCGCCCAGACCACCAGTATGGCCAGCACGACCGCCGTGACGATTCGCTGTTTAAGCATGTTGATCTTGCGTCACCTGTTCGGCGGTCCGACCGAAACGCCGCTGCCGGCTGGCGAACGCGGCGCAGGCGGATTCCAAGTCGCCGTCATCGTAATCCGGCCACAAGCGGTCGGTGAAATACAGCTCGGTATACGCCATCTGCCACAGCAGAAAATTGCTGATACGCTGCTCGCCGCCGGTGCGGATGAACAGATCCGGTTCGGGCAGATCGGACAAACAAGTGAAGGAGTGCAGAACGGCCGACGTGATATCGTTCGGTTGCAACCGACCCTCCAACACGGCTTCGGACACCCGGCGCGCCGCCTGGGCCAAATCCCAACGCCCGCCGTAATTGGCGGCGATGACCAGGGTCAAACCGGTGTTGGCGGCGGTCCGCCGTTCGGCCTTGACGATGTAATCCTGCAGATTATCGGGAAAGGCACTGTGATCGCCGATGAAGCGCAACCGCACGTTGGCGGTGTCCAGCCGGCGGATTTCGCCGCGCAAGGTGGTCAGGAACAGCTTCAACAACACCTCGACCTCCGGTCGCGGCCGCCGCCAGTTCTCGCTGCTGAAAGCAAACAAGGTCAGCACTTCGATGTCGCGCTCGCTGCACGCCCGCACGACCCGGCGCACCGCCTTGGCACCCTCCCGGTGACCCGCCGTGCGTGGCAGGGACCGCTGCTGCGCCCAACGACCGTTGCCATCCATGACAATGGCGATGTGGCGAGGTAACGGCTGGCGCGGCGCCCGTGGCATCGGGACGTCAACCGACATTCGAGAGGTTCCTCGTCAGGTTCGCGCTCACTACGGACAGCCCGCGCCGCCGCTTCAAATTTCCATCAATTCGGCTTCCTTGGCCGCAAGCACCTTGTCCACGTCCTGAATGTGCCGGTCGGTGAGTTTCTGAGTCTCGTCCTGGGCCTGCCGTTCCGCGTCCTCGGCGATCTTCTTTTCCTTGAGCAAGGCCTTGAATTGGTTGTTGGCGTCGCGGCGAATGTTACGAATCGCCACCTTGGCGCCTTCGCCTTCCTGCCGCACCACCTTGACCAGGTCGCGGCGGCGCTCTTCGGTCAGCGCCGGCAGCGGCACCCGGATTACCGTCCCGGCGGACGCGGGATTCAAACCCAGATCGGACTTCAAGATGGCTTTCTCGATGGGTCCCACCATGTTTTTTTCCCAAGGCGTCACCAACAGGGTGCGTGCGTCGCTGACGCCGACCGAGGCCACCTGGCCAAGCGGCACCTCGCTGCCGTAGTAGCTGACCGTAATGTGATCCAACAGGCTGGCATGCGCGCGGCCGGTCCGCAGTTTGGTCAATTCATGCTTGAGGCTATCCACGCTCTTGGCCATTCGCTCAGCCGCTTCTTTCTTGATGTCATCGATCATGATCGTCATTCCCGCACCACCGTGGTGCCCACGCTCTCGCCGCACACGACCCGCACCAGGTCCCCGTGGCGATTGATATTGAAAACCTTCAGCGGTATGTCGTTCTCCCGGCACATGACAATGGCCGTGGCGTCCATCACCTGTAGCTTGCGCGCCAGGGCTTCATCGTAAGTCAGCCGATCGTAACGCACCGCCTTGGCGTCCTTGAAAGGATCCGCCGAATAGATACCGTCCACCTTGGTCGCCTTGAGCATCACCTCGGCGTTGACCTCGATGGCCCGCAGGCTGGCGGCGGAATCGGTGGTGAAAAAGGGGTTGCCGGTGCCGGCGGCGAAGATCACCACCCGACCCTTTTCCAGATGGCGGATGGCGCGGCGGCGAATGTAGTCCTCGCAGACTTCATTGATGCGGATCGCCGACATCACTCGGGTGAACACCCCCAGTCGCTCCAGGGTATCCTGCATCGCCAGCGAGTTCATGACCGTGGCCAACATGCCCATGTGGTCGGCCGCGACTCGATCCATGCCTTTCTTGGCCAGCCCGGCCCCCCGAAACAGGTTGCCACCACCGATGACCATACCCACTTCGACGCCGTGCTGGCACAGTTCCCGCACCTCGCCCGCAATGCGTGCCAGCACGTCGGGATCGATGCCATAGTCGCCCTCGCCCATCAGGACTTCACCGCTGAGCTTGAGAAGAATTCGCTTGAACGTTGGTCTGGAATCCAGCATGGGCATCGCGCAACCTGCAATATCGGTACTGAGAGAATTGTACTGTAATCGCGGCGGCGGCGGCAGTGAAGCGCATCACCCGTTCAGTCGCCCCGCGCCTGAGCCATCACCTCGGCGACGAAATCGTCGGCTTTCTTCTCGATCCCTTCACCCAGCTCGAAGCGTTCGAAACGGATCACTCGGGCCTGATGGGCCTTCAGTAGTTTTTCCACGCTTTGTTCAGGGTCCTTGACGAACGGCTGCCCCAGCAGGGTGATCTCATCGAAGTACTTACGCAACCGCCCCTCCACCATCTTCTCGACGATGTTGGCCGGTTTGCCGCTGGCCGCTGCTTGCGCCGCGAAAATTTCCTTCTCCTTGGTTACCTGTTCGACCGGTATCTGATCGGCGCTGACGCACAGCGGCCGACTAGCGGCGACATGCATGGCGATGTCCCGGGCCAGATCGCCATCGCCGCCGTCCAGTTCGACCAGCACGCCGATGCGGGTGCCGTGCAGATAGCTGCCCAGCACGCCGGCGGGCGTCGCCAGCCGGGCGAAGCGACGGACGTTGATATTCTCGCCGATCTTGGCGATGCATTCCCGTCGATTCTGCTCGACGCTCTGGCCGTTTGCCGTGGTCAAGGCCAGCAGCGTTTCCAGGTCGGCGGGATCGCCATTCAGGACCACTTCGACCACGGCGGCGGCGAATTCCCGGAAGTCGTCGTTCTTGGTGACGAAATCGGTTTCGCAGTTCACTTCGACCATGGCCGCCGCGCCGGCCGCCTGCCTGATGACGATCAACCCCTCGGCCGCCACCCGACTGGCTTTCTTGTCAGCCTTGGCCTGTCCAGCCTTGCGCATCGCTTCGACCGCCGCCTCGATATCGCCCTGAGTCTCCTGCAGGGCCTTCTTGCATTCCATCATTCCCGAACCCGTGCGTTCGCGCAGTTCCTTAACCAGCGTCGCCGTAATTGCCACCATGCTCACATACCTCGTAACGATAAATTTACCGCGGTCAATCTGAAACCGGACTGAACCGAACTCATTAAAAAGGCCCGCGAGCGCCAGGCGCACGAGCCTTTCTGGCAAAACCCGGTATTGACGGAAGATCAGCGAGGATCAGACCCCATCGCCCACCGGCGGCGCCTCTTCCTCCGGGATTTCGATGAACTCTTCCTCGACACGGCCCGAAGTCAGCACCGCGCGGCCTTCCAGCACCGCTTCCGCCACACCGCCCACATAGAGCTGGATGGCGCGGA
>JAGRHI010000263.1:11680-12178 GCA_020445045.1 Candidatus Competibacteraceae bacterium
TCACCGGGATTCCCAGTTTGTTGGCCTCTTGCACGGCGATGCTTTCGTGACCGACGTCGATCACGAACAGCGCGTCCGGCAAGCTGGCCATGTCCTTGATGCCGCCCAGGCTACGTTCCAGCTTGTCCATATCCCGCCGCAAGCCGATGACTTCCTTCTTGGCCAAGCGCTCGAATGTGCCGTCCTGGGCCATCAGCTCCAGATCCTTGAGCCGCTTGATGGACTGGCGGACGGTCTTGAAATTGGTCAGCATGCCACCCAACCAGCGGTGGTTGACATAAGGCATGCCGCAACGGAGCGCCGCTTCGGCGGTCGCCTCGCGCGCCGAGCGCTTGGTGCCCACCAGCAGAATCTTGCCGCCCTTGGAAGCCAGCCGACCGACGAAATTCAGTGCTTCCAGATACAGCGGCAGGGTCTTTTCCAGATTGATGATATAGATCTTGCTGCGCGCCCCGAAGATATACGGGGCCATCTTGGGATTCCAGTAACGGGTCTGGT
>JAGRHI010000263.1:12216-12760 GCA_020445045.1 Candidatus Competibacteraceae bacterium
CATGGAAATGGTCGCCATTGCCGAAATTCTCCTTAAGGATCTGGGGGTTAAGCCTCCATTCGCCCCAAGCGACGACCCCTCATGGGGGCACCCGGCCGCTCGTGCCGGCGAATGTGCGAAGTGTGTGAACGCGAGAAGGTTTGCCTAAAAGGCGCGCGCTTTATACCATGGATCGTCTGGGAAAACCAAATGAACCGCCGCTTGCGGGCACGGTCCCAAACATCGCGACCCGCTTCGACCGCCATCCCTCGCCCACCGCCCACCTGCCCGTGGATCGACGCCATGTTCCAGAAACCCCCCAGGAAATCGATGAGCATCACTCTCAAGACACCGGAAGAAATCGAAAAGATGCGCGTCGCCGGCCGGCTGGCCGCCGAGGTGCTACACATGATTCAAACTCATGTGCGGGAGGGAATCGCCACCGAGGAGCTGGACCGGATCTGTCACGACTACATCGTCGATGTCCAACAGGCGATCCCCGCCCCGCTCAACTATCGCGGTTTTCCCAAATCCATCTGTACGTCGCTCAACCATGTGGTCTGCC
>JAGRHI010000263.1:12782-21083 GCA_020445045.1 Candidatus Competibacteraceae bacterium
CGAAGAAGCTGAAGAAAGGCGACGTACTCAATATCGATATCACCGTGATCAAGGATGGCTATCACGGTGACACCAGTCGGATGTTTCAGGTCGGCACCCCGCCGGTCGCCGCGCAACGCGTCAGCCGGGTGGCCTACGAATGCTTGTGCATCGGCATCGAGAGGGTGCGGCCCGGCATCCGTCTCGGCGACATCGGCCACGCCATCCAGCGGCACGCCGAAGCCCAGCACTGCTCGGTGGTGCGCGAGTACTGCGGTCATGGCATCGGCCGGGAATTCCACGAAGAACCACAGGTACTGCACTACGGCGACCCCGGCACCGGCATCGAGCTGGTTCCCGGCATGATCTTCACCATCGAACCGATGATCAACGCCGGCAAACGGCACGTCAAGCTGCTACCCGACGGTTGGACCGTGGTCACCAAGGATCACAGCGTTTCCGCCCAATGGGAGCATACCGTGCTGGTGACCGAAACCGGCCACGAAATCCTCACGCCGCACCCGGGCGATCCGCTGTAAGCGCCCGCCATACCCCGGAAGATCCCATGGCCGTCACCGATATCGCTTTTCCGCCCGTCGCCGCGCCCACCTTCGCCGTCCACGCCGAATCGCCGCCGGACCACTTGCGACCGGCCGAGATCGCTCCATTCGACGCGGAAGCTTTCGCCCGCGATCTGGCGGTCGCCGCCAACCCGCTGCTCGTGTTTCGGACTCTGCTCAAACAGAGCGACGCCCGGTTCAAGGAGCTGTTCCAGCAAGGCGTGCCCGCTCACGAATTGGTGCTCGCTCGCGCCGGCCTGATGGATGATCTACTGCGATTCGTCTGGCTGCGATTTTTCGAGGCCGACACCCCGGATCTGGTGTTGACGGCGGTCGGAGGCTACGGTCGCGGCGAGCTGCACCCAGGCTCGGACGTGGACATCATGATCCTGCTGGACGAGCGGACGCTGGAAGCCCGCCGTTCCGAGCTGGAGGACTTCATGGCCTTCCTGTGGGATATCGGGCTGGAGGTCGGGCACAGCGTGCGCACGCTCGAGGATTGCGTCCACGAAGGCGCCGCCGACATCACGGTCGCCACCAGCCTGATGGAGGCGCGGTTGTTGACCGGCACACCGGTGCTGTTCGAACGGATGCGCGCCGCCACCGGCCCCGACCGCATCTGGCCGGACGCCGCCTTCTTCGAATCCAAACAGCGGGAACACTGCCAGCGCTGCCACAAATACAACGAAACCGCTTTCAACCTGGAACCCAATATCAAGGATGGCCCCGGCGGGCTGCGCGACATGCAGATGATCGGCTGGGTGGCCAAACGGCATTTCGGCGTCAGCACCCTACAGGCACTGGTGAGTCACGGTTTCCTGAGTCCGAGCGAATACGACGAGCTGATCGACTGCCGCAACTTTCTCTGGCAGGTACGCTTCGCCCTGCATACGCTGACCGGCCGCCGCGAAGACATGCTGCTGTTCGATCACCAGCGCCGGATCGCCCAACAGTTCGGCTACCGAGACCAGGCTCAAAACCTGGCGGTCGAGCAGTTCATGCAACGCTACTACCGCACCGTCAACGCGCTCAGCCGGCTGAGCGAGATGCTGATGCAACTGTTCGAGGAGGCGATCCTGCTGGCCGACGAACCGGGCGAACCGCAGCCCATCAATCGCCGCTTCCAGGTTCGCCGCGGCTACCTGGAAGTGACCCAGCCCAACGTGTTTCTGCGCTACCCGTTCGCGCTGCTGGAAATCTTTCTGGTCTTGCAGCAACACCCGGAAATCAAGGGGCTGCGAGCCTCCACCATCCGCCTGATCCGTGAGCACCGACCGCTGATCGACGATAAGTTCCGCAACGACGTGCGCCCGCGCAGCCTGTTCATGGAGATCATGCGCCAACCGCAGGGGGTGACACTGCAACTGCGGCTGATGAACGCCTACGGCGTGTTGCCGGCCTACCTCCCGGAATTCGGCCACATCCTTGGGCGGATGCAGTACGACCTGTTCCACGCCTACACCGTCGATCAGCATATCCTGTTCGTGGTACGCAATCTGCGGCGGTTTTTCCTCCCCCAGTTCGCCCAGCGGGACCCGGAATACAGCGCGATCATGGAGCAACTGCCCAAGCCGGAATTGCTGTATATCGCTGGTCTGTACCATGATATCGCCAAGGGACGCGGCGGCGACCATTCCATCCTGGGCGCTCAGGACGCCGAACGGTTCTGTCGCCAGCACGGGCTCAGCAGTTTCGACACCCGACTGGTGGCCTGGCTGGTGCGCCACCACCTGACGCTGTCGCTGACCGCGCAGAAGAAGGATATCCACGACCCGGACGTCATCCATCAATTCGCCCTGCAAATGGGCGATCAGATGCATCTGGATTACCTTTATCTGCTGACGGTCGCCGATATCCGCGGCACCAATCCCAACCTGTGGAACACCTGGCGGGCATCGTTGCTGTGGACCTTGTACAAGGCCACCCGCCAAGCGCTGCGGCGTGGGCTGGACCACCCCATCGACAAGGAGGAACGCATCCGCGAAGCGCAGGCGCAAGCGCGGCAACGGCTACGCGCCACCAAGATCGATGGGGAACGCATCGACCGGGTGTGGGAAAGCTTCGGCGACGACTATTTCCTGCGCCATTCCGCCGACGAAATTGCCTGGCATACCCGCGCGATTCTCAAGAAGGGCTATCACGAGCGACCGCTGGTCATGGCCCGCGACGATCCCGGCCGGGGCGGCACCGAAATCTTTATCTACACCCGCGATCAGGACAATCTGTTTGCCTTGATCACCTCCATCCTCGATCAGTTGGGACTGACCATTCTCGATGCCCGCATCATCACCGGCCACAGTGGTTACACCCTGGACAGCTTCACGGTGCTGGAGGACTCCGGCTCGCCGATTCGCGACCGCCGGCGGATCAAGGAAATCACCTCCGCCCTGCTGCACTACCTGAGCCGGCCGGACAAAACGCCGCCGGTGCCCAACCGACACATTTCCCGAATCCAGAAAGCGTTTCAGATATCCACCTGGGTTTCGTTCCGGGAGGATCAGGCCAACGGCCGCACCTTGGTGGAACTGGTGTCCTGGGATCGACCGGGGTTGCTGTGCCAGGTTGGCCAAGCGTTCATGAAATGCGGAGTGCAGGTGCATAACGCCAAGATCGCCACCATCGGCGCCCGAGTCGAGGACGTGTTCTTCGTCACCGACCAGGACAACCGGCCCTTGAACAACCCGGCAAAATACGCGGCGCTGAGAACGGCGCTGGTCGAACAACTGGATTCGGGCGAAGAGTGAGTCTTTCGTACTCCCTCTGATTCCGGTTACCGTCTACCGGCCACCAACCACCGGAGGCGCTCCGCTCTCCGGTCAATCCTCGCCGTGGAGAAACAGCCGGTGGTGAGCACCGCCCAGTGCGCGCAGGTAATCCCAGACCACCCGCACGCGCTTGAGTCGTAGCCGGTCGGCATGGGCGGCCAACCAGAACGTGTACTGAAAACAGGCTTCCTCCGGCAACACCTTGACCAAGCGCGGATCGCTGGCGCCGATGTAAGGGGCCAGCACCGCCAGCCCGATGCCCGCTAAAACCGCTTCCTTATGCGCCAGCATGCTCGTGCTGCAAAAACGCAGATTGGGTTTGTCGCACAGTTTTTCAAGAAACCTCAATTCAGGAATCAGCAGATAATCGTCGATGTAGGCGATGAACGGATGGTTGGCCAGATCGGCGCGGGTGACGATCGGCTCATGCATGGCCAGATAACCCCTGGCACCATAGAGGAAGTAGGTGAAATCGCTCCAGCGCGCCACTATATAAGGACCCCGGCGTGGCGGTTCCAGGGTAATCGCCAGGTCAGCCTCGCGGCTGGCTAGGTTCGCCAGGCGCGGCAAGGCCAGCAACTCCACGGTCAACCCCGGACAGTCGTCGAGCAACGGTTTCAGCCTAGAAGTCAGAAAGCACACCGCCAGTCCCTCGGGCGTTCCCAACCGGACCTCGCCGCGGACTGCCGTATCCCGGTCGGACAGCTCTTCCGCCACCACCGCCATTGTGGACTCGACCATCTCCGCCATGGGCAATAACGCCTGACCGGCTTCGGTCAGCATCAACCCCTCACGATGACGGTCGAACAGCCGGGTACCCATCGCCCGCTCCATGCCTTCGATGCGCCGGGCAACCGTGCTGTGCTCGACTCGTAGCCGCCGGGCGGCGGGGCTGAGCCGTCCCAAGCGCGCCACCGCCAGAAAATAGCGCAGATTATTCCAGTCCATTTCCCGTTTCATCGCCCCACCTTTCCATCCGTTTCGTATCGACTTGAGGATGAAGTATGGTTGTGATTGTGCATTTCCACACAGATTTTTTGCCATTTTTGTGAATTTTTAAACAAATAACTCGCAACTACACTGAACCTGCGTTCGCTTCCCCATTCTTCGAATAAACAGAATATGGAAACGAACGCCGATTCCTAATCCAACCCCAAGGAGAAATACTCATGCTCGGTGTAATCGGTATTATCGTTTCGCTGGGTCTGCTGATGTACCTCGCCTATCGAGGGATCAACGTGCTGGTGCTGGCCCCCCTGATGGCCCTGCTAGCGGTGCTGGCCGGCGGTGGCTTCGATGTCTTGCTGCCCTCTTATACCCAAGTCTTCATGAAGGCACTGGGCGGTTATCTGATCAAGTTCTTTCCTCTGTTCCTGCTGGGCGCGATCTTCGGCAAACTGATGGATGACTCCGGCTCGGCTCGGAGCATCGCTCACTGGATCGTCGCCAAGGTTGGCAAGGATCGTGGCATTCTCGCCATCGTCTTGTCCTGTGGCATCCTGACGTACGGCGGCGTGTCACTGTTCGTGGTCGCTTTCGCCGTCTATCCCATCGGCGCCGCGCTATTTCGCGAAGTCGGCATGCCCAAGCGCTTCATTCCCGGCGCCATTGCCCTGGGTTCCTTCACTTTCACCATGACCGCGTTCCCAGGTACGCCGGCCATCCAGAACGCCATTCCCGCGCCGTTCTTCGACACCAACACCTTTGCCGCGCCAGGACTGGGCGTCATCGGCGGCTTGATCATGCTGATCGGCGGCACATTGTGGCTGCATATCCGCGCCAAGCGGGCCATGGCCGCTGGCGAAGGGTACGGCGAGCATCCCCACGAAGGCTTGGATACCAAGGGTGATCTCGAACACAGTCCTCCATTCCTCATTGCCCTGTTGCCGATCCTGCTGGTGATCGGCTTCAACGCCTTGTTCACCTATGTGGTATTCCCCAACACCAGTTTCGACGCTCTAGCCGACCCCAAATACGGCGCGATAAAACTGTCGGCGGTCGCGGGCCTGTGGTCGATCATCGTCGCCCTGGTCATCGCGATCGTGTTCATCATCGTCGTCCACTGGCGGCGCTGGCGCAACGTGGTCGAATCGGTCAACATCGGCACCATGGGTTCGTTGCTGCCGATCTTCAACACCGCCTCGGAAGTCGGCTACGGCAACGTCATCGCCTCCTTGCCGGCATTCCTAGTCGTAAAGGATGCGGTGCTGAGTGTTTCATCCAATCCGCTGGTTTCGGAAGCGGTTGCGGTCGGCACCCTGGCCGGCATCACTGGTTCCGCCTCCGGCGGCATGAGCATCGCCCTCAGCACCCTGGGCGCCCATTATTTGGATCTGGCCAACACGGTCGGCATCAGTCCGGAACTGCTGCACCGGGTCGCGGTCATGTCCTCCGGCAGTTTCGACTCGCTGCCCCATAACGGCGCGGTGATCACCCTGTTGAGTATTTGCCGGCTGACCCATCGGCAATCCTACTTCGATATTTTCATGGTTTCCGTGGCCATCCCGGTGAGTGCTCTGGTCGTCGTCATCACTCTGGGAACGATGTTTGGCAGTTTCTGAGCCTGGCCTGCCGCCCGCGACCACGGGCGGCGGTTCCCATCAAAATAATGAGGGACATCTCATGCAGCATCCCCTGCTCGCTTCCCTGCATATCCCCGAACGCGGCAAGGTGGTCAACGCCCGCGAGGCCGTGAGCCTGATCCGCCCCGGCGATACGGTGGCCACCAGCGGCTTTGTCGGCACCGGCTTTGCCGAGGACATCGCCTGCGCCGTGGAGGAATTGTATCTGGCCCCCGACGTGCCGGCGCTGGATAAACCCCGCGATCTAACCCTGGTCTACGCCGCCGGTCAGGGTGACGGCAAATCCCGCGGTCTCAATCACTTCGGCCACGAAGGACTGGTCAAGCGCATCATCGGCGGGCACTGGGGATTGGTGCCGAAGCTGCAAGCGCTGGCGGTGGACAATAAGATCGAAGCTTGGAACCTACCGCAGGGCGTGATCACCCATCTGTACCGCGACATCGCCGCCGGCAAGCCGGGAACCTTGACCCGGGTCGGGCTGGGCACCTTCGTCGATCCGCGCCACGGCGGTGGCAAGCTCAACACTCGCACCGAGGCGGATCTGATCGAACTGATGGTGATCGGCGGTCAGGAATATCTGTTTTACAAAGCGTTTCCGATCAATGTCGGCATCATCCGCGCCACCACCGCCGACGTCGACGGCAATCTGACAATGGAAAAGGAGGCGCTGACGCTGGAATCGCAGGCCATCGCCATGGCGGCGCGTAATTCCGGCGGCATTGTCATCGCCCAGGTGGAACGAGTGGCCGAGCAAGGTTTCCTGCGACCCAAGGATGTGCGGGTGCCGGGCATTCTGGTGGATTGCATCGTGGTCGCGCCGCCGGAACATCATTGGCAGACCTTTGCCACTCCATACAATCCCGCGTTCTCCGGCGAGATCAAGGTGCCGCTGGCCTCGATCGCGCCGATGCCGATGAGCGAGCGCAAGATCATCGCTCGCCGTTCGGCACTGGAACTGACGATGAACGCCATCGTCAATCTCGGCATCGGCATGCCGGAGGGCGTGGCCAGCATCGCCGCCGAGGAGAAGATCATCGATCTGCTGACCCTGACCGCCGAACCGGGCGTGGTGGGCGGCATTCCCGCCGGCGGGTTGGATTTCGGCGCCGCCACCAATGTCCAGGCGATCATCGATCAGCCCAATCAGTTCGATTTCTACGACGGTGGCGGGCTGGACATCGCGGTACTGGGGCTGGCTCAGGTCGACCGGCAGGGCAATCTCAACGTTTCGAAATTCGGTCCGCGCATCGCTGGCGCCGGTGGCTTCATCAACATCAGTCAGAATGCCCGGAAAGTCGTGTTCGCTGGGACATTCACCGCCGGCGGGCTGGACATCGCGGTGGAAAATGGTCAGTTACGCATCCAGCGCGACGGCGGGACCGCGAAATTCGTCGAGATGGTTGAGCAGCGCACCTTCAGCGGCGAGGTCGCCTATCGCGGCAAGCAGCCGGTGCTGTACGTGACCGAACGGGCGGTGTTCCGCTTGGGTTCGGAAGGGCCGGAACTGATCGAGATCGCGCCGGGGATCGACCTGGAGCGCGATGTGCTGGCGAAGATGGGATTTCGACCCACCATCAGCCCTCAACTCAAGCTCATGGATGCCCGCATTTTCCAGGAAGGGCCGATGGGCTTGCGCGACCTGATGGCGGTACGGCCACTCGATCAACGTCTGTCCTACGATCCGGTCAAGAACCGGTTTTTCCTCAATTTCGAGGGCTTGGCGATCCGTAGCCACGAGGATATCGAACGCATCCGGGCCGCAGTGCGCAATCAGGTCGAACCGTTGGGCAAGAAGGTGTTCGCGATCGTCAATTACGATAATTTCTCGATCACCCCGGAATTGATGCAGGAATACATGGACATGGTGAGCGACGTGGTGCGGCTCTACTACTTGAGCGTGACCCGCTACACCACCAACACCTTTCTGCGAGCCCAGCTTGGCGATGCCCTGCGCCAGCGTGATCTTGCGCCCCAGCTTTACGAAACCGCCGCTGAAGCGGCGGCACGGCTCGATCCATCCAAGGCATCCAAGGGAAACGCCTGAGCGACAACGCGGGCTAGCCAGCCAGAGTGGTGCGCTGGCCCGCATCTGCCGTGTCCACTATCCGTAACGGCGCTCTGGAATTTCGTCACTGTTATGCCAAGAAATCGTATAAAAACCAACTCATTTTGAACAGATGCACCAGTTCACCGTCAAGTTTGAGGAGTCGGCGAATAAGAACTATTCGCCGAAGAAGTGAAAACCTAATTCTTCGCTCAAACAGGGTACCAAAGTTAACCTCATGCCACGCACCATGCTCACACTGGTTGCCAGTGTCACGTTTGTTTATCTCGGATTATGTGCCGCCCTGTTCATTTTCCAGCGTTCACTGATCTACTTTCCGCAACCACGATCGCTTGACCGTGGCGTGGTCA
>JAGRHI010000264.1:0-3998 GCA_020445045.1 Candidatus Competibacteraceae bacterium
GTTTTCATGCGCATGCCCTCAATGAAAATCCACCGGGCGCGGACCCGGCGGGATGTAGCAATCGAACGCCAATTGGTAGGGGTTGCGGTCCAGCGGCACTGTGTAGCGCACGATCCGGAGCGGGTAGTGGTAACGCCGGTTTCGAGTCTCCACCCCCTTGACGTGCTCCTCCAGCAGATACTCGACCCGCACCTCCCAGACGTCGTGATCCAGTCGGTTCACTTGGGTGGAATCGAAGATGTCGTCACCGGCCGGCAGCAGCTTGCGCGAGCGAAATTCGTAGATGCTGGCGTTTTTCTGGCGATGCATCAGGAGGTCCTGATAGCAGGCCGGCGTCAGGTAGTCGCGATACCGCGACAGGTTCTTGGCGTAGTCCGACCCGCAGTCCTCGGGGCAGTAGTTCAGCGCCTCCATCATCAGCTTGGCGAAGGCATGGACGTAGGACGGCGAGACCTCGTTGGGTTGCACGAATTGCGGCCGGGTGAGATCCGGCGGCACATACACGTTGAGCAGGGTCGGAATCCGCAAAAACCCGATCCCCAGCAGGACCAACAGGGAAAAAAGCAGAATGATGATGCGGTTTCGGAAACGCAGCTCCTGCTGCGCTTGCCCAGCGGCGGTTTTGGCAACGGCCATGGAACGTTCCCCTCAGGATGGGCGCGCGACACGCGGATCGCGCGGCGCGAGACTTCGGGTGACCTGTCGCCCGAATTGATGCACGGTGTCCGCGCGAATGAACGCGGCCTGGCGCGCCTCTTTCCGGTGCCGCTCGTAGAACAAGGGCTTGCCGGCCCGATGACGGTTGATGTGATTCAAGAACATCCGGGTCACCACCAGCCAGAGGCACAGGCCCGGCACGATCATCAGGACCGGCGGCGACAGCGCCGCCATCAGCGCCGCCGTGACCGGAAGCGCGACGGCGGCCCCTCGCCAGACACCGGTCTTGATCTCCGTCCAGGTGCAGCCGAAATACACGATCGGCTCGCGACGATTCAGGTGGGTCAAGGCCAGTGTCGGCTTCATCGCTAGCTGCCAATGGTGACCGTGGGATTGATACTGATCGTGGTCATCCAGGTGTACACCAACACCGCTAGCACGACGCCCAGGATGACCACGCCCAACACCATGCCGAGGTTCTTCATGAACAAACCCCAATCGCCCATGCGCCGGGCTTCCGACAAGGTGGTGAAAATGTCGGTCATCCCGCCCACGACCCCAAATCCCAGGGCAATGAAGACCGCGGAGAGAATCACCATGGCCAGAATGGTGACGACCTGCTCCAGGAAGGGCTTGTCGGTCAAACCGCTGGGCAGGATCGTGTCGAGCGCGAAGGAGGGTTCGGCCGATGCGAGATCCGGGAGCAACAGCAATCCCAGGCTAACGACCAGCACCGCATACAGGGTGGACGCGGCGATCCGTGGTACGGGAAACCCCTTCGAGGACAACCAGTTCAAGGTCAGTAGCTTCATTGGTAAAACACTCCCAGTGTGGCGATCAGGACAAACAAAGCGGCTATCACCCACATCAGCGCGAGGGGGGCGCGGTAAACGGCACCCCGCGTCGCGTCGCGGCCGACCTGGAAGACCCAGGCCAGCACCAGTACCCCGCCGACCCCCGCGCAGATCACCAGCAGGGAACCCGCGAGCGTGGGCGCCGAGACTTGAGTCGCGTCGTGAAACGCGCTCAGGACTTCATCCAGCGTGGCCATGGCTCAGCGCCGCTGGGTCAAGGAGGCCCCGTCCGGTGGGGGCGGCGCATGCAGCACGGCCTCATGCGCTTCGTTGAGGTAGGCCGCGCTGCGCGCGCGGGTCAGACGCAGTTGCTCCAGAAACGCGCCGTAGTTGAAGCGGATGGGCGCGTCGTCCCGCCGATAGCGCGCGGCCAGGCGCTCGACGTGTTCGATCAGGTAATCCAGTTCCTGGATGACCGCATCGATGTCCTGTTGCTGGCGGTGCGATGATGGAGTGGCCTCGCACACCGCCGCCGCGCCGGAGCCCAGCGCCGCGCCCAGCAGGAGCACGGCCGCCGCCGGCCCCCATCCAAAGCGACGAAAACGACGAAAACGACGAAAACGACGAAAACCGGTCATGGGGTGTCTCCCAAGGCAAGGAAACCCTGGACCCGGCGCACATAGGTCTGGGTTTCCGGGAAGGGGGGGATTTGGTGGCCGTATTTCAGAACGGCGCCTTCGCCGGCGTTGTAGCCGGCCAGCGCCAACCGGCGATCCTGGTCGAAATAATCGAGGAGCCAGCGCAGGTAGCGGGCGCCGGCCCGCAGGTTCGGTTCCGGCTCGGTCCGCCGATGGCGAGACAGGCCGAACCGTTCCGCCGTGGCGGGCATCAGTTGCATCAACCCGGCGGCGCCCTG
The DNA here is from genome assembly GCA_020445045.1 of Candidatus Competibacteraceae bacterium. Classification (GTDB taxonomy): domain Bacteria; phylum Pseudomonadota; class Gammaproteobacteria; order Competibacterales; family Competibacteraceae; genus Competibacter. Next base: position 2,368 of record JAGRHI010000264.1, read on the forward strand.
GGGCGAGACGGCGGCGGGGTCGTAGGCCGACTCGACCGCGACCACGGCGCGAACCAGCGCGGGATCGACCCCTTCCTCGCGGGCGACCCGGTCGATCAACCCGGACCAGCGCCGGGCACGGGCCGGGCGGGCGAGCGTGCTCCGGGATGCGCGCGTGGGCGAGTCCGGGTCGATCACGGTCCGGGCGCCTTGAGCCCGCACCCAGCGACGTACCGCCGCGTTGACCGAGACGCGCGGCGAGGTGGCCGCGTCCAGCGGCAGCGCCGATTGGGGACTCCAGGGCAGGCCCAACGGCCCGACGTACAGGGTCCATCCAGCTCGCGAGGCGGTCTTCAGGATCGCCGCCAGGGTGGCGCGATCGTCGGCGAAGACCGTCTCGCAGCGCTCGTGCTGACAGAGGCGCACCGTCCAGGGCCAGGGCGTGGGCGCGGACGCGAAGCGGGATTGCCGCCCGGCGTAACGCAGGGCCTGGGCATACAGCGCCTCGGCCGAGAGTCCATACCGGGCGGCGACCTGGCGATACAGCAGCGGGGGCGGCTCGGCCTGGGCGCACAGGCTGACCACCATCGCCACGATCCCGAACGTCGTCCCGGTAAGACGCCACGTCGGCGCGGAGGGGGTCTGTTCCGGGGTTTGCATTTATTCCCCCGCGCCTACTTGGCTGCGCTCGCGCGACGGTTCGCGGTCCCGCAAGACCTGGTCCGCGCGCGCCCGAAGCCGCTGGCGGCGTTCGTCGGCCTGGGCCATCAAGGTGCGGGTTTGACGGTGCCGGGCACGCTGCCGGTAGAGGGCGTAATAGCCCTTGACCCGGCGCACATAGGTCTGGGTCTCCCGGTAAGGCGGAATCCGGCGACCGTATTTCAGGACGGCGCCTTCGCCGGCGTTGTAGCCGGCCAGGATCAGATCGAGGTCGCCGCCGAACAGCCGCGACAACACCTTGAGATAGCGGATGCCCGCGCGAATGTTCTTGGCGGCATCGAAACGCTCGGCGGCGGTCAGTCCGAATCGCGCGGCGGTGGCGGGCATCAGTTGCATCAACCCGGCCGCGCCCTTGGGCGATCCGGCGGTGGGGTTGTAACTGGACTCCTGGGAAATGACCGCGTGAACGAGAGCCGGATCGAAATGTTCGCTCAAGGCGATGGTGTCGATCAGCGGGGTCAACACATGCCGACGCCGGGTGGCGATGGCCGACACCCTGGCCGCGGGAACGCCGTGGCTTAAATCGCCCGGCGCCGGCGCGAGGGTATCGGAATAAGGAGGCATCAAATCGGAGAGCATCCCGCGATCAGCGTAGCGATCCGAGGGCGCGGAGGGCGGCGTGGACGAATCGGAGCAGGCCGATAGCAGTCCCAGCGTCAGCAGCAAACCGAAGCGCCGGTCCCCGCCGCTCGCCGCCATCACGCTCACAGCCTCCCGATCACCGCGCCCTGCCGGCGCAGTAAAACCACGGGCGGATGCAACGGCACGATGCCGTTAAAAATCAGCGGATCGAAGCGGCGCGGTTCGATCCGGGCGCGGTCCGAGGCGTCGAGTGGGGCCAGCGGGGCTTGCTCCAGCCAGTCGACCAAGGCTTGCGTGGTTTTGAAATGACGGCCGTAGACGCGGATCTTGACACCCGCGATCTTGAGCAC
>JAGRHI010000264.1:4011-19106 GCA_020445045.1 Candidatus Competibacteraceae bacterium
GTCGGCGCACTCGCGGGTGCAACCGGGTTCCACCAGCACCTCCACGACATCCCCGGCTTGCGGCACGACCGGTTCGGCTGGCGTGGCCGGCGGCGCGGTCGGACGATCGGGCCGCTCAACCGGCGTCGCGTGCCGCCCCGCGCGGGCGGCCTGGTAGCCGGGCGAGTTCGCCACTTGCGGCATCGTCGAGAAATCGACCGGCGGTTCCAGGCCAAAACGCCGCAACTGCACATCCGCCACGAGCTGGGCAAAGCCGGTTTGCTCCCGCACCCGTTCGCGCTCGGCCTCCAGGTACAGCCCGGCATAGCGCGCCCGCTGGACCGGGTCGGTCTCAATAATTCCCAGGGTCATCACCGGGTCGAGGTGGGCATAGAAATAACGCCCTTCAACCCGCATGTACTGGCGGTAGTGCGCGACTTCTTCTCGGGAAAGCTGCCAGTGTTCGGCCAGTTCTTGATCGCTGGCTTCGCCGAACTGGGTGTGCTCGATGAGGGTGGTGGTGGCGACGGCGGTGGGCGTGGTTTGCGCGCTCAGCGGCGGCGGACCCCCCATCATGCCGGCGCAGCAGAGCGCCCACCCGAGCTTCGCGCGAACCGGACGCATCAGCACGCCTCCCCGGTACAGGTGATGGCGGGTGACCGACCCGGCGTCGCGACGGTCCGTTGAGCGCCCGGAGCGACGGGCATGGCCAAGTCCGGCGTTGGGGGCGCGGGTACGGACCAGTACGTGCGCCCGACCCACGGCGCCGTCAGATCCCGCTGGACGTAACGAGGCAGCGTCGGGGGCACGGTCTGGCAGCCGAGCAGGCTCACCACCGGCATGCACAGCAGGGCGATCCGGTACCGACTCATCGCTGACCCCCCCGGCTCCAATCCGATACGAACGCTTCTGGCCCCGTCGGTCTGAGCGAGATCGTCGCCCCCGCCCGATAGGCTGGTTGTACCTCGAAGCTGATCAGGCGATTGACGGGGTCCTCGACCAGTCGCCAAGCCGGTCCCGCCAGGCGTTCCAGGACTTCGCCTAATGCGCGCGGCCCGAGATCCCGCTGGTTTTCAGGATACGGCTGTTCGTACAGCCGCCCGATTTCGGGGTCGGCGGCCGCTTCATGGGCTAGCCGATAGCCGGTTCCTGGCAGGATCTCCAGTAATCCCTCCAGTACCGTGCGTCCCTGCACGCGCAGGTAGACGACCTGCTGGAGATCTGGGTCAATGGTTGGTTCGCTGACGATGGCGTAGCCTCGATACAACACATCAGGGGTATCGGTAGCGGCGGCGGTGTGGCCGATGACCAGCGCCAGTGCGACGGCGCATCCCAAACCCAACATGTTCGATGTCATGAGCATGGTCCCACTTGATCCAAGGCGGTTCTATTTAATGATGATTATAAAATAAAATCAATTGTTCAAATAAATTTATTTAACTACTATTGAATAGTATTAAATAATACTAAAATAATTTTTTTAATCAATGGTTCATTGATGTTCAACCAACAACGCATCCGTGGGCTCCTCCGCGGCTTACAAACGGTTCGCAAGGACGCTTGCGGGTGTACTTCGTGGCGTTCGCGTGCGAGGAAACCGTCGAAGCGTTGCCCGCCGCCGGGAAAACCATCGGCATCGATTGGGGAATTGGCGACGTGGCGGTCGGCGGCGAATGAAAGTCCGGCAACCCCCGCCACCTCAAGCGCCAGCAACGGGCGCTTTCTTGCCAACAGAAGGGAAGCAACCGGGGGGCGCGGCGCGCGGTGGCGCGAATTCACGCCCGAATCGCCGACGTGGGCATGGGCGAATTTCGCCGCCAAGTCGAGGACGAGGCTGCGGGGTACGATCGGGAATCGCGGATCACCGACTGCTGGGCGCCGACCCGCAAGACCTGCTCGGCGTGCGGGAGTCTCCGCGACAAAATGCCGTTGCGGGTTCGCGAGTGGACATACCCCGATGGCGGCGCACGGCACGACCGCGACGTGAATGCGGCCAGGAATATTGTGAAATCCAGTACCGCCGGGGAGGCGGGATTTGAAGCGCGTGGAGCGGGCCAGAACGGGTCAGGTCAGCTATCCGGCACCCGTGACGAAGCGCGAACCGATGCCAATAAATCCGATGTGGCCGACCGGATGGACCGGGCGGCGTCATCGGAGGGCGCGGATTCCAAGCGCGCAAGCAAGGGCAATCGGTCCGCCGGTTGCCCTTTTTTTTGAGTGTCATACTATCATTCGCGCATACTCCAAGATCGATGAATCATCACTCTTCATAATCCAATGACCCGAAAAACCAGAAAAGACGCAAACGTGCGGGTGACCGGCCCCGGTCCGATCACCGGCGAGCATTATTTGCGGCTGCAACAGAAACTCCAGCTCGACTTGGGCGACTATCAAGCGCTGATGGGGATCACGGTCAAGGAGCACTACCTGATGACCTTGGATCCCAAGACACCGATCAGCGATCCGGGGTTGTGCCTGCATGTCCGCTTGCTGGACGAGTACCCCGAATTGCTGGCCCCCGGCCCGGACGTGATCGAGTTGATTCATACCGTCAAACGGCTCAAGCGCGACTATCCCGACATGACCTTACCGATGCCGGCGTCCGGCAATCTGGTCGGGTTGATGCTGGGACGCAACGCGCGAACCGCCGCGACCTGGAGTTCGGGCCGGGCGGTCCCCGCGCGCAAAACCCTGTCGCTGGTCCATCACCTGCTGACGCTGCTCGATACGCGCGACGATCCCGACCGGGTCCTACAACAGTACTGCGAACTCATCGATCGGGAGGCCAAGGCTCGGGGTGTCGAGGACATCTTCAAGACCCGTTGCTGGCCTTGAGCACGACGGCGAACCTACCCGTACACGCGCTCACCACTCGCCAAGCGTGATCGAAACGCCCGAACCGTACCTTTCAGACGTCCTCACTCGGACGATGACCGGACGCCGACATCCGTTTACACCTCCGGTGCTTTTCGACCGCAATGCGCGTCATACAGGCGCTGTAACCCCTCGTGGTGTTGCCGAAGTCCCGTATTGTTCGGGGCCAATTCCAGTGACCGCTTCCAGCATTGCAACGCTTCCCGCCAAGCTTGACAGGCTGCGTCTAGTGGGCTGCCTCACAGGTTTTGACAGGTGATTTCAGGTTCAATTTGATGTTTATCAAACACATAACATGGTGTTACCTGTCAGAATTTATGCGATAGCCCACTAATGGTTTTCGTCTTGGGCGTGCAAGTCGCCCAGACGGTGCGGTGCGAAATCCTGATTGTTGAGGACCTTCACGTCATCCGTGTCCTTCCGGCAACCCTGCTTGCTCAGCTCGTTCATGATCATTCTCACCTGTCGGTCGGTCGTTATCACGGCTGCGCGCTCTGGGTTGCCAAAGCGCACAGCGTGCCATCAACTTACAGGTGGCCTGCCCTGTTAAGGTCTAATTGCCATCCATGTTTATGTGTAATTGTCACCAAGCAGGGTGGGTTTTGATGGCTTTTATGGCAGCGATCCGGCGTTCCCGCGCGCCCTCGACGCGCGGGGGGAGGTCTTTGTTGGGGATGTGCACAAGATCAGCGCATCCATTTGGACGACCCGCACCCGAGCATGCCATCCGCCAAAACCGCCCACGGTCGGCTACCGAACCGTCTTCAGGCTCACGCCTCGGCGGTACGGGTTGACCAGTGGGCGCAACGGCAACCGGCGGAGGCATGGCGGACCGTCACGATGCGCGATGACACGAAAGGCGCGTTGTGGGTGGAGTTTCCGCACCGGCGGGTGTGGCTGTGGAAAGCGAAGAGCCCCAGGCCCGCCCATGGCATTTGATCGTGCGCCGAAAGATCGACGCGCCGACCGAGATCAAGTACAGCCTCGGCAACGCCCCGGCGGATACGCCGGCGCCCCGCCTGGCCTTCATGCAGGGGCAACGCTATTGGATCGAACAGGCCTTGCAACAGGGCAAACAGGACGTTGGCTGGGGCGACTATCCAGTTCGCGGTTGGCGGGGCTGGCACCATCACCTGGCCCTGGTCATGATGGCCATGCTGTTCCTGCTGGAAGAACGTCTGCTTCATCAGCAGACCCGGCCGTTGCTGAGTGGTACCGATATCCGCGCGTTGTTGAACCCTTTCCTTCCCCAACGGGAGACCACCTTGGAAGAGGTCCTCCGCCAGATGGGGGTCCGCCACCGAAAACGGCAATCGGCTATCCATTCAGCCCATCGTAACCAACAAGTTAGTGAATAGTGACAGGTGTTCTGACAAAGTAGAATTAACTGATCCTCAGAACGTATTATCGACATTGAATACAATTATAATTTAATCGATAATGACATTATTAATATTTTAATAGATTCTTTGATGCACTATCACTGTTTTGCCGCGTGGGCGCTCGTTAGCGCGCTGGTCCTGGGCGCCGCCCGCCGCCGGCCATGGCGTGGCGCTGACTGCAATCCGCCTTGCGGGGCGGTCTGTGTCCTCCCCGCCGCCCCTGACGGTTGTTCTTGCGCTAGAGCGCTGACCGGCTTGATCTTCATCACGTTGAAATTTATATTTTTTTTGAGAATGTTAGTTCGAGCGTTGATCGGCAAGGCACTGAATTTACGATTAAATATTTTCAAATCGGTCAGCGCTCTAGGAGGTCCGTTATGCGACACGCGCTTTGCCATGGCAGACTGGCGTTGCTGCTGGCGGCATCCGTTGACGGTCAGGCCGAAACCTCGTGGCTGGCCGCCGCGATCCAGGCGCAGGAGGCGCGCTGGGCCGCCCAGCAGGACTCCCGCGCCACGAGGACCGCCCGACAGCCACGGACGGGTAATCCCGTCTCCTCTCACCCACGAAAACCGGTCTTGGCCACCTCCCCGCGGCCAGCTTCATCCACCAAACGGCCACCCCATGCCGCACCGACTCCCACCGGCGCCGAAACCGCCCTCGCCACGCTGATTCTCGACAATGCCCGACAACATCAAGTCGATCCGCTCCTGATCAAGGCGGTGATCCTGGCCAAATCCGCCGGGCGTCGTCGGGCCACCAGCCCCAAGGGCGCGATGGGGTTGATGCAATTGATGCCCAATACCGCCAAGCGTTTCGGGGTCGCCAATCCTTATGATCCTGTCCAAAATATCACGGGCGGCACGCGCTATTTGCGCTGGCTGTTGGATCGCTACGGTGGCAACGTGGCGCTGGCGCTGGCCGGCTATAACGCCGGCGAGGGCGCGGTGGATCGCCATGGCGGAATCCCGCCCTATCGGGAAACGCACGATTACGTCAGAAAGGTGCGATCAACCCATCAATGGTTGAGCCAACGGGTTGCTAGAAAAATTGCACGGGAGGCATGGTAATGACATCAGAATTATTAAAAAATGAACCCTATTCGATTCTGGTAGCGCACCATGAAGATGAGATACGCACACGTCTCAGAAAGACGCTGAGAGCAGCCGGTTATCCTCAAATCGCTATCGCTCAAAGCGGACGAAATACGATAAATCGGTTGTTGCGGGATAACTACCATCTACTGATTATTCCCCTCGAATTACCAGACCTTAACTGCTGGCAACTCTTACGCATGATCGAGACGGGTGCGTTCTGTTCACCGCGACTGCCCGTGCTGATCGTCTGCGACGCTAGCCAGATTCCCTTGGCCGCACCCCTAACGCACGAACGCCATGCCCGGTTGCTGGCGCTGGACGCATTGATGCAATTACCGAGTGTGGTAGCCGCCTGTATCAGTGGACCCAAGAAGCCCACCATATTAATCATTGAGGATCACTTGGGTACGGCCCGACTCATCGAATTGAATTTGAGCACCGATTTTGAGGTTGAAATCGCCTTGACCGGCGAGGAAGGGCTAAGCACATGGCAAGCCAAGCAGCACGACCTGGTTCTGCTGGATTTGATGTTGCCGAACATGAACGGATTGGAGGTACTCCAACGCATCAAAACCGAAAAATCCAGTCAGGTCGTCGCAATTATTACCGCCCGTTCGGAGCAAAAAACCCATCAGGCGTTGATGCTGGCGGGAGCGGCAGCTTTTTTATCGAAACCCATTGATCTCCGCCAACTACCTGCCTTTTGTGAACGGATTTTACCTTATGGCGCTTATTTGAATTTGCGGGCGTTGCAAAATCGCCAGCAAGAGCGAGATCAGACCATTAATCAGCGCGTTCAAGCCGCTCATTTTTTATTGGAGTCAGGCCAAGCGGGCATGGCGGCCCAACACCTCAAGTGCGCAATCGCCGTGCAACCGGGTGAGGCGCTTGGAGATGATGAGTGGGCCACTCTGCTCACCGAGTTCGTGTAGCCCCATTGAAAGAAAGCGAGGCCACATGAACGCCACCCGATCATTGCCTATGGTCCTGCTGCTGGCGGTCCATGCCGTATTAGCCGAGGAAGATCTCGAAGCCATTTATGGCACCGAAGAACAGGGCAGCGAAGAAATCATCAGTCTGGCCACGGGTTACAGCCAACCACTTGTTCGCGCCCCAGCCATCGCGACCGTGATCACGGCGGAAGAGATTGAAAAGCGGGGTGCCTTGACCCTCGCGGATGCGCTGATCAGCGTCCCTGGCCTCCTGGTATCCACCGCGCGCGGGCTGAGCGATGTGTTCGTCATCCGAGGATTATTCCGGGAATTCAACGCCCAGGTACTGCTGCTGGTCGACGGCTTCCCGATCAATGATTCTGTCTACGGCGGCCGACCGCAAGCATGGTCCATGCCGGTCCACGATATCGCCCGGATTGAAGTCATGCGAGGACCTGGTTCGGCGCTCTACGGCGCCGACGCGATCGCTGGGGTCATCAACGTGATCACCAAAACCGCCGGGTCGATCCAGGGTGCCGAGATGGGTGCCTATGCTGGCCGCTTCGACACCTATGGCGGCTGGTTGCTCGGTGGCGACCGTTGGGGGGACATCAACCTGGCCCTGTACCTGGAAGCGGGGACCACCGTGGGGTACCGGAAAAGCATCGGCGCGGACGATCAGACCCGCCTGGATCGCCTGCTGGGCACAACGGCCTCCTGGGCGCCGGGTTCTCTCAACACGCAACGGGACGATCTCAATGCCCGCCTCAGTCTCAAGGGAGCACGGTGGCAATTCAACGCCGGCTATCAGGGGTTCCTGAATGTGGGCACCGGCGTGGGAACCACCCTGGCCCTCGATCCCGACGGCGATTTTAGCGTCGAACTGATCAACGCCGATTTCACGTACCACCTGTTCAGCAGCGACATCTGGACGGTCGAGGCCCAACTCGGCTATCTTGGCACCACCACTCGCGCCGACCTGACCCCCTACCCGTCCGGCGCCTTCGCCGGTCTTTTCCCCGCCGGGGTTCAGGACCGGTTTCAGTTTCGCGTCGACCAGGAACGCGCCGGTCTGACCGCGATGTACGAGGCCATCCGGAATCACCGCATCCGCATGGGTGCGGGCATCAACGCCGCCGCCGTGAGCGATGTGGAAGAACAACGCAACTTTGTGACCGGACCCAACGGGATTCCCCTCCCCACTGGCCGGCTGATCGATGTCCGGATGCTGGGCGAACCCCTGTTCATCTCCGAGCAAAACCGGACCAATCTTTATGGATTCTTGCAGGACGAGTGGCGATTCGCGCCGGACTGGACCCTGACGGCCGGCGTTCGAGTCGATCATTACTCGGATTTCGGCACCACCGTCAACCCCCGGCTGTCGCTGGTCTGGAACGTGTCGCCTCACCTGACCGCGAAGCTGCTGTACGGGCGGGCCTTTCGCGCGCCCTCGTTCACCGAACTGTATAGCAATAACGCCGCGCTGCTCGGCAATCCTGACCTCAAGCCGGAGACGATCAACACGGTGGAGCTGGGACTGACCCAGCGCTGGAATCCTCGGCTATGGACCGGGATCAACCTCTTCGTGTACGAACTGGACCAGCACATTCGCGGCGAGCGCAACGCGAATACACCGGCGGAACCCAGCCGGGTGGTCAACGCCGCTGGAATCCGAGGTCATGGCCTGGAACTCGAAGCCGGCTACCAACTGACCCCGGCGTTGAATCTGGCCGCAAACTACGCGTACCAAACCGCCGAGGATCAGGCGTTCGACGCCAGTCCCGGACTGGCACCCGAACAGCAGGGATACGGCGAACTCAACTGGCGGATCACGCCCGACTGGTCGCTGAACACCTACCTGAAATGGGTCGGCGAGCGGGCGCGGCAGCCCGGCGATGCGCGGGCTGCCCTGGACGACTACACCCTGGTCGGAGCCACCTTGCGCCGCACCACGCCGAACGGCGATTGGGATGTGCGGTTCTCGATCCAGAACCTGCTGAATACGGATGCCCGGGAACCGACCTTCTATCCGGCCTCCCTCCCCGATGACATTCCGCTACCCGGCCGCGGCTTCACGATGCAGTGGCGCTGGAGGTTTCGATGAACACCGCTCCCGGCCCGCGCGGCTGGCCCCTGCTGGGATCCCTGCCCGACCTGGCGCGGGATCTGCCCGGATTCTGGATCGACCTGGCGTCCCGCCACGGGACGGTCGCCGCCTTCCGATCAGGGGTGGAAACCTGCCATCTGGTGAGCGATCCCGCGCTCGTTGGCGATTTCTTTCAGCACGACACCCAGAGTTACTACAAGGGCAAGCATACCCAACGTCTGGCATCCGTGTTGGGTGAGGGACTCGCCCTGCTCAACGGTCCACCGTGGCAGCAACGACGGCAACTGCTCCAACCCGCGTTCGACCGGCGTCCGGTTTCACGCTGGCTCGATATCGTGACTGCGGCCTTTGAATCGCAGGTTCCCGTTTGGGACGAGGCCGCCGCCCGCGGCCGGCCGGTGGAAATGGTGAACGACATGCTTCGCCTCACACAGGCGATCATTGTCCGTATCCTGTTCGGGCGGTCGGTTCAGCATCAGGTCACCACCTCGATTCTCGGCGCGGTCGATACGCTCAACCGCAATATGTTGCGTCATCTCCTGCGCGAAATGGTGCTGGGTGGCTGGCTGAATCGCTGGCCGCTACCGAGCACGCGTCGTTTCCATGCGGCTCTGGCGACCCTCCATGCCACCATTGACGGATTGATTGCGGGTCAGGGCGAGGGCAACCAAGACGAGGACGCGCTCATCACGTTCCTCAGCAACGCCCGGGATGAACAGACCGGCGCGCGGCTCGCCTCCGCGCAAATTCGCGACGAACTCATCAACTTTTTCCTCGCCGGCCAAGAGACCACCGCCGTGGCGCTCGCGTGGATCATTCACCACCTCACGACTCAGCCGGACTGGGTGGATCGGATTGCGGCCGAAGCCGACTCGGTCTTGAGCGGCCGAGCCCCGCTGATTGGCGACCTCTCCCGACTCACGATCACCCACCGCGTGATCAACGAAGCGCTACGGCTCACGCCACCCGTCTACGGGATCGGACGTCGGACCTTGATCGACGTGGAACTGGGGGGTTGGCGCATCCCGGCGGAATCGGTGGTGATTGCCAGTCCGTATGTCCTGCACCGGCATCCGGCCTATTGGGAGGCTCCGACGCGTTTCGATCCCGACCGTTTTTCCCCCAGCCATCGCCTGTCCCCTCGTCCTCGCTACACCTATTTCCCGTTTGGCGGCGGCCCCCGGCGTTGTCCTGGGCGACATCTAGCCATGATGGAACTGCTGACGATCATCGCCCAACTCGCACGGCGGTACCGATTTCATGGCGTGCCCGGGCCGCGGTTGGTCCCGCAAAGTGGAATCACCTTGCGTCCGCACCCCGGGGTTCTGGTGCGCTTGAGCCCGCGTTGAACCGCGGCGCGACCGGGAGCGGTATGACCACCCGAAAGCTGGACCCCCGGCCCAGGGTACTGGTCACGGTGATGGTCCCCCCGAGCAGATGGCAGACATTTCGGGTGATCGCCAACCCTAACCCCGTTCCGCCATAACGGCGCGTGTCGCTCATATCCACTTGACGAAACGGCTCGAAAATGAGGTCGAGCTGGTCGGCGGGAATGCCGATACCCGAATCCGTGACCTCGATGGTCAAGCGATCCGCCGCGCTCCGTACTTCCAGCAACACCGTGCCCTCTCGGGTAAACTTGCAGGCGTTGTCCAACAGGTTGCGGATGATTTGCCGGATCTTGTCGCCGTCGAGTTCCACGCGTTCGACGCCCTCGCAGACCACGTCCACGCGATTGCGATTGCGGGCGGCGAGCAGTTTCAGTACGGCGACCACCTCGTCCACCAAGGGGGGCAGTTCGATCCATTCCAACAGGACATCGCGTTTGCCCGCTTCGAGCGCAGCCAGTTCGAGCACTTGATTGATGCGGTACAAGAGTTCGTCGGACGCATGGAGCACGATCCCGAAATACTCGGCCAGCGTATCGAGAATCATCGGGTCGGCATCACCTTCCAAAAACTTTAATTTCTTTTCACTCTCCTGGGTGTACCCGATGATGGATTGAAGCGGCGTGCGCATCTCATGGGACATGGCGGCCAAAAAGGCGGATTTGTACCGGTCGGCGGTCAGCGCCAGGTCCCGCGCCGCACGGAGTTCTTGCGTTCGCATCAGCACTTCGGATTCCAGCACGGCTTGGTGCTGGTCCAGTCGTTCCAACAGCGCGTTGAAGACCCGGCCGATCTCCCGGGTTTCTGCCGGACCCGCGACGTCGGCGCGCGCGCGGGTGCCTCCATGCTGTATCCGCCGCATCACGTCCGCCAAACTGTTGAGAGGCTCGGTGAGGCGACGCAGAAAATAGTGGAGGCCGACGCCGATGACCAGCGCTAGCGCCAGCGCGATCACCCCGTTCAGAACGAACAGCCAACCCCGCAGTTGCGCCAGGGGCGCCTTGCGCCAAGCGACCGCAACGTAGCCGAGTAATTGGGGCTGCGTTCGGGTCACCACCGGTACCGCATCATCGGTTCCCGTGCGCACCGGCACGACGAAATACCAACAGTCGCGATCCTCATGGATCGGCGCGGCTCGCATCGGTTCTGGGCTCGACAGCGGCACGGACGGCCAGCGGCCCGCCCCGGGGGACGCCACCCACGTTTCAGCGTCGGGCTTGAGCAACGCAGCCTGGCGCACGCCGGGAAAAGTCGCGATTTGGGCAGCCCGCTCCCGCGCCGACGCCGGCGATTCCAGAAACACCAACCGGCTCTCGTGCGCCAATTGCCCGGTCACTTCGCCAAGGAGCGTCAGCAACAAGGATTCCAGACGCCAAGCCAACCAGCCGCTGGACACCAAGAAGATCGTCAGGGCCAGGCACAACAGACCCATGTTGGATAAAATTGTCAGTTGGCGTTGAAAGCTGCACGCTTCGAACACCTGCTGGATCGACGTTCGCACCTTCACCATACGGGTAACACCAGATCAAATTGCCGCTCGATGTTCCGATGGATGTCCAAGTCGAGATGCGTGGCGATCTTGAGATTGAGCGCGCGCTTGACCGCGCGCAAGACTTCGATGCTGGATGGGGTATCCGGAGTCCGCGACGCTCGGGAGGCCAGTTCCGCCAGCCGACGCCCCAATGCGATGTTGTCGGGATACAGCGCGAACAGAACCCCGCGGTTGACATGCAGGAGGCTGTTGGAAAACACCAGCAACCGCCGTTGCCAGCTTTTCTCGATCACCGCCGGCAGAATCGTTTCGGAGTCGATGATTCCGGTATCCGCCACCAGCCAGATCACATCGGTTGCGGGATCGGCAGCTTGGAAGATGTGGTGAAACTGTTGGATGGACTCGCGTAGATCGCGGGCTTCAAGCGGTTCCAGTTTTAGGTCAAGCGCGGTGGCGGCGGTTCGAGCGAGACCCATCAGCCAACGGTCGTAAGTGGGATCGAACACCACCCAAACCCGCTGTTTCCCGGGCGCGAGTTGCTTGAGCGTGGCGAACAGCAGGGCCGGATCGACGGCGAGACCCACCCCCGCCACGTTCGGGCGGGTTTGCGGGGAGGCGTCCAACGCGCCGATGACCTGAGGCGTTTTCAGCCCGAGTTGTTCGTAGGTTTCGGTAGGCACCCGGCCCAAGGTGATGACGGCGGCGGGCGATTGCTGGTCCAACCAACGGCGCAGGGCCGGCACATCCGGGGCTTCGGGCAACGAGTACGAACGGGTCACCTCCGCAGTCAACCCTTGTTCGATCCCACTGAGAATGTCCGCGAAAATTTTCCGATAGGGCGTGTCGGTCTCCGGGTAGAGCACTGCCACCACGCGCGAGGTGGCACCGGCGACCACGCCGCTGACCGCGCTCGTGAGCAGAAGGATCATCGACAAACCCAGACCCAGCGCCACCTCGCGGCGCAAGCGGCGGGTGTGCATCGCGGTTGCCAGTCACTCCTCCTGAGCCAAAACGGGTTGTCGTTCTTGTTGAAGCCGCGCCCCGACCATCAAGAATATGCGGTTATTCCCTTAAGATTTACCCAAGATCAAGCGGTTGGCAAGTCCGCTGGCCCCCTTACAAGGCTGGATCGTCCCGAATGCCTTTTTTGGCTTTCATTTCGCCGAGCAGTGGCTCCAGGTTGATCGCGTGAATGCTGGTCTTCAACCAGTATTGGTTGCGTTGCGATTCGGGGCCGGCTAACCAGGTCAGCAACCCACGCAGCGTGCGGGCGCACAAATCCGCTTGCAGTGTGGTTTGCGCCGCCCTTTTCTCCAAGGTCATGTGCTGGATCACGTTCAACACGGCATCGACCGGATCGGAGCGCCCATCCTTCCGATTGCCTTCTCCGTTTTGCAGCTTTTTGAAAAATTCGAGAACGCGCTCCGGCGGATACAGCGCCAAGCCGATCAGGGCCGCCGCCACCACTCCGGAATAAAACGGCCTCGGTTCGGGGTCGATGCCGTCGAGCAGTTCCAGTTCACGCTTGAACACGTCGACGGCCCGATACAAATTCACCTCAGGCAGGGCGCGGCTCTGCTGGCCCCGGATGCCACCTCGCAGGGCGATGTTCAGCGCGTCGTTCAGAAAGCCGTGCTTGAGGCGCTTGGATCGGGGCTGGAACCCGCACTCCCGGAAGCCCCCGTAAACTTGATCGTAGCGCGTCTTGGCGGCGGTGGACGCATCGAAGACCTCGTACAGCGCATCCAACTCCGCTCGGGACGAGACCGGATAAATCGTGACGTGCAGAACGGCCGGGCGCGGCAGTTTGCCCTGCTCCCACAGATAACTTCGGGTGTGGCCGTCCACTTTGTAGTACATCCCGTCGAGACCCGCGGCGACGACGTGGGCCAGCTGCCGCGCCACCGCGCCCGCCGCCTGTTTGGCTTGTTTGAGATGCACGGCCCGCGCGTGGCGGGCGGTATTACGCTGGTGCGGATGGTTGGGGAGCGCAATCCACGCCTCCACCGTCATTTCAGCGGTCATGACACCGCCGATATCCGCCAGGATTCGGAAATTGGACTCGGGAACGGCATTCGGAGCGGACGAGGGTTTGGCGGTCCCGAGCCCGGACCCTTTTCGCAAGGATTTTCTGGGCAAGATCTATCATCCTCGTGACAAGACTTTTTCCAATTATAGATTATTTTAAAAGAAGCGCTCAGAAAACTTGAATTAATCATTTTTCTGTTTTTACTATATAGAGCAGGCGCATAAAAAACCACGGGTCGCCCAATGAATGATCGGAATTTTGCTGGAGCACACCATAACGGGGCACGCCTTGACCAGATAGCCACCCGACGTGGCGCAAGCGCGTTCTCTGAGCGAATATTCTGATTATAAACAGATTTTAACGGAGAGCTTATGCAAATTCGCAACCGGATCCAATCGGTCGACTCTTGGGGAGAAGAGCGCGGCGGGGGTCTTGCAACCGCCGCCACAGGGACTATCATAGGGGTACTATCGACAGCCGCCCCGCCTGGGGCAAAGGCGGCCCCCACCGTGATTAGCGGTGAGGACCTGACCACAACTGCAACGTAGGTGCAATCATGGCTACTCACCGCCCGCATGATACGGGCTTCGCGCCCGATGTCGCGTTCCAACTGGCGCTTGGTGTGCTGGAGGCCTCCGAAGACCTCGCCGCCCGCCACCGCCCCATCACCCCCAACGCTCTCGCCCGCCAGCTTCGCGCCCGGCCGTCCAGTATGCGTCCCACCGTACCGCAAATCCAGGACGCCCTGG
This sequence comes from Candidatus Competibacteraceae bacterium, assembly GCA_020445045.1. Taxonomy (GTDB): domain Bacteria; phylum Pseudomonadota; class Gammaproteobacteria; order Competibacterales; family Competibacteraceae; genus Competibacter. The sequence goes on from JAGRHI010000264.1 coordinate 18,041, forward strand.
CCCAAGTCCAGCGCTGGCGCGACCAGATCCTCACTCGTGACCTCCTTCAGCACCGGCGGCAACTTGTCGCGCTGTGCGCTCACATCGAGGCGGAACAGCAGCGCTTGAGCGAGGATTGGGTGTACCTGACCCGCATGCGGCGGGAGACGGACGCCCTGCTACACCACAGCCTGACGACAGCCGGCGGGCCGGAACCAGCGGCGGCGCGACCCAGCACCGGCGGGCCACCGGCGCTACAATAGCAAACGGTCAGCGGCGATCGCCAGACATGAACCCCCACGCGCCCCGACCCAAATCCCCATTCGCCGACGACTCGCCAGGCGGCCTGGGCCGGACATGGGGTCCGTCGACTGCCAATTGCCGATTGGTGGATTAATCACTATGCTTCAACGATGGTTATTTTCAGAGCACGAGGTACCGCACTCCCATGAGCTAGCCACACGCCATCGAACACCCTAAAAAGCAAAACCCCCAGTCAGCGTTGACCGGGGGATTCGGCTGGGGAACGTTGGAAGTCGTCCGTCGATCCGCTCAGGACAACAATCGGGAACACTTCAGGAATGTTCTTGATTATAGCGGCTCGCGAATGGCTTGCAAGACCCCAAGAGGTGGTTATTGGCCTTAATTTGAGGGGATCATCATGCACGTCCACACGCTCGAACCGTGGTTTGTCACCCGCGCGGCCTCGATTATTCGACGCCCACGATGGAGTGAACCGCCCAACCCGATGCGGTTGTAGCGGCTTTTCCGTCCAGCCCATCGGCTTCGGCACCCGGCCGCCCCCTGCCTTGGGGGGCGCCGGACCAACCCGCCCGCCCCCCGGCCATGCTGCCCGGATTGCCCGACCCGTGCTTCACCGGCACCCTCACGGTGCCGGCGGCTTTCTGCGGCCCGCTGGCGCCGCCGGACCGGCTGGCGACCGCCCTCGCCCTCGCCGTCCTCACCGGCAACCGCTGCGGGCACGACCCGGCCGCGCCGCGCTGGTTCGAACCGCCGCCCCAGCACGCCGCCCGGCCCAAGATCCTGCTCCAACTCCAAGAGCGAGTCCGGGCCTACTTCGACGACC
>JAGRHI010000264.1:19120-19292 GCA_020445045.1 Candidatus Competibacteraceae bacterium
CTCAACGCCGCCAACGGCTCACCCCGCCAACAACGCAGCGAGCGGCGGGAAGCCTGCCTGGACCTGTTGGGCGCGCTGGTGCACTACCTGGATCTCGCCACCCTGCGGGTCGGCATTCCCCAAGCCGACGGCTCGATCCACGGGCTCTCGCTGGCGTTTCTGGCCGAAAAAG
>JAGRHI010000265.1 GCA_020445045.1 Candidatus Competibacteraceae bacterium
GCGATGACTTCTACCGCTACGTCAACGGCACCTGGCAGGACAAGACGGAGATTCCCGCCGACAAGACGGCCATTGGCCCGGCTTACGTTCTGCAGGACATTGCTCTTGAACAGATGAAGACGCTGGCCGAGGAGGACGCCGCCGACACCGGCGAACCCAAAGGCAGTGAAGGCCAGAAGATCGGCGACTGGTATGCCTCGCTAATGAATGAAGACAAGCTGGCCGCTGACGACCTCAAGCCGATCCAGCCCGATTTGGAGCGCATCCAGGCCATCAACGACCGTACCGCACTGGCTGACCTGCTGGCAGATTCCGTCGGCGGCTTGGGTCCGAAGCTTATAGGGCCGATTGCGGAGGCCGATAAAAAGCATAAGCGAAAAATAATCATCTCAATTGCCACCTTGGGCATGTCCCTGCCAGGGCGCGACATTTACCTCAAAGACGAGTATGCCGCAGTCCGCAAGCTCTATCTCCAACATTTGGCGCGCGTATTCACTCTGGCCGGCATGGACGACGCGGACCAGCGGGCGGTACGTGTGCTCGGACTTGAAACCGAGATTGCCAAAGTGACGTTGCCCAAGGAAGAAACCCGCGACCCGCGCAAGGTGTTCAACCCGACACCGGCTAAAGAGTTGTCGACAATCGCGCCCGGCATCGACTGGTCGCGCTATCTTGAGCGTACCGGTGTCAGCGCACAGGAGATTGTCAATGTCAAAGTCAAGTCCACAGTCGCCGGTATTACCAAGCTGATCGCCGAAGCGCCGCTGGAGGACTGGCGCGACTACTGCACCTACCATTTGATCCACAACGTTTCGGGCGCCTTGCCCAAACCCTACCGCGATGAATTTTTCTCCCTGTACGGCAAGGTGCTGGTCGGCCAGCAGGAACCAGATCCGCGCTGGAAAACCGTGTTGGTAAACATGGCCTGGAAGGATGGTTCCCTGCGGGACGCGATGGGTAAAGAATTTGTTGAGCGTTACGTACCGGCCGAGACCCGGCCGAAGGTCCGGGAGATGGTTGACAACATCCTCAAGGCGTTCGATGCACGCCTGGCCAAGCTGGAATGGATGACCTCGGAAACTAGGGCGGAGGCCCGCGATAAGCTAGCTAAAACCACGATCAAGGTGGTCTACCCGGATTACTGGGAAGATACCAAGGGGTTGGAAGTGGTCCGTGGCGATGCGATCGGCAACCTGCGCCGTGGCGCGGCGTTCATGCGCCAGCAGAACCTGTCGCAACTGACCAACTACCCGGACAAGCGCAAATTCCTCAAGCCCGACATTGAGGTGAATGCCTATGCCAATCCCGACTGGAACGAGATCGTCTTTCTGGCGGCGATTATCCGTCCGCCATATTTTGATCCCGAAGCTGAGCCGGTGGTGAACTATGGCGCCTTGGGGCAGGTGATTGGCCACGAGATTTCGCACCTGTTCGACGACCAGGGACGGTTGTACGATGGTGACGGCCTGCTACGCGACTGGTGGACCCCCAAGGATGCGCAGCAGTTTGAGGCAGTGGCGAGCCGCCTAGCCAAGCAGATGAGCAGCTATGAGCCGTTGCCGGGCAAGCACGTCAACGGCAAGCTGACACTGGGCGAGAGCCTCGCCGACGTCGCCGGTATCCAGGTGGCCTATGATGCCTACCGGCTCTCCCTGCACGGCAAGGAGCTGCCGGTGGTGGACGGCTTCACCGGCGACCAGCGCTTCTTCATAGGCTACGCCCAGGCTTGGCGCATGAAGCCGCGTGACGCCTACCTCGACCAGCTGTTGAAGACAGATTTTCATCCGCCGAGCAATGTGCGACCGCAGACGGTGCGCAACATCGACGCCTGGTACGCCGCCTTCAACGTCAAGTCGGGCGACAAGCTCTATCTGAAACCGGAAGATCGTGTGCAGCCCTGGTAAACGGAAGGAAGATTGCCAAGCCGATAGTCCATGAACGGTCATGCCCCGAGAAATTCTTCCACGAGAAGTCAAACTGAAGCGACTTTTAGTGGAGGTCATCCCGGACAAGCAACGCCAGAGTTGGCGCGTTGAGGAAAAGCTGGCGATCGTGCTGGCGGTCCTGAGCGAGCCTTAGAGCGTGGCGACGGTCAGTCGCCAACGAGGTGTCAACGAAAACCCAATTGATCGCTGGAAAGAGCGGTTTTTGGAAACGGGTCGCCAGGGGTTGAACGGGGCCAAGGCGCGGACGGCGGACCAGCGACTGGAGGGTAAGCGTTCGCTTTGGGCCGTCTGTCCAGACGCTTCAGCTCGGTCGCTTACGATCACCACCCTCGCTCGATCATGCCCCACCGTTCACGGGCTGTCCACTGGTTCCCGTGGCGTCACCGCCCTCAACGCATTGCCCAGTACTACCCCTGGCGGTGGCGACAACACAAAAGCTTTCGGCCCTCCCTATTACTTTGAATGAGTTTCTACGACTGTAGTCCTCACACCGGTGGTTCTTGAAGGTTCATGGATTTTCCCGGATTACAGTTCGTGTCCGCCATGACCCCGGTCATGGCGGACTGCGGAATGGGAACAAAACCATTCTGGGTCGGACCCGATCAGCGCCGGTCACAATCCGCGGGCGGCGAATCGGTGATGGAGTCGTAGCGCCCGTTCATGGTGACCACAGTGATGCACTGGCGAGCCGACCGGTTCCACCAGTTGGCCCAGATCCGGCCGCCGCCTCTTCTTGAGTGCACGAACTTGTAACCGCGGTCCCTGAGTTCCCGTTCGCCGCTGCTGGCACGCATGCCCACGAGGTCGTCAATGTTGCCACGCCTGCCATGGTGGTCTCCGCCGGAATCAGCCCGTTTGTCGTCGCACATAGACTCGGGTTGGTCCATGATGGAGTCGTAGCGTCCGTCCTTGGTAGTCACGGCGATGCAGCGCTGCTTCCTCGGGTTCCACCAGTAGGCGATGGAATTACCCTTGACCTTGACGGTGTTGCGATGATGATAGCCACGATCCTTGAGTTCCCGTTCACCGCTACGGGCGCGCATGCCCACCAGGTCATCGATGCTGCTACCCCGGCCGCCATGGTGCCTGCGGTCGTAATCGTTATTGGAAGCGTGGCCGTCTTCGCCACACATCGATTCGGGTTGCTCCGCGACGGACGAGAAACGTCCGTCCTTGGTGGTTGCAGCGATGCACCGCCCTCTGCGTGAATTCCACCAGTAGCCGATGGAGCTGTCTTTAATTTTCATGGTCTTGTGGTGGTGGTAGCCGCGATCTTCGAGCTCACGCTCGCCGCTGCTGGCGCGCGCACCCACGAGATCATCAAGGTTTCGCGGTGTCTGCGCCTGGACGGAAAAGGCCACGGCGGTGAGCACGACGAGTATCATGAAGTTATTACGGTTCATAAAATGGATCCTCCTTAATTCAGGCCGTTCGCTGCTGTACTGGATATCGAGACAACCAGTGCTTGAAGGTGATATGAAGATGCCGCCTATCAAGCAATGGGTGTTCGCAAGTCGTTACCATTCGTTTTTCAACGCGGGTCACCACCTGCGTCGCGTAATGAAGCGACATCATACCCAGATCATAGTAGGCGAAAAAGCCTTATGACGTATCACCGGGGTACTTACCTCGCCGCACTTCAGGCGGCGAGGTAAGACATCCAAACGCATTCGCCACCAGTGTCAGTGTTGGATCTATCCCTAAAACGTATTGCGGTCTTCGCAAATGGCTAACATGTCATTTCTACCAAATTTTGTTGCCGGGCGATTTGCTCGTCAGCCCAGTCCGCTTTGTCACAAACAATGCCGTCAGGAAAATACCTACGGGAATATCTGTATTTATATTGAAAAATCGGAACGATATGATTTCAATGGATTGTAGGAGGTTCGCAAGACAAGGCCATTTAATTTCAATCAGTAAAAAATACCGGAATCATGATGAATAACGCGATCCAGAAGCTTGAGCGAGTGGCGATTGTCGGCGGGTGGCTGCTGGCCATCACGCCATTTTCGGCCTTCGCCCAATCGGGCCTGGACGAAATCATCGACCAAGTACGCCAGCAGGTTATCCAGCAGGGCGGTCCAGATCGTCTAGGGGCGGGCTACGCGGCCATGATGAATTTCGCCACCGCGCCCGATATCTCCGCCGCCACATACTACGTCGACAGCGCAAGCGCCGACGATCCCACGATCAATGTCTACAAGATCCCCCTGCGGCATGAATTCACTCTGGAAGGGCGAGATTGGAAGCCGTTCGTGCAAGCCAGCTTCGGTTATCTGGATTACGAAGTAAAATTCAATTACCTGCCCCAGGAATCGATCAAGGCCGACTTGAAATCCTACGGCGGCCTGCTGGGGCTGGGGGTCGACATACCACTCGACCACAGTCTTGCGTTCGTGACGGCTCTCGATGTCGGCATCGTGCATCTCGAAAGCAGCGCTGATTACCGGGGGCCGATTTCCGAAGCGATTCTCAAGCCGGCCCTGCAAGGCGTGGTGTTCGATTGGGACGCGGATGCCTCGCTGGTTGGGGTGACGGCCGGCCTGAATTATGAGCAACAGTTCGAGACATGGTCGATGGAAGGTCAAACCCGGCTGACCTACAATCACCTCGACACCTATGACAGTTCCAGCGATCTGATCGACTTCGACGCCAATGTCACCACCTTCACTTTGCAAATCGATGCGATCAAACCGATCAACGCAAAAATTGGCGGTTATCCACTGGCCCTAGTCGGCCATTTCGGCAACGCTACGTTTCTCGGCAGCAATCGCGATGCCTTGGGGTTCGATTACTTTTTCGAGGCTGGTCTGGCCCTTGAGACCGACATTTCCCAAAACAACTGGCCGGTGAAAAAACTGCGCCTGGGCGCAATGGGTATTTTCGGCGCGGATGTCACCGGCTGGAGCGTGATTTTCGGCTATCGATTCTAAAAGCCTTATGACCTTTAAGGCCACTTGGGAGTTCGTATGATGCGATATAGTGTCATGGGTTATTCCGCGGGAGCGCTTATCGCCTTCTTCCTGACCCAACCCGTTTATGCCCAGGACCCGGCGCCCGGGTTGCAAGACCTGGTCGGGGCACGAGGCAGCAGCGGCGAGCAAGCCCTTGAGAAGCGCGGATATCGATTCGTCAAGGGAGAAAAATCGGGCGGCAACAGCTACACGAATTGGCTGAATGCCCGTACCGGGCAGTGCATCATCGTGCGCACCGCCAACGGTCGCTACCAATCCATCGTCACGGCGCCGGACTTCGATTGCCGGGACGGGGCGGCGGAAAGCGCGCCCCCACCGAGCCCCGGCGCCAGCGGCGGCCGTTTCGCGACGGTGTGCGGTGTTACGGTGGATGGCAAACTCTACCGCTACCGATGCAAGGTCGAAGGCGCGGCGCCCGGCGGTCGCGGCAGAACCATCCTCCATTATCCCGACCAGACCATCACCTTGAATTGGCACGGCGGCAGGCGCGTGAGCGTGATCTTCGAGGGCATGAAACCCCAACAGACGACCTACAACACTTCCGAAGGCAGCACCCAGTTCGTCTTCGAAGACAAGACCTATTTCTACATCTCCGACCGTCACGCCGCGAAAATGGAAGTGCGGGATTTCCGCGAGTAGGGCACTGGGTCCAGAAGTGCGCAACTCAAGGGCGCTCATTCATGGAGCCCGATCTGAAATGATATCCGTCATATTTGCTGGCTCCATCTCCTTCAGTGGACGGATGATGGAGCCTTGACTGGATGGCCCTCGATCGCTGGCTGGCGACAGGGCACTCCCGCATGGAAGGAATCGCTGGTTTCTAGTGGAAAGAACCGCCTCGGTTCCTTGGAATGCTCGTTCGCGGGTGGAAACGTCAATCTCACGAACGTTTTTCAATGATTCAAGCACGATAAGAGAACTTCACCGTGGACATTCAAAGTTTGATCATGTTCCTGGTCATCGGCGCCGTGGCGGGTTGGCTCGCCGGCTTGATCATGAAGGGGCGGGGTTTCGGCCTGCTCGGTAATATCGTTGTTGGCATCATCGGCGCGCTGGTCGGCGGGTTCTTGTTCGGAGTCTTGGGATTGGCCGCCGGTGGGTTGATTGGCTCGCTGATCACGGCCGTCATCGGGGCCGTCGTTCTCTTGTTCCTCATCGGCCTCATCAAGAAAGCTTAGATGCCTGCCTTCGGATAAAGGTTAGGCGCATGCCGGGGGCCATGAGAGCCGACAAAACTAGATATTCCAGCCGATGCGTAAAGAGCGTTGCAGGGGTTGCTGATACAAGTACCATTTCGCCCAGAAATGTAAGCCGGAGAAGTTTCGTTTCTGCCCAAGGCACTCCCTGTGGATCCGAATGGCCGACCTTCCTTTCAAAAACCCAATCGTGTTGGCCACACTATATTTCGGTGGAATACTCAAACACAGATGGATGTGATCAGGCATCGCATGTCCCTCTACGATTTCAACCCCTTGTTGCTGCCCGTAAAATCCCACCCATTTGTCTCCGTAAAGTCCCGTAGATCGCCCGACGGCGATACTTCGGGACAAACACAGCGTGATACTTGCAGTACCATTTTGTATGGGACTGGCATCGCCCATCTCGCATGATGACCTCCTTAACGGTTTGGCTGATTGGAAAGAGGTCATCTACTACACTCAGAATTACGCCGGAACGGTAGAGCCTTCAGGCGTCCACCGCCAGAGGCGGTGGCTTACCTATTGCGAGTTAATTCACGCTAGGTTCTCCCGGGTTTGCCGGAAATGATCCGGTTGGGATGGCCCGAGACCATGAGGAGGGAGATGATCGTGAGTACCTATCAGCCGGGTCGACAATCCCGGGAGTATCACCGCCTATCGAGGCGGGAGCGGTCGAAGGTCATCCGCGAGGTCAACCGCCGATTTCGCGAGGAGACGGGTATCAAACGTCAACTTGAACGCGCTGGTCCCAGGGACCGGGAACTGCGTCACACCTGGCTGCGGATTCGCGACACCGTCATGGACGAGCGAGAGAAGAAGCAGATTGAGGAGGATCTCGAATTTCAGCACGAGATGTTTCTGTACGATCTGATCGACGTCGTCGTCTCGGACATGGAAAGTGAAGGTTGGACGCAGGGGGCGAAGCTGCTGGAAATCTGGAGTTCCCGCCCGCCCGCCATCGCGCCTCGATACTCCGCGGCGGTCACCGACGTCGTCACCATGGACTGGGTCTTGGGGTTTTCACGAGCCAAGGAAATTTTTGACAAGTTAGTCGAGGAACGCATCTGGACCAACGACGCCAGCCGGGAACGGCTCGCCAAAATAGTCAAATCGAAGGCGGCGGGAGCCTCGTTGGGCGATCTGTCGCTACCGGTAACACAGGTCGACCCGTCGTGGATCAATTCTCGTTCCTGCACCAGTGGCTTGAATGTCGATGCCCTCACGGCGGCCTTGGGCGCGTTCGTGTTTCAGGTCGCCGTGGCCGGCACCGTGACGGCCCGCGCGGGAGCCGCCGCCACCGTCTCCATTGACGAAGTCGGCGTCTACGTGAAAGATTCGTTCGATTTCAACGGCACCCAGTTTCTCGGTTTCTGGGGCCATCGCGACACGCCAGTCAGCAATGCCACCTTCCGGGAATGGCGAACGAAATTCAAGCAAGGAGGCGATTTCCAGGTTTTCTCGGATATCAAGCGAATCAAGCTCAAAATCCCCGACCGAGTCACCGTCAGCGTCTGACGCGCGGTTGAGTTGGATATGCGCCGAATTAGGCACGCCGATCTGCTGTTGACCTAGCACGTCAAACGATTGGGGATGTAAGCCCAGGGCTAACGCATGAAATGGCAGGTTGAGCGTTGAGAGTTGAAGCCGGCGAGATAATGTGCCTCTTTCCCTGGTGAAGAGGCCCCGAACTTGATTGATAACGTGAGTTCTGGTTATTACTCTTTTCAAGTCAATAGCATAAAACCACTTTTGCGTAAGTCCTGATCCACTGAAACAGGGTGGAAAATAGCAAGGTGCGCGTGTACTGCCCGCCGGCAACCGTCTCGAACCAGGCATCCAGTTGCTAAGGATTGAGACAACGCTCCAACACGGCGCGGGCCATGGTGGGGATCGGGAAAGGCTTGGCAAGGCGCTGCAAGATCGGGGACAACAACGAGCTCATGAAGCATCTTCCAAGAGTAAAACGCTCAACCTACCCAGGTTGGGTCCACCTTCAAAGCCCTGGTCATCGATACCTGCTGCCAGCGAGGCCACGCCCCATGGCGCTATCTCGAACAGGCCATCACCGACCGCTGCACCGGATTGCCTCCCTCAATAAGAAACTGAACGGTTACACCGTGGCCAGCATCCGCCAATGGTGGGAAACGATGGGCCACGCCACCGACCTGGCGGCCACGCGGCTGCTGATCACCGCCGATGGCGGTGGGAGCAACGGCTCGCGCAACCACCGGTGAAAATGGGAACGACAACTCGGAATTACCAGGTCAGTGTTTTCGTGCCGTCCTTGAATAGGGCGCCACCGGTCAGTTCGGGTTTGCCCACCTGAATGCCCGGTAGCAGGTCGGTTTCCGCGACGCCGTAGTGTTTCATGCACATCGGACAGGCGATGACCACGCCGCCCTTGCCCAGAATTTCACTCAACTTCTTTTGTGGTTCGCCGTATTGCGTGGCGTTGGCCTTGGCGCCGACGAAAACGCCCTTATCGTTCAGAAAAACCGTCAGCGGGTGTCCTCGCTCCATTTGCGCCTTGCCGAAGGTGATCGCCATGTTGGCGCGATGAGCGTCGTCGGTGGTCATGTTCACGAACAGCGGGTCCGTGTCTCCGGCGAACGCCGGCGCGGCGATGCCGCCGGCCAACAGTGCCAGGACGACCAGCAGACTTTGTAAAGCTTTCATCCATGCCTCCTCATCGAATGGTTTGTGATAAACAGTCGTGACAGGCTCGCGGCTGTCGGTAGTGATTATATTCGCCAGATGAAATCCATGCTCACTTCGTGGGATTTTATGAATTTTCCACCGCCGTCCGGCCGCTCGCCGGGATGGGCGTGCGCAACCGTTGCATTCCGCGTGGCCGCGCCGTATATCCAGAACCATCCAGGCCAGGAGCGACGACGATGTCGACCCGTCTTGCACGGTCTTTGTTCGAACCCGACTCCATCGCGCTGATCGGCGCCAGCGAGCGACCCGGCTCGTTGGGCACGGTACTGACCCGCAATGTGCTGGCCGGCGGTTTCAAGGGCGATCTGTTCCTGGTCAACCGCCGGCATCGATGCGTGCAGGGCGTGTCGGCTTTCCGGCATCTGTCCGAGCTGCCGCGCACTCCGGAACTGGCGATCCTCGCCACGCCCGCCTCTACCCTCCCGGCGCTGCTGGCCGAGCTGGGTCGGCGCGGCACCGGGGTCGCGGTGGTCGTCAGCGCCGCCGATTCGGGTAAAACCAATAGGGCGACGGACCCGTATCCCGCCCTGCTCGCGGCGGCCAAACCACATGGATTGCGCGTACTCGGCCCGGACAGCCTCGGTCTCATGGCGCCGCGCGTCGGCCTCGATGCCTCGCTCGGCCATTGCTTCCCGCCGCCCGGCCATCTGGCGCTGGTCGCCCAGTCGGGAATGGTGCTGACGCCGGTGTTGGAATGGATGGCCGGCCGGGGCATCGGCGTTTCCAGCATGGTCGCGCTGGGCGCCGGCATCGATGTCGGTTTCGCCGAATTGCTGGACGGGCTCGCCGACGATCCCGACACCCAGGCCATCCTGCTGTGTCTGGAGGCGCTCCCCGTGGGCGTGGCGGGAACGGGCGTGGAAGGCGCCCGATCCTTCCTGTCGGCGGCGCGGGCGGCGGCGCGAGTCAAACCGGTGCTAGTGGTGCGCGCCGGTCGTGGCGGCGATGCGGCCTCGCATCAGCTCGACGCCATATACGACGCCGCTTTTCGCCGGACCGGCATGTCGCGGGTGCGATCGCTACGCGAGCTGTGCTGGATCGCCGAGACGCTGGCGCTCGACCCGCCGGTGAACGGCGACCGGCTGGCCATCGTCGGCAACAGCCGGGAACTGGGTCTACTAGCCGCCGATACCCTGCTGGCGGAAGGCGGGCGGCTGGCCCGGTTTTCAGCCACGACCGAAGCGGCGTGGCGCCCAATCGCGCCGGTCGGCGCCACGCTCGGCAACCCGCTCGATCTGGGCCGCGACGCGGGCCATTCTCGGTTCGCCGCCGCCCTGGATAACCTGCTGGACACACCGGAGATCGACGGTGTGCTGGTGTTGCACGCGCCGAGCGCCCTGGTTCCGGCCGATGACGTCGCCACCGCCGTGGTCGAGGCCATCGACCGCTACCGTGCCGGTGGTGGCCAAGGACCGGGCGTGTTGGCCTGCTGCTTGGGTGGCGACAGCGCCCACGCCGCTCGGCAACGCCTGCTGGCGGCGCGCATTCCCGCCTACGACACGCCAAACGACGCGATCCGGGCTTTCATGCGGTGCTGGCGTCACCAGCGGAACCGGATCGCGCTGATGGAGACGCCGCCGGATCGGCCGGACCGGTGCGACGTCGACCCCAGCGCCGCGCGCCAGCTTCTTCGGCGGGCGTTGGCGGAAGGTCGCGAGATCCTGGCCGCCGAGGAAACTTCGGCGTTGCTGACGATGTACGGCATCTTGTCGCAAACAGCGGCATCGGGTTCGACCGCCCAGCCCATCGCGCTGGTACCGCCGGATCTGGCGGTTCGGGTGGTCGTCGATCCGGTGTTCGGACCCGTGCTGCTGCTGGGACTGGGCGGCGGTGCCGCTGCTTTGTCCGACGATATCGTTGCCGCACTGCCGCCGCTGGATCCGATACTGGCGCGGGCAGCGCTCGCGCATACTCGAATCCAGCGGTGGTTGCAAGACGCCGACGCGGGCCAGGATGGCTTGCTGGATGGTGTGGTCCTGTTGCTGGTCAAGGTGGCGCGGCTGATCGTGGATCTGGCCGAGATCGTCGAATTGGCGCTGAATCCGATCGCGCTCACCGCCACCGGCGTGACGGTGGGCACCGCCAGGGTCCGCGTCGCGACAGCCACGGAGCCGGCTCACGACCGGCTGGCGATTCGGCCCTATCCTCGGCAATTGGAGGAAACCCTGTCGTTGCCGGACGGTTCCACACTGTGGATTCGCCCGGTGCGACCGGAGGACGAACCCGGCTTTATCGCCGGCTTCGCCCAGTTGTCGCGCGAAGAGGTACGGATGCGGTTCATGCATGTGGTCAAGGCGTTGACACATGCCGATGCCGCCCGCTTGACCCGGATCGACTACGATCGGGAAATGGCGCTGGTGGCGCTGCGTCAACGGGTTGGGCAAGCGCCCGGGCTCTGTGGCGTGGCGCGATTCGCCCACGGCTTTGAGCGCGCGCGGGCGGAATTCGCCATCGTGCTGTTGCGCGACGCCACTGGCATCGGCCTCGGCAGCCTGTTGTTACGCCGGCTGATCGACCATGCCCGCCGTCAGGGTATCCGCGAACTGTTCGGCGAAATCCTGCGCGACAACGAACCGATGCTGAAACTATGCCGGGCGATGGGCTTCACCGTCCGGGTTTGCCCCGAGGACCCCGGCGTGATGATCGCCACTCTACCGCTGGCCGGCGCATGACAACCGCTCGCGCCGGTCGGCTAGAATTGCAAGACCAGCGTCGCCAGGCCGCCGCCCAGCAGCGCCCCGGCCAGCACGTCGCTGGGATAGTGCAGGCCCAGCACCACCCGCGACAGCGCCACCAGCACGGTGAACGGCACCACCAGCCAGGCCAGCGCGGGATAAGCGCAGACCGCCACGATGCTGAACGACACCGCGTGCAGGGTGTGGCCCGATGGGAAACTGTACTCGTCCAGTGGCGCCACCGAGGTCCGAATGCGGTCATCGTGGCGGGCGCAGGGCCGCAAGCGGGTGGTGCGGGATTTCAACCACTTGTACAGGGCCAACGCCAATCCTCCGGCCACCAGCATCCGCGCCACCACCGGCAGGGCCGTCTCGCCCAGCACGAACGGTAGTCCCAGCATCAAGGTGTACCAGAACACGCCGTCACCCAGACGGCTGACCACGGCGAACAGCCGTTCCAGGCCACGACGCTGGCTGGCCCGATTGAACCGCAGGCACCAGGCCAGATCCAGTTCCGCCAACCAGTGGAGTGGGATTGTTTCATGGGCTCTGTTCATGGACCTTGCTCCTCATATGCCGATTCCAGATACCATTGTTCCAATCGCTGACAAATGTGTTCCCAGTCGAACGCCAGCACCGCCTGGCGGGCGGACTGCCCCAGGGTCCGGCGGAGCGCGAGGTCGCTGGCCAGCTGACTCGCCGCTTCGATGAACGCGGCCGGGTCGCCGCGTGGCGCCAGCAGACCGCTTTGGCCATGAACGATATGACGGTGGGCGGCGGCGTAGTCGAAGGCCACCACCGCCAGCCCGCTGGCCATTGCTTCCAGGGTGACGTTGCCGAAGGTTTCGGTCAGGCTGGGGAATAGAAAGAGATCGGCCGACGCATAATGCGTTGCCAGATCCGCGCCGATGCGCATGCCTGGGAACACGATTTCGGGATGGCGGGCTTGCAGCCGCGCCGCCAGGGGGCCATCGCCGACCAGGACCAAGCGAGTGGCGGGGCGGATCGCGCGCAGTTTCCGGTACGCCGCCAAGACCAGTTGCAGGTTTTTTTCCGCCGCCAGCCGGCCCACGTACAAGGCCACCGGATCGGTCGGGTTCGCTCCCCAACTCCGGCGCAGCGCCGGATCACGATGGGCCGGATCGAACAGTCGGGTATCCACGCCACGCGCCAGCACCCGCAGCCGATGAAAGCCCAAGGTGCGCAGTTCCGTCGCCAACTCCTCGGTCGGTACCAACGTGCAGTCGGTCCGATTGTGGAAACGGCGCAGGTAGGCAACGATGGGGCGCGCCAGCAGGCCCATGCCGTAATGGCGGCTGTAGGCGTGAAAGTTGGTGTGAAAGCCGGAAAAGACCCGTAGGCGCAGACGGCGGGCCATCGCCAGCGCCGAATGGCCCAGCGGACCCTCGGTCACGATATGCACCACGTCCGGCGGCGTTTGGCGCCAGCGCTCCAGCAGTAGACGATCAGCGGGAAAACCGATGCGCAGATCCCGATAGAATGGGATGGCGGCGCCAGCCACCGGCCACACCTCCAACGCGCCGTCCCGGTGGGGATCGTCGCGCGGATGCTGGCGCGGCCGGATCAACTGCACGGAATGGCCGCGAGCGAGCAGGCCATCGACCAGCCGGCCGACGGTCATGGCCACTCCGTTGACTTCGGGGCCGTAGGTTTCCGTGACGATGCCGACCCGCAGCCGGCGCAAGCCAGCGTTGGGAAACAGCGGGGAAGGGA
>JAGRHI010000266.1:0-3001 GCA_020445045.1 Candidatus Competibacteraceae bacterium
CCGATCACCACCAACGCATCCATGTAACTGATGTGGTTGCACACCACCACCACCGGCCCTTTATCGGGAATCCGTTCCAAACCTCGCGCGCGCAATCGGTACACGATATTCACCAGAATCCACACGACGAACCGCATCAGGAATTCCGGCACCAGGGTAAAGATGTAGAGCGCCACCGCCGCGTTGAAGAGCGCCGTCAACAGTAGAAATTGCGGGATGCTCAGCCCCGCCACATCGAGAAAGAAGATGGCCAGCATCGCCGACAACACCATGAACAGGGCATTGATGATGTTGTTGCCGGCGATGACGCGGGAACGGAAGCTCGGTTCGCTGCGCTGCTGCACCAGCGCGTACAGTGGCACGATGTAGAACCCGCCGAACATCCCCATCAGCAGGATGTCGATCAGCACCCGCCAGTTGGAAGCACCGCGCAAGAACTCCATGGCGCCCATCAACGGCGCGCCTTCCGCCACCGGCGCCACCGCGAAGAACAAATCGACGCCGAACAGGGTCAGGCCGATCGAACCGAACGGCACCAGACCGAGTTCCACCCGCCGTCCCGACAACCGCTCGCACAGCAGCGAACCGACGCCGATGCCCAGGGCGAAGGTGGTCAACAGCAGCGTCACCACATGCTCGTCACCACCCAAGGTCAGCCGGGAGTAATTGGGCAATTGCGCCAGATAAGTCGCGCCCAGGAACCAGAACCAGGAAATTCCCAGCACCGACAGGAACACGGTACGGCTTCGGCGGGTGATGTCGATGTTGCGCCAGGTTTCGGTAATCGGGTTCCAGTTGATGCGCAGGTCGGGCGCATCCGGCGTGGCCTTGGGAATGAACAGGCTGGACAGAAAGCCCAGCACGGCCAGCAGAACCACCGCGCCGGCCACCAACCAGGGACCGCGATCCGGGATGGCGATCAGCACGCCGCCGAGCAGGGTGCCGACCAGGATGGCGAGGAAGGTGCCCATTTCCACCCAGCCGTTGCCGCCGACCAGTTCCTCGGGTCGTAGATGCTGGGGCAAGATGCTGTATTTCACCGGGCCGAACAGGGTCGATTGCCAGCCCATCAGAAACAGCAAGCCGATCAGCACCGACATGTTACCCAGGATGAAACCGACCGCCGCGCCCAGCATGATGACGATCTCCAGCAGCTTGATTCCGCGCATCAGATGCGATTTCTCGTACTTGTCCGCCAGTTGGCCGGCGGTGGCCGAGAACAGGAAGAACGGCAACACGAACAAACCGGCGCTGAGATTGACCAGGGTATTGGCTCGGGCGGGATCGGCCGCCTGGAAGGCGATCAGGATGATCAGCGCGTTCTTGAACACGTTGTCGTTGAACGCGCCCAGAAACTGGGTGATGAAAAACGGCAGGAACCGCCGTTCCTTCAGTAGGGTGAACTCATTCCCGTTGGCCATGCGGCGGGGTTCTCCAGGATCGGATGGTCGAATCAAGTGTCGACGATACGGATGAACATCGAACCCGGCAAGGTCCCGATCGATGCGGGTCCCAGCCGTCGCGCGGTCTGGGCAGGTAGAGACGATCCATCCGGCAAGCCCTCGCGCCTGCTTTGTCAGTCACCATCGCCAACCATCAACCGATCCGAAGCGCTGCGGTGACCCTGGATCGATTGATGGTTGTCGATGGGTTTATTCCAGAATCATTCGGGCGTTGATCGCCTGAAGCGGGCGATTATTGGCGTGGTGCATCGTATGCTCGAACTTTGCAATCTGCTCCTTGGAAGCCGTATCGATGTGTTTCATGACCAGCCACCACACACCCTCGGAACACGGTGGGGTGGTTAGCGAGCCATTGAAGCGATAGTAATCGTGTTGCTGAGGCAGCAGAATATCGGCATCGACCATCGACCCCAACGCTTGATGCTCGCCCGCCTGCTCGGGCATTCGTGCCCAAGCCTTTTCCAATTCGGCGTTTGCTTCTCCTTCCTTGAACATCACCGCAATGACTGCGAGATTACCATCTGGGTCCGCATGCACGAAATGCGCTTCCATGGGATAGGAATGGCCTTCGATTGTATTCTCGCTCGGTGTATGAAAATGAAATTGCTTTAACTCGAATGTGTGACCGCCAATATCGATCATACTACCCGGCTCATAATTGACTTGGATGGTATGGCCATTATTGACGATCTCACTACCCCCGGCTTTATAATCGACCTTTATTTCAGAAAGGCCACTCTCGATCATCCCTGTGAGGTTGACGGGAGATTGATTCTTGCCGGTGGAACAGACAGAAAACTCCTTTGCCAGCTCACCCCATTGCTCTGGGCCTTCTGGACCCGAATATGACCAATGTATCTTATCCTCGGCAATAGCTGATACCGAAAGGCACATTCCAGCTAGCAGCAATGAGGTGGCGATACTTGTTTTCATCTTTGGATTCCTCGCATTGGGGTTATTGATTGGAAAATGTGACGCATCATATCACCATGACATGATAAGCTATTTTTGTGCTTGTGTTGGCAGCATTTCTTCGAAAACAGGAACACTTTCATCCATGAAATCCCATGCCGGCTTTCTTTTATTATAGACAATGGCATTTGGTTTGAACCATGAACTATCGTCCAGTGTACCTGCCGTAACACTGATGATGTCTGTATTCGCACTGCTTGTACCAAAAAGACGGCTACCACAGTTTGGACAAAAATAACGCGTCATCACCGTGCCCGTGTCTGCTATTGAGTCATAGCGACTTGTTTCGCCTTCAATGTGAACGGTATCCTTGGCAAAAAAAGCATTCGATGAATGCCCGGTCCCGCTCAATCTCCGACAATGATCGCAGTGACATTGCCCCATGCGAATCGGGGCCGATGAAATCGTATATTTCACGTTTCCACATAAACATTGCCCTGTTGCGAAATATTGCTCTGACATTTTGCATTTCTCCTGGCCAACAAACTAAAATGAGTTTTCGCCAATAACTTTGTCGCCCTCTGCTAAACCGGCGGCAAACCGAGTTCTTTCAGATACTGGTTGTG
>JAGRHI010000266.1:3047-3846 GCA_020445045.1 Candidatus Competibacteraceae bacterium
TCTCCTCCTCCGATTCGGCGGTGCTAACGTATCTGGAGATGTTCAAGTTGTAGTCGTTTTTCTCGATCTCCTCCAGCGCGACCCGGCGGGCATAGCGCTCTTCTTCCTTGCGGTATTGGTAGGTGTCGACGATTTTGTCAATGTGTTCCGGCAGTAGCTGATTCTGCCGCTTGCCCTTCTCGTAGTGCTCGGCGGCGTTGATGAAGAGCACGTCATCGGGCTTTTTGCACTTTTTCAGCAGCAGGATGCAGACCGGAATGCCGGTGGAGAAGAACAGATTGGCCGGCAGGCCGATCACGGTGTCGATGTGGCCGTCCTTGAGCAGCTTGGTGCGGATGCGGCTCTCCACCCCGCCGCGGAACAGCACGCCGTGGGGCAGGATAATGGCCATGGTGCCCTCGTCGCCGAGGAAATGGAAACCGTGCAGCAGGAAGGCGAAATCCGCCGCCGACTTCGGCGCCAGGCCGTGGCCCTTGAAACGGAAGTCCTCGCCCAACGCTTCGGTGGGCTCCCAGCGATAACTGAAGGGCGGATTGGCCACCACCGCATCGCACTTGAGCTTTTTGGCCGGGTTCATCTCGCTGAGCCGATCCCAATCGTTGGTCAGGGAGTCGCCGTGATAGATCTCGAACTCGCTGTCCTTGACCCCGTGCAGCAGCATGTTCATGCGCGCCAGGTTGTAGGTGGTGATGTTCTTCTCCTGCCCGTAGATCATGCCGATGCCGTGCGGCCCCATCTGATGGCGTACATTGAGCAACAACGACCCGGAACCACAGGCGAAGTCCAGCACGCAGTTCAG
>JAGRHI010000266.1:3926-4197 GCA_020445045.1 Candidatus Competibacteraceae bacterium
TGTAGAACTCCCCGGCCTTCTTGCCAGAGCCGGCGGCGAATTGGCCGATCAGGTACTCGTAGGCATCGCCGAGGATGTCGGTGTTGGTGGAAAACCGAGCGATGCCTTCGGCGATCTTGGTAAGGATGGTGCAGAGCTTCTTGTTGCGGTCGGCGGGCGTTCTGCCCAGCTTTTCCGAGTTGAGGTTGATCTCGGAGAACAGCCCCTGGAAGTTGGCGGCGAAGGATTCGGTTTCGATGTACTTGAAGCCCCGCTCCAGGGTTTGCAGCAG
>JAGRHI010000266.1:4396-4967 GCA_020445045.1 Candidatus Competibacteraceae bacterium
CTCGTAGTTGTCGGAGAGGTAGCGCAGGAACAGGAACGACAGCATGTAGTCGCGGAAGTCGTCGGCGTTCATCGCGCCGCGCAGGTCGTCGGCGATGGCCCAGAGGGTTTTGCCCAGTTGGTTGAGTTGGTCTTGGGTCACGACATCGCTTCCCACGGGTTGATCACATTGAGGCCGACCGCCTTGAAAGGCGCAACGTCGCGAGTGGCGACAGTGAAGCCGCGAGCCTTCGCAATGGCAGCGATGTAGCCGTCAGGCGTGGGGAAGCCTTTGCCGGCGGCTCGGGCCGTAACGGCCAGATCGGCGTAGCGCCGGGCGGCGGCGGTATCGAACGCAAGCACGCGATCCTCGAACAGAGCCAGCAGGCCATCCAGCATTTGGGTCAACGCCTCCTTGCGCCGACCGGCAGGCAAGACACCTATGCCGAACAGCAGCTCGGCCAGCGTGACACTGGACAAGTAGAGGGTTTCGGCCGCCTGCTCATCCAGCCACGCCAGTACGACGGGATTCGGCGTCGCCTTCATCGCCTCGGAAACGACGTTGGTATCCAGGACGATCATTCAAACCTCAC
>JAGRHI010000266.1:5153-5298 GCA_020445045.1 Candidatus Competibacteraceae bacterium
CGCGATGCACCTCATCGGGCAGATTGCTTAGGGTAATGGTCGCCATGTCGACCTCCTGTGCATTTTGCTATTAATGGGGAATTATGAAAGGTCGTTTATTGCTCCCACCTGGAACGACATAAAGGGTTTTGCCCAGTTGGTTGAG
>JAGRHI010000266.1:5442-5742 GCA_020445045.1 Candidatus Competibacteraceae bacterium
TGAAGCGTTCCATTTCAATATCGCCCAGATATTGAGCAAGGATACTAATGCCTTTTGCCCGTATTTCGGTATCGGTCATCATGGGAATAACTCTCTGATAAAGTCGATGGGATCTTGTATGCGAACACTCTGCACCACTGCCGCTTTTTTGAGAATGCTTTTATCGGTGGTTAAAAAAGCATCGGCCTTGGCGGTGACGGCACAGGCAAGGTGCAAGGCATCCATCTTTTTGAGGCCAAGTTGGCTGAACTGGTTGGCTCGCTGGAGGAGTTCGGGAGATTCCGTGATATCGATCCGGGC
>JAGRHI010000267.1:0-783 GCA_020445045.1 Candidatus Competibacteraceae bacterium
ACGCCTACACCCCCAACGACGAAGGTGGCAAGCGGCCGGACCGGGCGGTGATCGTCTACAGCCAGCGCTGCCGCGAGGCCTATCCCGACGCGCCGGTCGTGATCGGTGGCATTGAGGCCAGCCTGCGCCGCGTCGCCCATTACGACTACTGGTCGGACAAGGTGCGCCGCTCGGCGTTGCTGGATGCGAAAGCCGACCTGTTGCTGTATGGCAACGCCGAACGGGCCATCGTCGAAATCGCCCACCGCGCCGCCGCCGGCCAGCATCCCAAAACCATGCGCGACCTGCGCGGCACGGCCTTCATTGGCCAGGGTGTGCCCGAGGGCTGGCTGGAAATCGACTCGACCGAACTGGATCGACCCGGACCGGTGGAACCGCACCCCGATCCCTACGCCATTCGTCCAGCGGGAGCAACGCCGGGGGTGGCGCCGACCTTCCATCCCCGCCCGCCGCGTCACGATCGCGCCAAAACCGTCATCCGCCTGCCGGCCTACGAACAGGTCAAAAGCGATCCGGTGCTGTACGCGCACGCCTCGCGCCTGCTGCATCTGGAGACCAACCCCGGCAACGCCCGCGCCTTGATCCAACGCCACGGCGATCGCGACGTGTGGCTCAATCCGCCGCCGGTTCCGCTGACCACCCCGGAACTCGACGCCGTGTTCGATCTGCCCTACGCCCGCGTCCCGCACCCGAGCTACGGTGGCGCCCGCATTCCGGCCTACGAGATGATCCGGTTCTCGGTCAACATCATGCGTGGTTGCTTCGGCGGCTGCACCTTCTGCT
>JAGRHI010000267.1:788-1473 GCA_020445045.1 Candidatus Competibacteraceae bacterium
TCGATCACCGAGCACGAGGGCCGCATTATCCAATCGCGGTCGGAAGGCTCGATCCTGCGCGAGATCAAGGAGATCCGCGACCGGACGCCGGGTTTCACCGGCGTCGTTTCCGATCTGGGCGGACCCACCGCCAACATGTACCGGTTGGCCTGCAAGTCGGTGAACATCGAACAGCATTGTCGCCGACTGTCCTGCGTCTACCCGGACATCTGTCCCAACCTCAACACCGATCATTCGGCCCTGATCGGCCTGTATCGCAAGGCGCGCGCGCTGCCGGGCGTCAAGAAAGTGCTGATCGCGTCCGGGGTGCGCTACGATCTGGCGGCGCGCGATCCGGCCTATGTGCGCGAGCTGGTCACCCACCATGTCGGCGGTTATCTCAAGATCGCCCCGGAACATACCGAAGCCGGGCCGCTCTCGAAAATGATGAAGCCGGGCATGGGCGCCTATGACCGCTTCAAGGAACTGTTCGAAAAATTCTCGAAGGAAGCGGGCAAGGAGCAATATCTCATTCCCTACTTCATCGCCGCTCATCCGGGCACGAGCGACGAGGATATGCTCAATCTCGCCCTGTGGCTGAAGGGCAATGGGTTCCGCGCCGATCAGGTGCAGGCGTTTCTGCCCTCGCCGATGGCGCTGGCCACCGCCATGTACCACTCGGGGCGCAATCCCTTGAAAGGCATCC
>JAGRHI010000267.1:1498-4856 GCA_020445045.1 Candidatus Competibacteraceae bacterium
CCCCCAAGGGACTGAAGCAGCGGCGATTGCACAAAGCCTTTTTGCGCTACCACGATCCCGAGAACTGGCCACTGCTGCGCGAGGCGCTCAAGCGCATGGGCCGCGCCGATCTGATCGGCAACGGCAAACGCCATCTGATTCCGCTTTGGCAGCCGGCCGGTACGGGACTGGGCGGCGGCGAAGGCCAGCGCGCCGGTCGCAAGCACGGACCGCAGACCTGTCTGACCCAGTACACCGGCCCGCCGCCGCGCACCGATGGCTCCAAGCCTTTTGTCTCTCCTTTGAAAAAGGGAGGAACCCGAGGGGATTCATCCAAACCGATGCTGGATCGGCGACCGGCACGGGCCTTTACCCAAGGTAGTCCCTGCGGGGCCGGCAAGCGGCGCGGCCCGCGCTAGCGGTGGCGGGCCGGCGGTCAATTTGCCGCGATTCCCGCGCGACGTTAAGCTATAAGCAGGACGGTTCCCCCTCGGGGGATTAATAGGGAACGCGGACGCACCGGCGCGACCGGGCGCAGCCGCGGCTGTTCCCGCAACTGTGAGCGGCTAGCCGGCGTTCAAGCAAGGCCACTGGGTAACTGGGAAGGCCGAATGCCCGGCGATGACCCGCCAGCCAGGAGACCTGCCGTCTCAGTATCGCCTGGCCGCCGAACGGGTTTTTTTGGCGGGACGGTCCACCGTTTGGCGATGCGGGAAACCGAGCGCTCGCCATGACGGCAGGCCCGGCGCCCTCGCCCGGCGGGGACGCCAATCTCTCTTTCTTTCGCCCTGGTCTCGCCAGGTGGCGATCGCGCGTTTTCCAACGGATGGCGAACCGGCACGGCCGGTTCATCACGATGACTTTTAGGGAGCGCGTTCGCCTCATGCATCATCACGACAAGCACAGTAGTCGCATGACCCGCCGCCGTCTGGTCCCGCCGGCCGCAACGTTTACCCTGTTGGCCGCCACCAGCGCGATGGCTCAACAGGAACTACCGGAGATGGTGGTCACCGCCACCCGGGTGCCGATACCCGCCGAACAGTCCGGCAGCGCCATCACCGTTATCACCGGCGAAGAACTGGAGCAGCGGCAAATCCGCGTGGTCGCCGACGCTCTGCGCGACGTGCCCGGTGTCACGGTCAGCCGCAGCGGCGGCGCCGGCGGCGTCACTCAGGTTTATCTGCGCGGCGCCGAATCCAACCAAACCCTGGTGCTGATCGACGGCGTGGAAGTGAACAATCCTGACGGTCGAGCCTTCGACTTCAACAGTCTGCTCGATGTGGCGGTGGAGCGCATCGAGGTGCTGCGCGGTCCGCAAAGCGTGCTGTGGGGCAACTCGGCCATCGGCGGCGTCATCAACATCGTCACCCGCCGCGCCGAGCAGCCTGTCCAGGCCAGTGCCCGGCTCGAAGGTGGCAGCTTTTCGACCTGGCAAACCAGCGCCAGCCTGGGCGCCAGCGACGATCACTACGATGCCCTGCTTAGCGGTAGTTGGCTCAACACCGACGGTTGGTCGTCCGGCAGCGCCTGGCGCGGCAACAGCGAGGATGATGGCCTACGCATCGGTACCGCGCTGTTCAAGGGCAGCGTCCGTCCACACGACAATGTGGAACTCAGCCTAGTCGATCGCTACACCGACAGCCGCAATGACTTCGACGCCTTCCTGGGTGGCGACGTTCGGCCAGTGGTGGACAGCGACGAGCGTGCCGATGATCGGCAGAACCTGTTACGTCTGCAAGGCAAGTTCAGCCTGCTCGGCGGCGCCTGGGAACATCTGCTCGGTGTCGGCCGCTACGATCTGGACGGTAAGACCACCGACGCCGGGGTCGAGACCTTCGACAGCAAGTCCCACTCCAATCAATTCGACTACCAGAGCAATTATTTCTTCACCACGTCCGATGCCGAACATACCCTGACCTTCCTGGTCAAGGACAAGGAAGACGTGGCGAGCAACACCTACTTCGCCAGCAACTCGATCCGCAACACCGGGGTCGGCCTGCACTACAGCCTGGGATTGAGCGAACAACTATTCCTGACCGCTGGTTTTCGCCGCGACTTCAACGATCGCTTCGACGACGCCAATACCTACCGGTTGACCGCCGCCTATTTGTGGCCGGATATCGGCGGCCGACTGCATGCCAGCTACGGCAGCGCGGTCAAGAACCCGACCATGACCGAGCTTTTCGGCTTCTCCGGCGATTTCCAGGGCAACCCCGACTTGCAGCCGGAAAAGAGTCGTGGCTACGACCTCGGTTGGGAACAAGCGCTGTTCGACCAACGCTTGCGTCTGGATCTGACCGTCTTCGACAACCGCATCGACAACATCATCGTCGGCGCCGGGCGTTCGGTGGTCAACCTGCCAGGCGAGAGTACCAGTCGCGGTGTCGAACTCAGCGCCAGCGCCAACCTGACCACCGATCTCAGTGCCACCCTGGCCTATACCTACACCGATACCGAAGATCCGCAGGGTCGGGAACTGCCCCGCCGTCCGCGCAATCTGGCCAGCCTCAATCTGAACTACCGGGCTTTCGACAACCGCGCCGATTTCAACCTGGCGGTGCGTTACAGCGGTTCGGCCACCGACCTGGCCTACGACCCGGAAACCTTCATCAGTTTTCCGGTGAAGCTGGATAGCTTCACCGTGGTCAATCTGGCGGCACGCTACCGGGTGGACGACCGCTGGCAAGTGTTCGGACGGGTCGACAATTTGTTCAACGAGCAATATGAAGAGGTGTTCGGCTACGCTGGCATCGAGCGCGGGGTCTATGTCGGCGCTCGCTATCGGTTCTGAGGGAATGGCGGTGCGCGGACGCCTGATCATCCCGTTGGCGTTGGCGTTGGCGTTGGCGCTGACGCTGGCGGCCTCGATGGCATTCGCGACCCCGCCACGCGCCGCTTCGCTCACCTTGTGCGCCGATCAGTATCTGCTGGGGCTGGCCGCCCCGGAGCAGATCGTCGCCGTTTCCGCTACCGCCACCGACCCGAATCAGTCGCTGTTCGCCGTCGAGGCCGCCCGCTATCCGGTCCATCGCGGTAGCAGCGAGGAACTGATCGCCCTGCGCGCCGAAGTGGTACTGACCGATCGCTGGATGCCGCTGCAAACCGCCGCCCGGCTGGACCGGTTCGGAGTCCGGGTGATCTCGATCCCGCTGCCGAACAGTTGGGAGGAGATCGCCGACACCACCCGCGCCATCGCCGCCGTGCTCGGCCGCCCCGAACAAGGCGAGGCGCGCGTCGCCGAAATGCAGGCGCGGCTGGAACAACTGAAGCGGCGAGCAGCCCACCGCCACGCCGAGCCACCGCTGGCGGCCTACTTCTTGCCCGACGGCGGCAGCGCCGGCGCCGGCACTTTCATCGACGCGGTACTGCAAGCCGCCGG
>JAGRHI010000268.1:0-646 GCA_020445045.1 Candidatus Competibacteraceae bacterium
GGCCACCCAACTCAACGATCAGTTCCGAATGCGCCAAGGTGTGCTTCCCGGCCGGCCGGGGCTGAACGTGAAGCTGTCCGTCGATGATCTCGCCCACCACATGGTCCGGCAGAGCCAACAGATCATCGTATAGCGTGAGTTTTTTCGCGGTATTCGGCATATTCCTTCCTCGTGAACCCCTTGTGCGCGGCACGGGCGGTGCTTGCGCTGTCGGACCGGCAAATCCCGGACTCGCTGAAACTTCAGTTTGGCAAACAGCCTCCCATCCCGCCATCCCAGACCACCACGACCGATATCATGAGCGATCACCTTCTCATCGTGGACGACGATCCCGGCTTGCGCGAACTGCTGGCCGACTACCTGAGCCGCAACGGCTTCCGAGTGAGCGGCGCGGCCGATGGCCGGGGACTGTGGGCGGCGCTGGAGCAGGCGCCGGTCGATCTGATCGTCCTCGACCTGATGCTGCCCGGCGACGACGGATTGGTGCTGTGCCGCAACCTGCGCGCCCGCTCGCAGATCCCGATCATCATGCTGACCGCGCGCGGCGACGACACCGACCGCATCGTCGGGCTGGAAATGGGCGCCGACGATTACCTGTCCAAACCGTTCAATCCCCGTGAACTGCTGGCCCGCATCAAGGGGGTAC
>JAGRHI010000268.1:692-2240 GCA_020445045.1 Candidatus Competibacteraceae bacterium
GCCGGCTGGAGCCTGGACGTGGCCAACCGGCAACTGATCGCGCCCGATGAAGTGCGAGTACCACTGGGCGCCAGCGAATACCGGCTGCTGCAAGTGTTTCTGGAGCATCCGCAACGAGTGCTGAACCGCGATCAGTTGCTGGAATTGACTCAGGGCCGCGAAGCCATGCCATTCGACCGCAGCATCGACGTGCAGGTCAGCCGATTGCGCCGGCGGCTGCGCGACGACCCGCGCGAGGCGGTCATCATCAAGACCGTTCGCAGCGAAGGTTATCTGCTGGCGGCCCACGTCAGCCGGGAGTTTTGATGCGTCTGTTGCCGCAATCCCTATTCGGTCGGCTGCTGCTGTTCCTGACCGGCGGTTTGGTGCTCGCCCAACTGTTGAGCGCCGGAATTCTGCTGCAAGACCGCGAACAGGCGCTCTCCCACGCCATCGGCGGCCACATCGCCCAGCGCATCGCCGCCATCGTCGGCCTGCTGGACACGCTGGACGAGGCCGAACGCCGCCGCCTGGTGACGGCGCTGGACCTGCCACCCACCCGACTCAGCCTTGACCTGCCCTGGTCCGAGCAAGCGACGACCGACGAGCGCTACCACACCACGTTGTTCCGCGCCCTGCTGCGCCGCCAGCTCGGCCCGGACCGGCCATTTCAGGTCGAGATCGCCGACGACTGGCCCCCACCCATCGTTGGCCGACCGGCCTGGCGCACGCCCCACCGGCCGCCGCGCGACTGGACCGACCGCCCGCCGCCTCCACCCGGGGAGGCTGATCGCCCACCGCGCCGCTGGCGGCACGCCATGATGTTGGGCTTGCGCAATTTCGTGGTGCAGGTGCGCTTGCACGATGAGACCGTGGTTACTTTTCAGCAAGTGCTGCCGGAAGAGGTCATCACCTGGCCGACACGCCTGCTGCTGATCCTGCTGGTGTTGCTGGTGTCGGTCGCGGTGCTGGCGGCGTTGGCGGTGCGCGCCCTGACCCGGCCGCTGACCGTGCTGGCCAACGCCGCCGCCGAACTGGGCCGCGACATCCGTCGCCCGCCGCTGGCCGAATCCGGGCCGTTGGAAGTCCGCCGCGCCGCCGCCGCCTTCAACACCATGCAGGATCGGCTGATCCGCTACATCGAGGACCGTAACCGCATCCTCGCCGCGATGTCCCACGATCTCAAGACCCCGATCACCCGCCTGCGGCTGCGCGCCGAACTGCTGGACGATTCGCCGCTGCGGGAGAAATTCCAGGCCGATCTGGACGACATGCAGCACATGGCGCAGGCATCGCTGGATTTCCTGCGTGGTGGCGAGAACAGCGAACCCATCGCGTCGGTGGATCTCAACGCCTTGCTGGAATCGTTGCAGGAGGATGCGGAGGATGTCGGCGACGAGGTAGGCATCGCCGGCACGGCCCGCCAGCCCTTGCGTTGCCGGCCGCTGGCGTTAAAGCGCTGCCTGACCAATCTGCTGGACAACGCCCTGAAATATGGTCAGCGCGCCGAGATCACGGTACGAGACACGCCGCAACGCTTGACGCTGACGATCCGCGATCATGGATCGG
>JAGRHI010000268.1:2273-15296 GCA_020445045.1 Candidatus Competibacteraceae bacterium
CCGTTCTACCGGCTGGAAAGCTCGCGCAGTCGCGACACCGGCGGCGCCGGTCTGGGCCTGAGCATCGCCCGCAACATCGCCCGCGCCCACGGCGGCGACTTGACGCTGCGCAATCATCCGCAAGGCGGGCTGGAAGCGGTGCTGGAACTCCCGCGTTGATCCAGCGCAAACGAAAACCCCCGCTTGCGAGCCGGGGGTTTTCCGCTGTCGATGATTCAGAATCTATTGCCCCATCCTACTATCGCATCCCGATCGCGCGACTGGACCTGATCCCGGTCTGGGTCATGAATCCGGTCGGGGTCGCGGTCTTGATCGCGCAGCCGGGTTTGATCGTGAATCCGGTCGGGGTCACGGTCGCGGTCTTGATCGCGCAGCCGGGTTTGATCATGAATCCGGTCGGGGTCACGGTCGCGGTCTTGATCGCGCAGCCGGGTTTGATCATGAATCCGGTCGGGGTCACGGTCGCGGTCTTGATCGCGCAGCCGGGTTTGATCGTGAATCCGGTCGGGGTCGTGCAAGCGATCCTGTTCCTGGATCTGGAGTCTATCCTGTTCTTGAATGCGAGCCTGTTCTCTCGCCTGCTCGGTAAGTCCTTGCGGTCCTGGACCCGTGATACCAAAACCGCTCGAACCCGTCGGACCTGAACCCGCGCCATTGCCCGAACCGCCACCACTGACGCCACCACCACTGGCACCGCCACCACCACTGGCACCGCCACCACCGCTGGCACCGCCACCACCACTGGCACCGCCACCACCGCTGGCACCGCCACCACCCGCGCCACCGCCACCCGCACCGCCACCACCCGCGCCACCGCCGCCAGCGCCACCGCCGCCACTGGCTCCGCCACCGAAGCCGCCGGCCTGTACTTCATTAACTGCTGTTTCCACTACGCCAATGCCAAGAATAATAGTGAACAGGGTGATTGCAGTGATTTTGATAAATCTCGAAATCCTGTTATTCATGATGGGTCTCCTGACCAAAACTGATATGAAAAATATCCCAAAATCAGGTAAAAATGTCTATAGGGTATTTTCCTTACTGTATACTGTCCGTCTGAAATCGATTGATTATGGCGGTTATCGTATTACACAACAATTTGCATATAAATCGCCTGAAATGCCGTAAACCAACCTCCAATCTGATAATTCTATCCAGCCAAAAATGAACACCTCGGTTCACCATCAAATATCGGTGGACAGCAAGCCTTCCTGGGGATGGCTGGCGTCCGCGATTTTATTCACGATGTTGATGTTCTTCTTATTGAGCTGGCATGTCCACTACTCATATTTTATTATCGAAAATTTGCAACATATTTATATTGACGAAGATTACCATTGGCATAATGTTGTTGATCTTTCCAGACAAATTACCGCCGCCGCTCGCGCTGCCGCGACAGACTTAAATCCAGGCACCAGCCACTTGGAGGAATATCGAAAAAAAGCACTTGAACTCGATGCCCTTTTACCCACGGAAAATGTCCTACAGTCTGGCAATGGAGGCAATGACTCACTGATTCGAGCAAGATCAGCTCACAACAGGCTAAGAACCATGGAGCAGTCCGCCCTGGATCAGATTCAGTCTGGACAACGGGAGATTGGGTTAAAACGCCTGTTTAACGAAGATTATAACATTCAGGAACAATTGTTTCTGAAGGCCATGAATAGTTTTGTCGATCAATCCAGGCATCGCTTGATCGATCGTTTGCAACATGAGAAAAGCAAGGAACTATTATCGCTTTGGGCGGCGTTTTTTGTTTTTCTGGTTTCTCTTTCTTTCTGGATCATGCTCATTCGTCGTTTACAGAAGTGGGGCGGTATTCTGTCCCAGGAGATTCGCGAACATCATAAAGCTGAAAAAACAGCTAATACGCTGGAAAGAAAATATCAAGATCTGTTCGAATATGCCAATGATCCGATTCTTATCCTTGATCCAATGACTTATCGCCTGCTTGATGTTAACCGGAAAGCCGTCGATCTCTTGGGATATGAGCGTGATGAATTGCTGGGATTGAGCTTGAATGATTTAATTCTTGGCGATGATCAAAATTCAGTTGAACAGCTATTAAAAACACTTTGCCCCAGCAATAGTACCGTTTCCGAATGCACCTATCGCCATAAGGATGGTCGTCCTTTCCCAGTCGAAATCAGTGGAAGATTGATCGACGCCGGAGACAAGGAGGTCTACCAATGTTTTGCCCGCGATATTACCGAACGCAGGCGCTTTCAGGAAGAAAGACTGCATTCGCAGAAAATCGAGGCTATCGGTCAGGTGGCCGATGGCATCGCCCATGATTTCAGGAATGCCTTAACCGCGATTTCCGGCTATAACGCGCTGGGTCAAAACCTTTTGCCCAAACGCCATCCGGCTTTGGAATCCCTCAAGCGGATCGACCAGGTCATCAACCAGGCCAATGGCTTGATCAGGGGAATGTTGACGTTCAGTCGCAGGCAGGAGACGGAACGTCAATCCGTGGAACTACGTCAACTGGTTGAGAATTCGGCTGATTTGTTTCGACGGATATTGCCGGCCGCCATCACGTTGGAAATCGATGTGGCTTCCGTTCAAAATTTCCAGGTGAGCGCTGACATCACTCAGTTGCAACAGGTGTTGTTGAACCTGATGATCAATGCCCGGGACGCCATGCCCGATGGTGGCACCCTGCGCATCTCGCTCTCTCCGGCATCGGCGGATCGAGGCGATGGGTCGGATACGGCCGGTTGGGTCCGCATCGAGGTCAGCGATACCGGGATTGGGATGCCGCCCGAGGTTCAGGCCCGTATCTTCGAGCCGTTTTTCACCACCAAGCCAGATGAGTACGGTACTGGCCTGGGGTTGGCCATGGTCCACAATATCGTGAGCCAACATGGCGGGCGGGTGGAGGTCCGGTCGGCGGTTGGCCAGGGTTCGGCCTTCACGGTCTTGTTGCCCCCCGCGACCCCGGATTCCACCCAAGATGAGATCATATCCTCGCGGAACTGGAAAAGCGGCGCTGGCGAAATGATTTTACTGGCGGAGGATCATCGCTACGTTCGGGAAATCATGGCGGCGACCTTGCGTCATGTGGGCTATGAAGTGGTTCAAGCGGAAGACGGGTTGGCGCTGCTGGACCGCTATCGGGCGCATCGCGACCGTCTTCGCTTGCTGATCGCGGATCTGGATTTGCCGGGTTGCAGCGGGCTCGATGCCCTGCGGCAACTACGGGCGCGGGGCGCGCGCCTGCCGGCCATTTTGATTACGGGCACCGATTCGCGGGATTTGTCCGACCAGCTCGATATGGAGACCCTGTTGTTGCGTAAGCCGTTCCAGATGGCCACGCTGGCGCGATTGGTTTACAGTCTGCTTCATCAAGAGGCTCGTGTCGATGATCGGACCCATCTCGATCGTCCTGGTTGACGATCATGCGCTGGTGCGCGACATGCTGCGGCAGCGGCTGGCTCAGGAAACCGACATGGTGGTCCTGGGCTGCGAGAGCAATGCCCAGGACGCGGTGCGGTGCTGCGTCGCTACCCGCCCGGATGTGGTGTTGCTGGATATCGACATGCCGGGACTGTCGGCGTTCGAAGGCGCGCGGTCGATCAAGCGCCAATGTCCTGGGACACGCCTGGTTTTTCTCAGTGCGTTCTTTCACGATCGCTATATCGATCAGGCCCTGGCCTTGGAAGCGACGGGCTATCTCACCAAAAACGAACCGCCGGAGGTGGTGGTGCAAGCCATTCGCCAGGTGATGACCGGGACTGTCTATTTTTCCGATGAAGTCCTGACCCGGATCGTGGTCAGCGAGGATGGCGCCCGGCTGGCGCATGCCCCGGAGAGCCGAACCCGGTTGTTGACCGAGCGGGAGTTGGAGATGCTGGCCTATATCGCCCGTGGCCTTTCCAAGAAGGAGATCGCCCGGACGGTGGGCATCAGCGTGAAAACGGTGGAACAGCATTGCGCGCATCTGATGGAGAAGCTGGCCATTCACGACCGGGTGGAACTGGCGCGTCTGGCGATTCGGGAGGGGTTGGTGGAGCCTTGACCTTCCAGGGAATCGCCTCAACGAAAACGGCGACTTCCAACGGAAGTCGCCGTTTTCCAATCCTGATCAGCAGGACCGCGCCAATCGGCCAGTGAACCGATCAGCCACCACAGCCGCCTCCCTCTTCGCCACCGTTGCAACCTCCTCCGTGCGGACCACATTTGATGATGGCGATTTCTCCCTTGTTATTCCGCAAGGTGTAGACGATACCGGGCGGTCCCTGCACCCCTGTGGTGGAGAGCAAATCGTATTTGCCGGAATTGCTCATCAGGAGGGTTTTCAGATAGGCGGCGCAATTTTCTTCCACCGGTGGCATAAACGAATTGGCCGAGAAACTGTAGGCCTGGACCGTGAATTCATTGGCATGGGGTTCCTCGGCAAGGCTCATCGTGGGAACGGTTAGGAACATTCCCGCAAGCAGTATCGAAGTCGTTTTGCTCATCGCGATTTACCTCTCTTGAATCAATCGCCGAAATCCGTTTTTAGTCCCGATCAACGAATTTCGGCGATCAATATTCTAGGCGGTTACTCTGTTATTTCTTTGGGCCGTTGCCCTTGTCGTTACCGCCGGCGTTATTACCGCCAGCGTTACCGCCGCCGCCACCTCGTTCGAGAATACGGACATCGATGTAGGTGAGGTTGAGATCTTTATCGAGAACCGCAGTTGCGCCGCCGGTATCGCTACCATCTTCCTCTTCTTCGGCCGCCAAGGCGATCTCCTCCTCAGTTGGCACCAAGATTTCCGCCATTGCGAGAGAGGTATTGAGATCAACCGTACCACACGTATCATCTAAGCTGAACGTAATCCGGTAATCGCCCGCCGCGGTTGGCGGAACGCCTGTCAAATCGTGCAATTGCCGAACGTTCCATGTGTAGCCGTAGATGATTCGGCCCTTCACATTGATTTCGGCAGAGTAGTAACCGGGTCCATCACCACCCGCATAAACCGCTTTATTGAAGATCGGTTCGTTGATGTACTCAGTACCTGAATAGCGCTCCGTCCAGCCTTGTTGAGGCACCCAATCGAGTGCGTCGTCAGGCAAAATTTCCCGAGCAACCAGCAATTTCTGGATCGTCAGCCTCGCGCAGGGCGAATAGACGGTCGCTTGAGTGCCCGGACCTTCTTGAACTTCTCCGTCCAAGGACACGGCCAGTCCATGCACCTCGTTGATACCCCAGCCAAAGACATGGCGCATTTCATACTCGGTCATCGGTTCGGTAAGGTCCTTGAACAATACAACCTCGGTACGCACCTGCGAGCGGGTATACCAGTCGACCGATTCAAGATTATCGCCCCAGTCAATCCAGTCAACGTCAACCGACGTGGTGCTCCCGTTCGCTGAGCCAGCTTGCCAGGTGTTGAGAGGGTCTTTCTGCAGATAGGCGCGGACAAGCGGTAGGGGGTTATTTGCCACTGGGACACCGGCTGGTATCGTCAGGGTGCCCACCACTCCATCGTCGCAGAATCCTTTCCCCGGCTCTTCGTCTGGATCCTCGTCTGGATCCGACGGGCAACTGGCCGGCACGACATCAGGATCGGTCCCGTTGGTGCCCCACTGGTACCAGTATGCACCCTCAGTTTCAACCTCCCCTGGCGTGCCGCGCAGAACCTTGGTCACACCCTCGGCCCAGATGACCGGGAAAGACAGATTGTTGCCGGTGGTTTCGCCGGTCGGTGGCCTATTTCCGCCACCGCCACCGCCATTACCGCCACCTGGTCCCGCGGCCAACGCCATTGGCGAGGCCATCAAACCAACCACCAGCGCGGTAGCCAGCATCTTCATCAAATTCCTTGCGTTCATGATACCCACCTCCATCTGCCGCCCGGACAAGGTTCTTTTGAACCCGATCCGGCTGGCGAACCGGGGTTTAACCCGAGCTCGCCGGTTGCATATGGCTCCCTCTCCTGTGCGTCATCCACTTCCAAGGCGCAAGAGGTTTCACGGAAATAATTCTGGGTTGATCCCCGGCATTACCTCCTTAAAAACAATACTGTGCCAAAAATACCATTCTGAAAATAAGGTATATTCTCCATAAGACATGTCGCATTATATGTATCATACAATTGACAAAAAACCATCGATAGATCCCCATTCAATGGATTGAATGGGTTGACAATAGATTTGAACCAAGAGGGTTTGACTGTCATATCCAACAGGTCACGACGCAAGCTGGCTCAAGCCAACAAACCAATTGGTTGACATGTGGCGAGAAAGGAGCGTCAGCCACTTGCCGGCGATCGCCAGCAGGCGGTCACTGGCTTGTCGGTTTCAGCATGATCTGGATGACCGTTCCCAAGGCGGGCTGGAAGCGGTGCTGGAACTCCCGCGTTGATGCACGCACCTATATTCGTACAGATCCGTCCACACCCAACCCCGTGAGGAGAAACGCATGGACACCACGGCACATAATCTGAGCACGCTGTTCGAGCAACTGGGTCTGCCCGCCGACGCCAATGCCATCACGACCTTCATTCACTGGCACCGGCCACTCGACCCCAAGGTCCCACTGCATCAAGCCCTCTGGTGGCATCCGGTCCAGGCCGAGTTCCTGCGGCAAGCGATCGAGGAGGATTCGGACTGGGCCGAACAGGTCGATGAACTCGACGCCCTGCTCCGCCCCGCGCCGGAAGCGTCCTGAACCCGGTCGCGGTGGCAAACGCCTCAAAGCCAGTCGCGCGGTTGCAGAAAGAAGGTGGACAACCGCGCTTCCGGGCTATCCGGTTCGGGCCGCCAGTCGTATTCCCAACGCACCCGTGGCGGCAGCGACATCAGAATCGACTCGGTGCGCNNCGCCCGCCCGATTGCAGACCGAACAAAGTGCCCCGATCGCACACCAGGTTGAATTCGACATAGCGCCCGCGCCGGTAAAGCTGGAACTCCCGCTCCCGTGCCCCGTGGCGCATCTCCCGCCGCCGTGCCACGATGGGCAGATAAGCCGGTAGATAGTGATCGCCGACGCTGCGCAGAAAGGCAAAGCAACGTTCGAATCCCCAGTCGTTGAGATCGTCGAAGAACAGCCCGCCGATACCGCGCGGTTCGTTGCGGTGCTTGAGGAAGAAATAGTCGTCGCACCAGCGCTTGAACCGGGGATGGACCTCCGGCCCGAACGGCTCGCAGGCGGCGCGGGCGGTACGGTGCCAGTGGACGCAGTCTTCCTCGAACCCGTAGTACGGGGTGAGATCGAAACCGCCGCCGAACCACCACACCGGTTCGGCATCGTCCCGCGCGGCGGTGAAAAAACGGATGTTGGCGTGGGAGGTGGGCACGTAGGGGTTGCGCGGATGGACCACCAGCGACACACCCATGGCTTCGAAACCGCGCCCGGCCAGCTCCGGCCGCTGGGCGGTGGCCGCCGGCGGCAGGCGAGCGCCGGCGACGTGGGAGAAGTTGATGCCGGCCTGTTCGAACAGCGCGCCGTCACGCAGCACGCGGGTGCGACCGCCGCCGGCCAGACCGCCGCCGCCAGTGGGACGCTCCCAGGCATCCTCCCGGAACGTCGCGGCGCCGTCGGCCGATTCCAGGGCACGAGTCAGCCGATCCTGTAATTCGCGCAGGTAGCTCAGTACGGCATCGACATCGGAAGGATTGGACATGGCGGTTCCACGGGATCTCAACGGTTCCCATCGTCAGGGGGTTGAAAACAGGCCACGGGCTGGCTCTTGATCTTCATCGTTGCGGCGACGATAGTTTAATGACGGCGCGGTCGGAATGCGCGACATCCGCCAGCCGATGCGGCGATGAACCGGGCGAGGCGCGAGCCCGAACTGGCGGCGAAGGAGGCATGACGACCCATGGGCGATTACAGCAGCGAGCGATACAACCCGACGTTCCCGCACTGCGGCCAGTTGCGGTTGTTCTTCGAAGGCGCCCACCTGCGCATGAGCGGCGGCAGCCAAACCTACAGCTACCCGGCGGTATCCGGCAGGCCGGTCAACGGCCGCTTCGATTACAGCGCGGCGCGGCAACGGGTTTCCGGGCAAGGCCCGATCCCACAGGGAATTTACTGGATTCGGCCGGACGAATTGGATGACAACTGGCTGAATTGCCGACTTTCGGACCGCTTCGCCAATGCCTGGGGCCGATATCGGATTTCGATCCATCCCTTCACCACCACCGAGACTTTCAGACGCGGCGGGTTTTTCATTCACGGCGGCACCACGCCCGGCAGCGCCGGCTGCATCGACCTGACCAACCACATGGACCGGTTCGTGGCGGATCTGCGCCGGGAGGTGGGTACATCGACGCAAACCTGTCAGATCCATCTCGAAGTCCTGTATCCGCTACCGCCGGGCGATTATCCGACACCGGGCGACACCCGCATCGTATGAACCTCCGGCGCACGCTCTCCATCATCGTGGCGGTGCTGCTGGTCGCCGTTCTCGGCTGGCTGCACTACGAGCTGCTGACGGAAGCCTACGGCGGCGGCCCGCCCCATTACGGCCAAACCACCAACATGGATAAGTGGAGCAGTCCCTGGCCGGGGTTACTGAAGGTCGATGCCATCGGCGCCGTGGTGCTCTTCGCGCTGCTGCGCTGGGGGATTTTCCCCAAATCCCGCCGCTAAAATTGGATGTGGATTTGGACACAGCCCGGAGCCGCTCGCCGTGACCTCCTCGTCATCCGAAGTTTCGGGGAATTTTCCGCGCACGAGAGGGCTGGCGTTCACCCCGCAAGTCCGAAAGTGCCTTCGCGTCCGCCGTGCCGCTTGAAGAGCAAGGCAATGACGATGCCTCAAACACCATCCAGATAAAACCACCGCGCCCCTTCCCGCACGAATCGGCTGGTCTCATGGAGTCGATGCGCTTTGCCGCCGACCTTGTAACGCGCCACGAACTCGACCACGCCCCGCCTATCGTCGGAACCTCCGGCCTCGGTGTGGACGATCTTCAAGCCCAGCCAGTTGAGCCGGCTCGCATCGCTCGGATCAAGCGTTTCGGGCCGGGTGGATTCGTGCCAGGTGCGCAGCAGATAGTCTTCCCGCGCGAGGACGTAGCCCGAATAACGGGAGCGCATCAGCGCCTCGGCCGTGGGCGGTCGTTGTCCGTGATCGAGGTACGGACCGCAACAAGCAGCGTAGGTTTTTCCCGAACCGCAGGGACAGGTGCTATCGACGTTCATCCCGATGCTTTTCTGAGCACCGCCCGCGCGGGCGCGCCTTCGGCGCCGGCCAGCTTGAGCGGCAGGCAAATCAACTCATAGGGTCCCGGCGCGACTTCGGCCAGGTTCAAGCCTTCCACGATCACGACCCCGGCTTGCAGCAGGGCGATGTGGGTTTGTGGATCGCCCTGGAAAATCTGCACCGACAGATAATCGACGCCAATCAGGCGAATGCCCCGCGCCACCACCCACTGAGCGGCCTCGACGGTCAGGGCCACGAAGTCGGTATGGAACTCACGATCGCCCCGTCGCCAGGCTTCGGAATTGCGGGTACGCAGCAGCAGACGCCGGGTATCGATGGGTAGATTCAGCGATTCCAGGTCGCCGTCGGTGATGACATCCACATCAGGCAACGCGGCCACGACCGCCGGTCCGATCAGCGCATCCAACGACAAATGGGTGACATCCGCGCCGTCGGCCAGAAAATGCAGGGGCGCATCGACATGGGTGCCGGTATGCATGCCGCAGACCAGGGTGCTGTCGTTGACCGGATCGCCCTGGTCCATGTCGCGGCGGCGGCTCAGTTCAATGCGCGGACTGCCCGGCCAGTGAGGCAGGTCGGGGGAAATGGTCAGTGAGATATCGAAATGATCGACCATGGGTGCTCCCTTGGAAAACTAAAGGATGACTTATCATCGTTGCTTGACATGTTGCAACAGCTTGGAATTCTTTGAAAAATGTTTGGATCGCTCTACCGTTGTCGTCGCCTCGGCGTTTCTACCATCACGGCCGGCTCATACGCTTTGAGTCCCCGATCACCCGTGAAAATCTCAACTGTATATCCCGCTTGGGCGTAATACTCTGCTACATCTTTGATGGTTGCATCGCCCAAAGAAAGTTTTTGTACCGCCAGATTGGGCCAATCCTCCGCCAGCTTTTTAAGTTTATCAGGTGTCCACAATATCGATTGTTCGGAAAAAGCAGCCCAAGGAGAAGTTTGATCGGCACTTTTATTCATCAGGTCCGCTAATGCTTCTGCTCTCTCTTTTCGGCTGTAAGCAGCTTGACTGATATGGTTGCCAGTCTCTATGATTGTTGCCAAAGGTAAGACAAAAGTAACCTTTTCCTTGATCGCTGACTCGATTCGTTCATCGACACGTTGCTTATCCCATTTATCGGACTCATGACCACAACTTTCCTTTCCAGGAACCCGCAACCAAACACAAAGGATACTGGTATCCAGAACAAGCACTTTCTTCATTTCCTCAGCCTTCAGCTTGTGCCTTTAAAGCTGACTCAATCCGTCCTTGAGCCGCCAAGCGTCCCAATGTGCCACCTGCCATCAGCTTGGGTAATGAATCAAGTTGTTCAAGAAGTGTTATCGTGCTTGCTCCAGTTACCGCATTCCGGTGAACAACCGATATAAAAGGTACCATTGGACCGCCCAGTGTATCCAAAACAGCAGGGTTGTGGGTAGTGACAATTAAATCAATGGTTCTTTGTTTGCCTAATTCCCTAAGCATTTGAATTAAAATATGAACACGCGAAGGATGCAGGCCATTGTCAACTTCTTCCACAACCAACAAGCTTTGCTTTTCCTGAGTCAACAGCGCAGCAATAATCGCCAAAAACCGCAAAGTCCCATCAGACATACCACGTAAGTCAACGGTATTGGTTTCGCAATTATCAGACCAATGCTCTTCGCAGTACAACATGGCATCGGTGCCGAACTTTCCAACAGGCTCAGTCCAAACTCGTTGAATATCGCGCTCGGGAAGTTGTTTTAAATAACCAGTAACAATCGCTTCAACGTCTTGTTTGCGGTCCTGGGGTAATGCAGCCAAGACCCCGGCAATATTAGCGCCATCCACCTGGATTTTGTCAGAAAAATTTGAGTAGTTTCGCATATGACTTGGAATAGGGTCCAAAATGAAAATACGTTGGAGTTGCTCCTGTACCAAACGTGCTCCCTCTGAAACTTCTCTGCGAAGACTTTGTGACTCCATTTGACTAAGAATACAATAAGCTCGATTCATATCGAAACGCTTTCCTCTACCCTGTGTCCCAGTATAAAAATAAGTTGGGATAGAGGGACCGAAAACCTCATCAGGGATGGCATGATAAAAATTTCGCTCCAAAGGTGTTGAACGTGGACGTCTTTTGATACGCGTCAATGATTCCCCCACTAATTCCGCACGTACTCCACTAACGGCAATCTCAATGACATAACGATAATCGATTATATCCACAACAGGATCTTGTATGAGAACTTCCAATCTAAGCTGACTTTCAGGTTTTCTGACGATCCATTCCAAGCCACCTCGAATGCCGGGCAATTCGGCGTCTCCAGCAATGGCAGCGGTAATCGAACGACCAAAGGCAATACGCTGTAAAAATAGCAGTGCATCCAGTAAGTTGGATTTACCACTGGCGTTAGTGCCGATCAGAATAGTCAATCGATCAATATAAACGGTGGCTTCCGAAAAGCTTTTCCAGTTAACCAGTTTTAGCTCCTTAATCATGGCTTCTCACCTCATCCGGCAATCGATTCCAATAGTCCCTCCACCGCCGCCGCGCGCGCCTCCGCGTCGGGAAGATCTTTAATGAAGCGCAATTTGTCTTTTCCGTCCAGCTTGTAAACTCGGGATTGCGACTGAATCAACTGGATCAGTTTGACCGTATCCACTTTCGGCTCTGGACCGAATACGATCCGCCCCCCTTTCGATCCGGCTTCGATTTTCTTCACGCCCACCGGCGTGGCCCGCAGCTTGAGCGCGGTGACCCGGAACAGATTCTTGACCGGCTCCGGTAGCAGTCCGAAACGGTCGATCATCTCCACCTGCAACTCGCGCAATTCCCCGTCGTCGCGAGAACTGGCGATCCGTTTGTACAGGATCAGCCGACTGTGCACATCGGGCAAATAATCGTCCGGGATCAGCGCCGGACTTTGCAGTTCGATTTCGGGACCGTGATCCAGCGGCCGGTCCAGTTCCGGCACGCGGCCGGCCTTGAGCGCCTGTACCGCCCGTTCCAGCAGATCCATGTATAGGGTGAACCCGACCTCGTGAATCTGGCCGCTCTGTTCCTCGCCCAACAGTTCACCGGCGCCGCGAATTTCCAGGTCGTGACTGGCCAGCAGGAAGCCCGCGCCCAGATCTTCCAGCGACTCGATGGCTTCGATCCGCTTGACTGCGTCCACCGTCATCGCCCGGCGCGATGGCACGATCAGATAGGCATAGGCGCGATGGTGCGAGCGTCCCACCCGTCCGCGCAACTGGTGCAGTTGCGCCAAGCCCAGTCGGTCGGCGCGGTTGATGATGATGGTGTTGGCGCTGGGCACGTCGATGCCCGATTCGATGATGGTGGTGCACACCAGCAAATTACAGCGGCGGTGATAGAAATCCAGCATGACCTGCTCCAACTCCCGCTCGCGCATCTGACCGTGGGCGACGGCGATACGGGCGGTTGGGGCCAATTCCGCCACCTGCGCGGCCATGCGTTGGATGGTCTCCACTTCGTTGTGCAGGAAATAAATCTGCCCGCCGCGCTTCAGTTCGCGTTGGCAAGCTTCCTGAATGGTCGCCTGGTTCCACTCACCAACGAAGGTCTTGACCGCCAGCCGCCCGGCCGGCGGGGTGGCGATGATCGACAGTTCGCGCAAACCGGCCATCGCCATGTTCAGGGTGCGCGGAATCGGCGTGGCGGTCAGGGTCAGCACGTCCACTTCGGTGCGCAGCGCCTTCAGCCGCTCTTTCTGCCGCACCCCGAAGCGATGCTCCTCGTCGATGATGACCAGTCCCAATTGTTTGAATTTTACGCTGCCCTGCAACAACTTGTGGGTGCCGATCAGGATGTCCGCCCCGCCGTCGGCTAGCGCTTTCAGCGTCTCGGTCTGCTGCTTGG
>JAGRHI010000269.1:0-1806 GCA_020445045.1 Candidatus Competibacteraceae bacterium
ACATGGATGCGTTGGTGGTGATCGGCAGTTGCCGACGACCGATTCGCTTCGTGATGGACCATCAAATCTTCAAGATTCCGCTGCTCAGTTTCGTGTTCCGCACCGCCGGTGCCGTACCGATCGCCCCGGCGCGGGAAGACCCGGAGACTTTGGAGCGAGCTTACGACCAAGTGGCTAGCTATCTGGAAGCGGGCGAAGTGGTGGGGATCTTCCCGGAAGGACGACTGACGGAGGATGGCGAGATCGGTCCGTTCAAGAGCGGCATCGAGCGGATCGTCCAGCGCACGCCGGCGCCGGTGGTGCCAATGGCGCTGCGCGGGCTGTGGGGCAGCTTTTTCAGCCGCCGTTATGGTAAGGCGATGCACCATTTTCCCCGACGGTTCTGGTCGCGGATCGAACTGGTGGTGGGCGAGCCGGTGCCGCCCGAGCAGGCGACCTCAACGTTGTTGCGCGAGCGAGTGCTGGCTTTGCGGGGCGATTGGCGATGAGGAGGGGTTTATGCGGCGTAATCATGTGGTGCGGAAAACAACCGCTGGTGGTGGGTTATCGGCGTCGGTCCGGTTGCGGCGGTGTCAGCGCGGCGCCGTGCCGATGTGGTTGCTGATCGTGCTGGGGGTGTTGGGTGGTGTGGTGCTCTACTGGTACGTGACGCCACGGGAAGCACCGTCCTGGGCGCGTGACTGGTTGCCCGGCTTGCCGGAATACACCGGGCCGCTCTATCGCTGGCGTGACGATCAGGGACGCGAACAGATTACCGACAAGCCGCCCCGGGGCCGACTCTACGAGACGGTGCGCTACCGCGGCGACACCAACGTGATGCCGCCCTGAAACTCGCCATCCCGCCCATGAAAAAACCGCCCCCGGGATGAATTCCGGGGGCGGATTGGCCGATCTTCAACGCGATAATTCGGTTTACGGCGCGTCTTTCTTCGGTTCGGCGGCTTGTTGCGCGAGTTTGTTCAGTTCCTCGACGCTCATGGTGTCGTCGTAAATCCCCGCGCCGACTCGGACATCCGGTTGAAAGGACACTTCGGTACTCTGGGTGTAGGAGATCTTGCGAGACGCCTTGGCTTCGCCCGGTTTCGGCCACCAGTATTCGACCCAACCGCCATTGGCGTTGTTACCGACCTCGCACAGTTTCTTGAACAGCAGGTTGCCCTTGTCATCCTCCATTTGCAGGACGGGCTTGCCGACCAGATCGGGACGCAGCGGGTGGGCGATCATCTTGTTGTCCCGGCAACTGAAGACAAACACGTAGCTGTCCTTCCACACCCAGCGCGCGTTGTTGTTGAAGTCCGGGAAACCGGCTTGACCCTTGTCGTGCAGGTACTTCGCCGCTTCGTGCACCTTGGTGACCACTTCCTCGGGGGTGGCGGCGTCGGGGCCCATGGCGCCGACCCACGCCGGCGCGGCGCCTAGGATCAGGGCCAGGCTAGCAAAACCAACGGTTGTTTTTCGCATCTTGAAATCCTCCAAAATTCGGTGGCTAAGACCAGAAAGGTTGGGTGTTCAGGAAACCCAGGGCTTGCCCGCCGGTAATAGTTCTTTTCCGTAGAGTTCGTTCAGGATCGCGCGAGCCATCATGTACCAGGCGGCCAGCGCGCAGACCATCAGTTCGTAGCCGGCCACCACCGTCAGGCCCGGATAGCCGAAGTGGGCCAGATCGAGCAGGATAAAGCCGATCAGCAGGGTGGTGAAGGTGAAGGCCATCGCGCCATGGATGCGCAGCGAACCGACCCACAGGATCGTGGTGAACAGCGTCCAGGCCACCAGGAACCAGCCGACATCGGTGGTGCTGGCCTTGAA
>JAGRHI010000269.1:1887-2690 GCA_020445045.1 Candidatus Competibacteraceae bacterium
TACCGGTCTTCATTTCCTGAAGACCGGCAATCAGTTGCGCCGTTCCGCCGAACATCAATCCCAGCCAGACCACCGGGCCGATGCTGGGCATCCAGCCGACATTGTGAAACTGCAGGACCAGGGTGGTCAGGCCGAAGCCCGCCAGGCCGACGACCGCTGGATTACCAAGTTTTTGTTCTGCCATACCGTTAATCTCTGTTGGTTGTAAAGAATCAGGCCGTGGAGCACACGCCCCTCATCAAGAAATGGCGGCGCCACAAACGACCTAGACCACTATAGAAAAGATTGTTGCGATTGGGGAAGAAGATGGCCCTTGCTTGGAAAAAAAAATGGACTCAGCCGGCTTCCTTGCGCGATGCCCGCTTGCGTTCGTGTTCCAGTAGCAGTTTCTTGCGCACGCGAATGGATTTCGGGGTGACCTCGACCAGTTCGTCGTCGTCGATGAACTCCAGCGCCTGCTCCAGACTCATGCGCACCGCTGGCGTGAGCAGGATGTTCTCGTCGGAGCCGGCGGCGCGGATGTTGGTCAGTTGCTTGGCCTTGAGCGGGTTGACCACCAGATCGTTGTCGCGGGAGTGGATGCCGACGATCATGCCTTCGTAGACCTCGTCGCCGGGGCCGACCATCATTCGCCCGCGCTCCTGGAGATTGAACAGGGCGTAGGCCAGCGCCTTGCCGGTGGCGTTGGCGATCAGCACACCACTGACGCGCGCGCCGATGGCGCCTTTTTTCTGCGGACCGTAGCGGTCGAACACGTGATAGAGCAGGCCGGTGCCGGAGGTGGCGGTCAGGAACTCGGTCTG
>JAGRHI010000270.1:0-9412 GCA_020445045.1 Candidatus Competibacteraceae bacterium
ACAAGCCGCTGGGTGAAGAGATTTACAAGGGAGCGAAAGAGGGCGAAATTGTCGAAGTGGCCTACATGTGGCCGCGCCCAGGTGAGGAAAAACCTTCCGAAAAAGTGGCTTACGTCGCCAAGATAGGTGATCAGATCTGCGCCGTGGGTTATTACAAGCCCTAATGCCGGATTGAAAGTTCGTTATTATCCTGCCCAAGCCGAACTCCATCCGGGGTTCGGCATTTTTGGTTTCGCTTCGAGTCCACTCGACCTGCAATCCGACCCACGATCCATTTTGGCTGATTTTGCCTGCACAATTAATGGATTGATTTTATAGGGTCCCTGGGTCCCCCGCAGCGGTTTTCCCACCGGTATCGCCGCCTGCCGGCCGATCTCGTTTATACTGCTCCGGCTTCCTCAAGTCCCCCTCACATTATCAGGAGGATCCGGTGATCTATTCCCTCGGCGACCGCAGGGTCGAATTTGACGGCGAAGATTGGTTCATCGCCGATAATGCGACCGTCATCGGTTCGGTGGTGCTCAAGCAGAACGCCAGCATCTGGTTCAACGCCGTGGTGCGCGGCGATAACGATGTCATCACCATCGGCGAAAACTCCAATGTTCAGGACGGCTCGATCCTCCACACCGACCCCGGCATTTTGCTGACCATCGGCCGCGACGTCACCGTGGGCCATCTGGCGATGCTGCACGGCTGCGTGGTTG
Source organism: Candidatus Competibacteraceae bacterium (assembly GCA_020445045.1). Taxonomy (GTDB): domain Bacteria; phylum Pseudomonadota; class Gammaproteobacteria; order Competibacterales; family Competibacteraceae; genus Competibacter. The sequence goes on from JAGRHI010000270.1 coordinate 705, forward strand.
GCGACAACAGCTTGATCGGCATCAAGAGCCTGATCATGAACCGAGCGGTCATTGGCAAGAATTGCCTGATCGGCGCCAACAGCCTGATCACCGAGGGTCAGACCATCCCGGACGGTTCGCTGGTGAAGGGCGCGCCAGGCAAGGTCGTGCGCACGCTGACGGACCGGGAAATCGAAGGCTTGCGCTTGTCCGCCGGTCGCTACGTGGAAAACTTCAAGCGCTTTCAGCGCGACCTGCGCCGGCAGGATTGACGTGGGCGCCGTTCTGGAAGATCGCTTGGATTTGGCGATTCAGCAAGTGGGTTCCACCATTCTCGGCAAGGAGCACGCCATCCGCTTGGCGCTAAGTTGCCTGCTGGCGCGCGGCCACCTGCTGATCGAAGACTTGCCCGGCATGGGTAAGACCACCCTGGCCCATGCACTGGCGCGCTGTCTGGGTTTGCAATACCAGCGCATCCAGTTCACCAGCGACCTGTTGCCGGCGGACATCCTCGGCGCGGCGGTGTACGAACGCCAGCGCGAAACCTTCATATTCCATCCAGGACCGATTTTCGCGCAACTGATTCTGGCTGACGAGATCAACCGCGCCACCCCCAAGACGCAAAGCGCCCTGCTGGAAGCGATGGAGGAAGGGCAGGTCACCATCGAGGGCGAGACCCGCCAGTTGCCGGAGCCGTTTTTTGTGATCGCCACCCAGAATCCCGCCTACCAGATCGGTACCTTCCCCTTGCCGGAATCCCAGCTCGACCGGTTCCTGATGCGGATCGCGTTGGGCTATCCCGATGGGCAGGCGGAACGGGCGTTGCTGGAAGGCGAGGACCGCCGCGAGATTCTGGCCCGCCTGCCGGTTTGCATGATGCCGGCGCAATTGCACGAGTTGCAGGGGCGGTTGGCCAGCGTGCATGTTGCGGCGCCGCTGTTGGATTACGTGCAGGCGCTGTTGGCGTTTTCCCGCCAGAGCAATCGTTTCCGCGGCGGGCTATCGCCGCGCGCCGGATTGGGGCTGCTGCGGGCGGCGCGGGCTTGGGCGTTGCTGCATCGACGTGGCTATGTGCTGCCGGAAGACGTGCAGGCGGTGTTGCCGGCGGTGGTGGGTCATCGGCTGCACCCCAGCGACGATCATCTGGAGCAGTCGCCCGCCACTCTGGTCGAGCAGTTGCTGGAAGCCGTGATGGTGCCGGCCTGAGGTTCGGCCGCCATGTCCAGGGGACTGCGGCAACGCTTCGAAGCCTGGGTAACGCGCGGCCAGCGGCCGGCTCGTCAGCCGGTTCGGCTGGATCGCCGCCGCATCTACATTCTGCCGACCCGCCAGGGCTATGCGTTCGCCCTGCTGTTGCTGTTGCTGTTTCTGTGGTCCATCAATTACAGCAACAGCATGGGCTTCGCCTTCACCTTTCTGTTGTCGGCGGTGGCGCTGAACAGCATGTGGCGGGCGCACAATAATCTGCTGGATCTGGTGATTCAGCCAGGTGGCATCGAGCCGGTGTTCGCGGGGCAGGACGCCCAGTTCAGCTACCGACTGGACAATCCCGATGCCGAGCCGCGTCACGGCGTCGCGTTGCAATGGCGGGATCGATCGCCCCATTATACGGATGTGTCGGCACGGGGTTCGGCGACCGTGGTTCTGGCTGTTCCCGCCAAGCGTCGCGGTCGGCTGCGGCCGGGGCGGTTGCGCGTGCTGACCCGTTTTCCCCTCGGCTTGTTGCAAGCATGGAGTTGGGTGGAGTTCGAACAGGATTGTCTGGTCTATCCCCAACCTCGCGGTGGGCGGTCACTGCCGGCGGCGATGGCGGGCGGCACCGGCAGCGGTTTGGGCGAGCAGGGGGTGGGTAGCGAGGATTATGCCGGTTTTCGGCCATACGCGCCCGGCGACTCGCCGCGCCGGATCGCCTGGCGAGCCGCGGCCCGCACCGATCGCCTGCTGGTCAAACGCTTCACCGATCAGGCCCGGCCGGAGCTGTGGTTGGATTGGCGGCTGCTGGGGGCGGAGCCGGTCGAGCCACGCTTGGAGCAACTGTGTCAGTGGGTGTTGAAGGCGGAGGGTGAAGGGTGCGAGTACGGCTTGCGCCTGCCAGGCCGGGAAATTCCGCCCGCGTCCGGCGAGATCCAGCGCCGCCGTTGTTTGGAAGCCCTAGCGCTGTTTGCCGGCGGCGATGGGTAGAGGGAGGTCGATCATGCCCTGGAACTGGAAGAAAAACCGGCTGGGACGAGCGAAGACGGCAGAATCGCCGGAAGAACCGCTGACCCGGCCAGCGCTGGCCTGGCTGTTGGCGGCATTGGTGCTGGCGGCGGCGCCACATGCGTCCGAATTGCCGGTTTGGCTGAGCGTCCTGTTCGCCGCGATGGCCGGTTGGCGCGGATTCATCGCGCTGCGCGGCAAATCGCTGCCGCCGCGCTGGTTGCTGCTGCTGCTGGCGCTGCTGGCTGGCGCCGGGGTACTGATCGACTACCGGACCCTGTTCGGCCGGGATGTCGGGGTGGCGCTGCTGGTGGCGATGGTGGCCTGCAAGTTATTGGAAACGCGCGTGTTGCGGGACGGTGTGGTGCTGGTGTTCCTGGGTTACCTGTTGGTGATGAGCAATCTGCTCTACAGCCAGGAAATCCCGATGGTGGCCTATCTGTTCGCGGTGGTGCTCGTCATGCTGGCGGCGCAAGCCCTGATTCACCGCCCACACGCCGGTTTGCGGGGGGTGGCCCCGTTGCGGCTGGCTGGCATGATGGTGCTGCAAGCCATCCCGGTCATGCTGATCCTGTTCATCTTGTTTCCCCGCATTCCCGGCCCGCTATGGGGCTTGCCCAAGGATGCCTACAAGGGTCGTACCGGTTTGTCCGACGAGATGATGCCTGGCACGGTCAGCGAGCTGGTTCGATCCGATGCGGTGGCGTTTCGGGCACGGTTCGGCGGCGTCATGCCGCCACCGAACCAGCGCTATTGGCGTGGACCGGTCTTGTGGCGTTTCGATGGCCGCCGTTGGACCCGCCACGAGGAGTTGCCCGCCAATATCCCCACGACCTTCGTGCCGGAAGGGGTGGCGATGGATTATTCGGTCATCCTGGAACCGAGCAACCGGCGCTGGCTGTTTGCACTGGATCTGCCCGCCCGCTTGCCACCGCGTGTCGGCATGACCGCTTCGTTTCAACTGTTGCGCGATCAGCCGATCAACGAGGTGTACCGTTATGAGATGCAGTCTTATCCGAACTATCGTACTGGCGAACTGACGGTGGCGGAGCGGTTTCGTGGCTTGCAACTGCCGGTGCGCGGCAATCCCCGCGCCAGGGCGCTGGCGGCGCAATGGCGCGAGCGCATGAGCCACCCCGAGGACCGGGTCGGCGCGGCGCTGGCGCTGTTTCGGGAACAGGCGTTTTACTACACCCTGACCCCACCGCTGCTGGGCGCCGACAACGTGGACGATTTCCTGTTTCGGACTCGCCAGGGCTTTTGCGAGCATTACGCCAGCGCCTTTGTCTTTCTCATGCGGGCGGCCGGGGTGCCGGCGCGGGTGGTGACCGGTTATCAGGGCGGGGAAGCGAACGATCTGGGCGGGTATTTCATCGTGCGCCAGTCCGACGCGCATGCCTGGGCCGAGGTTTGGCTGGCGGAGCGCGGCGGCTGGGCGCGGGTCGATCCGACGGCGGCGGTGGCGCCTGGCCGGGTGCGGGACGGGTTATACGCCGCGGTGCTCAATCCGGAACTGCTGCCGTTTCTAGCGCGGCGAGGGGGCGGAGGGGAGTACGAGTGGTTGCGGCAACTGGCGCTGAGCTGGGATTCGTTGAACAACAGTTGGAACGAATGGGTACTGGCCTACGGTCCCGACCGACAGAAGGAATTTTTGTCGGGGCTCGGTTTTGGGCCGGTGGACTGGGCCGAGATGACGGTGGCGATGACCGTGACCCTGGGTGGATTCGGCCTGTTGGTCATCGGCTGGCGCTGGCGCCAGCGCGGCACCCACGACCCGGTGGCGCGGGCCTGGCAGCGATTCTGTGCCCGGTTGGCCCGGCGCGGCTTGGCGCGTGGCCCGCACGAGGGGCCGCTCGACTTTACCGAGCGGGTGGCCACCAGCCGACCGGAACTGGCCTCTTCGGTGCGGGAGATCGGTCAACTCTATGCGCATCTGCGCTACGGGCCGATCGGGGCTTCGTCCGACCTGCGCCTGTTGCGGCATCTGGTGCGACGGTTTCGAGTCTGAAACATCCCGCTTCAGTATCGATTTCATCGGCGAACCGCGCCGCGCGGCTGGCGGGCGTGGGCTATTTCTGAACAAAGCAAATCGCCGGTCATCCAAGAAAATGATCGTTTACTCACTCAAACCGTGCGGCCCACCATGCTGACCAAGACGCCCAAAACCACCTATCTCAAGGATTACGCTCCACCCGCCTATCGCCTGCCGACGATCGATCTGCGTTTCGAACTGGGCGAGGATTTCACCACGGTACGTTCCCATCTGCGGGTGGAACGCATCGACGCTACCTCGGCCGGCACGCCATTGGTGCTGGACGGTCAGCAGTTGGAACTGGTTGCGCTGGAGTTGGACGGCGCGCCGCTGGCGGCCGACCGTTATCGGGTCGAGGATGAGCGGCTGACGCTGTTCGCCCCGCCGGCAGCGTTCGAACTGACGGTGGTGACCCGCGTCCGGCCGCAAGACAACATCTCGCTGGAAGGCTTGTATCAATCCAGCGGTAATTTCTGCACTCAGTGCGAAGCGGAAGGGTTCCGCAAGATCACCTACTTTCTCGATCGACCGGATGCGATGGCGGTCTTTACCACCACTCTGGTGGCGGACAAGGCGCGCTATCCGGTGCTACTGTCCAACGGCAATCCGGTGGACGGAGGCGAGTTGGACGATGGCCGGCACTGGGCCACCTGGCACGACCCCTTTCCCAAGCCCTGTTATCTGTTTGCCCTGGTCGCCGGTCATCTCCGCCATCTCGAAGACACCTTCGTCACCCGTTCCGGGCGTGAGGTGAAGCTGCGTATTTACGTCGAGCCGGACAATCTCGATCAATGCGAACATGCGATGTATGCGCTCAAGGCCGCCATGGCCTGGGACGAGCGGCGCTTCGGGCTGGAATACGATCTGGATCTGTATCAGATCGTGGCGGTCGGCGATTTCAACATGGGGGCGATGGAGAACAAGGGTCTCAACATCTTCAACACCAAATATGTGCTGGCCAAGCCGGAAATCGCCACCGACGCCGACTATCAGGGCATCCTCGGCGTCATCGGGCACGAATACTTTCACAACTGGACCGGTAATCGGGTCACTTGCCGCGACTGGTTCCAGCTCAGCCTCAAGGAAGGGCTGACCGTGTTCCGCGATCAGGAGTTTTCTTCCGATCTCGGCTCGCGCGGGGTCAAGCGTATCGAGGATGTGCGGCTGCTGCGCACCAGCCAGTTCCCGCAGGACGCCGGACCGATGGCGCATCCGGTGCGACCGGACTCCTACATCGAGATCAATAACTTCTATACCGTCACCGTGTACAACAAGGGTGCCGAGGTAATCCGGATGATCGAGACCTTGCTTGGCCGGGATGGTTTCCGGCGTGGCATGGATCTTTATTTCCAGCGTCACGACGGCCAGGCGGTGACCTGCGACGATTTCGTGGCGGCGATGGCCGACGCCAACGATGCCGACCTGAGCCAGTTCAAGCGCTGGTACCACCAGGCCGGTACCCCGGAACTGACCGTCAGCGATAGTCATGACGCGACGACATGCACCTACACGTTGACCGTGCGCCAGTCCTGCCCACCGACGCCGGGCCAGCCCGGCAAGGAACCGTTTCATATTCCGCTGGCGCTGGGGTTGCTGGACGCCGCAGGTCACGATCTGCCGCTGCAACTGGAAGGAGAGAGCGGCCCACGCGGAACGACCCGAGTGCTGGAGCTGCGCCAACCCGAGCATACCTTCCGGTTCAAAAATATCCCGGCGCGGCCCGTGCCCTCGCTGCTGCGCGGCTTTTCCGCCCCGGTGAAGCTGAACAGCGCCGAGAGCGACGCGGACCTGCGGTTCCGATTGGCCCGCGACAGCGATGATTTCAACCGCTGGGATGCCGGTCAAACGCTGGCGGTGCGCGTCATCCTGGCCCTGATCGAGGATCGCCGCCAGGGGCGGGACTGGATGTTGCCCGAATCGTTCGGCGCCGCCTTCGGCCAGGCGTTGGAGTCCGGGGCCGATCCGGCATTGTTGGCCCAGGTGTTGACCTTGCCCGGTGAAATCTATCTGGCTGAACAGATGGAGGAGGTGGACGTGGACGGCATTCATGCCGCCCGAGTTTTCGTCCAGCGGACACTGGCGCAACGTTTACGCGAAGCCTTGCTGGCGACTTACGAGACCTTGCACGCCGACGAGCGGGATGGCTACCGCGCCGAGGCCGCCGCCATCGGCCGGCGGGCGCTCAAGAACGTCTGCCTGGATTATCTGACGCGGCTTGATGACGCCAGCCCGCGCGATCTGTGCCTCAAACAGTTTCACGAGGCCGGTAACATGACCGATCAACTCGGTGCCTTGGCCGCGCTCGCCAACCACGATGGCCCGGAGCGGGCCGCCGCCCTGGCGGCTTTTTACGAGCGTTGGCGACGGGAGGCGTTGGTGGTGGATAAATGGCTGGTGTTGCAGGCGACTTCCTGGTTGCCCGGCACCTTGGATGTGGTCAAGGCCTTGATGGCACACGAGGCGTTCAACCTCAGGAACCCCAACAAGGTCCGAGCCTTGATCGGTGCGTTCTGCCAGGCGAACCCCGTGCATTTTCACGCCCGCGACGGCAGTGGCTATACTTTCCTGGCCGATCAGGTCCTGGCTTTGAACGCGTTCAATCCCCAGATCGCGGCGCGGCTGATCGTTGCGTTTACTCGCTGGCGTAAATTCGATCCGGTCCGCCAGCGGGAGATGCGGGATCGCTTGGAGCGGATTCTGGCGGCGCCAGGGCTATCGCCGGACGTCTACGAGATCGCCGCCAAGAGTTTGGAGCGGCAAGAATGACAGATCCTGGATGATTTGCTGCATTGCAAAATTCCGTTTGACTTCCGAAATTGCGCGATGCAGAATAAGCCCACTGATGTTGCAGTGCACAAATCGCAAATCCCCATTGAGGAGAAAACGTCAATGTCTACCAACAATCCTTTCAATCCCTTCGCCAGCATGGATTTCAGCAAGTTCGATTTCAGCAAGTTCGATGTGAGCAAGATGCTGGGCGACATCAAGATTCCCGGTTTCGACATGAGCGGCATGATGGATGCCCAGCGCAAGAACATCGAAGCGCTGACCGCCGCCAATCAGGCCGCGGTGCAGGGCATGCAGGCAGTAGCGCAGCGCCAGGCCGAAATTCTCAGCCAGGCCATGAGCGAAGTGTCTTCCGTCGCCCAGCAACTGGCCAGCGCGGGCAGCAACCCTCAGGAAATGACCACCAAGCAGGCCGAGTTGGCCCGCAAGGCGTTCGAGCAAGCGCTGGCCAACATGCGCGAACTGGCCGAGATGGTCAGCAAGTCCAACACCGATGCGTTCGCCATCATCAACAAGCGTGTCACCGAAAGCTTGCAGGAACTGAAGAGCTTGGTGTCTCCTCCTGCCACCAAGTAAGGCAAGACTACTAGCGTTATTACGCGGGTGGGCAGGCCAGGCGGAATTTCCGCGATGGCCTGTCCGCTTGTTATTTTTAGGCCGTCGCTGATGACGCTGGATAATAAGCATGGCTAAAATAAACAGGCATTGTCCAGCGAACCACCATAACGACGAGAGGAATTACGCATGGCTGAGCAGAAAACCCCAGAACTCAAGGTGCCGGAAATCAAGATGCCCGATCCGGCCCAGATGGCCCAGCTTTTCTCGCATGTGGCCGAGAAGAGCCAAGTGATCGTCAAGGAATTCCTGAACCGCCAGAAGGACAGTGGCGCGATTGACATGCAGGATAAGATGGCTCTCGGCAAGTCCTTCATGGAGATGACCCAAAAGATCATGGCCGACCCGGCCAAGCTAGCCAACGCGCAGCTGGCGTTGTGGCAGAATTATCTGGAGCTGTGGCAGAAGACCCTGCCGGCGATGTTCGGCCAGCCGGTGGAACCCGTGGTGCGCGAGCAGAAGGGCGACAAGCGCTTCAAGCACGACGACTGGCAGGACAACATCTTGTTCTCCTACATCAAGCAATCCTACCTGCTGACCGCCGGTTGGATTCAGGACATGGTCGCCGACGTCGAGGGCTTCGACGACAAGACCAAGAAGAAGCTGATGTTCTACACCCGCCAGTTCATCGATGCCATGGCGCCCAGCAACTTCGCGCTGACCAATCCGGAAGTGGTGCGCGCCACCATCGAATCCGGCGGCGAGAATCTGATCAACGGCCTGAAGAACATGCTCGGGGATCTTGAGCGCGGCAAGGGCAAGCTCAGCATCCGCATGACCGATCTCGACGCGTTCGAGCTGGGCAAGAATGTCGCCACCACGCCTGGCAAGGTCGTCTATCAGAACGAGATGATCCAGTTGCTGCAGTACGATCCCAGCACGCCGGATGTGTTCAAGAAGCCGCTGCTGATCTTCCCGCCGTGGATCAACAAATTCTACATCATGGATCTACGGCCGAAGAATTCCCTGATCAAGTGGGCGGTGGATCAGGGGTTCACGGTGTTTTTGATGTCCTGGATCAACCCGGACGAGAAGATGGCCGACAAGGCTTTCGACGACTATCTCAAGGATGGGCCGCTGGCGGCGCTGGACGCCA
>JAGRHI010000270.1:9487-13493 GCA_020445045.1 Candidatus Competibacteraceae bacterium
ACCAACGCCTATCTGGCGGCGAAGGGCGATCCGCGCATCAGCTCCGGCACCCACCTGACCACCATGCTGGATTTCTCCCAGCCGGGTGAGTTGGAGGTGTTCATCGAGGAAGAGCAGATCTCCTCGCTGGAGAAGCGGATGGAGCAGCGCGGCTTTCTCGACGGCAGCGAGATGGCGACCACCTTCAGCATGTTGCGTGCCAACGATCTGATCTGGTCGTTCTTCATCAACAATTACCTGCTTGGCAAGGACCCGTTCCCGTTCGATTTGCTGTACTGGAACTCGGATTCCACCCGCATGCCGGCGCGGATGCACAGTTTCTACCTGCGCAACATGTATCAGCACAACCGGCTCAAGGACCCGGGCGGCATCACTTTGCTGGGTACGCCCATCGATCTGACCAAAGTCAAGGTCCCGACCTATTTCCTGTCGGCGATCGAGGACCATATTTCCCCCTGGAAGTCCAATTACGCCGGTACTCTGTTGTTCAACGGACCAGTGAAGTTCGTGCTGAGCGGCTCTGGACACATTGCCGGCCCGATCAATCCGCCGGCGGCCAACAAGTACTTCTTCTGGACCAATCCCAAGCAGTCGGCCGATCCGGATGAGTGGCTGAAGGACGCCAAGCAGACCGAAGGCTCCTGGTGGCCGGATTGGTGCAAGTGGTTGAGCAAGAACTCGGGTGAGAAGATACCGGCTCGCGTGCCGGGTACCGGCAAGCTGCCGGTGATCGAGGATGCACCGGGTTCCTACGTCAAGATGCGTTTGGTGAAATAATCCCGCCCTTCGTTTGCTAAACCCCTCAAACGGCCACCGCGATAGCGGTGGCCGTTTTTATGTTTTATGGCGATGGTAGAGGCGCTGGAACCCATGAGTAGATTTATCGAGTGGTCCAACGAACTCAGTGTGGGTATCGAGGAAATCGATGCCCAACACAAGGTGCTGGTGGATTTGCTGAATCAGACGCACGAGGCGATCCAGCAGCGACACACCGCGCGGGTGACCAACGACATCATCGATCAACTGAGTGAGTACACTCGGGTACATTTTGCCGTTGAAGAGAGCTTGATGCGGATACTGCATTATCCAGATTACGAAAGGCACAAGGAGGAGCACGATAAATTGATCGAGCAGTTGAACGAACTGCGCGCGAAACTGGATGCGGGGAAAGGCTCGATCAGTTTCGAACTGGCGCATTTTCTGAAGGGTTGGCTGACCAAGCACATCATGGAAACCGATAAAAGCTATACCAGCCATTTTTTGGCCCAAGGTATCCGGCCCGAATTGTCGCACGGTTCCTGGGCAAAACGATTTTGGCGCTCGCTGCGGAACCCTTGAGCGTGGGCGAGGGCCTATTTTTCGATGCGGAAACCAAAAAACCGGTTGCACTCGATGTGCAACCGGTTTTCTTCAGCGGCGCCGAGGCGCGGCCGCCTTTGATCAGGTCGGCCGCGCGGCCGATCACTCGAACTCGATGATGGCCTGATCGACGGCCAGACTGTCGCCGGGCGCCGCCAGAATCTTGGCGACCTTGGCGTCGTTATCGGCGCGTAGCACATTCTCCATCTTCATCGCCTCGATGACCGCCAATTCCTCGCCGGCCTTGACCTCCTGGCCAAGCTGGACGCTGAGTTTGGTCAGCAGGCCGGGCATCGGCGACATCAGGAACTTGGAGAGATCCGGCGGCGCCTTGACGGGCATCAGCGCTTGCAGTTCGGCCACCATGGGCGATAGCACCATCACATCGGCCTGCGAACCCCAGTGGAATAGCCGGTAGATCATGTCGCGGCGCTCGACCTGAATGCAGATCTCGGTGCCGTTCAGGGTGCCTTTGAATAGCGGATAGCCGAACTGCCATTCGCTGCGCACCTGATAGTTTTCGCCCATGTACTCCACATCGTAGCCACCTTCCGCAGGGTCGATGTGCACCGGATGTTGTTGGCCGCCCATCAGCACGACCCAGTCGTTTTTGACGACCCGCTCATGACCCAGCAGTTGGCCGCTGATCTCGGCGGCGCGATCCAGGTAGCGACGATGCAGGAAGGCGGCGACCGAGATCAGCAACGCCGGATCGTCGTGCGGCACGTCGGTGGCATGGAAGCCGTGTGGATACTCCTCGGCGATCATGTTGGTGCTGATCCGCCCGGTCATGAACCGGGTATGCACCATCAGTGCCGCCAGGAAGCTGATGTTGTGCGCCACCCCGCGAATGAAAAACTCGTTGAGGGCATCGCGCATATGGGCGATGGCGCGGTCGCGGGTCGATCCGTAGGTGATCAACTTGGCGATCATCGGATCGTAGTACATCGACACTTCGCTGCCTTCGTAGATGCCGGTATCGACCCGCACCACCTCGTTTTCCTGGGGGGGCATGTACTTGACCAAGCGACCGATGGAGGGCAGGAAGTTGCGGAACGGGTCCTCGGCATAGACGCGGGCTTCGATCGCCCAGCCCTTGAGCTTGACCTCCTCCTGGGTGAAGCTCAATTTCTCACCGGCGGCCACGCGGATCATCTGTTCGACCAGATCCAACCCGGTGATGTACTCGGTGACCGGATGCTCGACCTGCAAGCGGGTGTTCATTTCCAGGAAGTAGAAATTGCGCTTGGAATCGACGATGAACTCGACCGTGCCCGCGGATTGATAATCGACGGCCCGGGAGAGCGCGACGGCCTGCTCACCCATCGCCTGGCGGGTTTTCTCGTCCAAGAACGGCGAGGGTGCTTCCTCGATCACCTTCTGATGACGGCGTTGCAGCGAGCATTCACGTTCGCCCAGGTAGACGATGTTGCCGAAGCTGTCGCCCAGTACCTGGATTTCGATGTGGCGCGGCTCTTCGATATATTTCTCGATAAAGATCCGATCGTCACCGAAGGAAGAGCGGGCTTCGTTGGTGGTGCGTTCGAAGCCGTCGGCGCAATCGGCATCGTTCCAGGCGATGCGCATCCCCTTGCCGCCGCCACCGGCGCTGGCCTTCATCATCACCGGATAGCCGATGCCCCGCGCGATCTCCAAGGCATGCTCGGTATCCCGGATCACATCGGTGTGGCCGGGCACGGTATTGACCCCGGCTTCCTTGGCCAGGATCTTGGAGGTGATCTTGTCGCCCATGGCCTCGATGGCGCGTACTTTCGGGCCGATGAAGGCAATGCCTTCCTTCTCGAGCGCCTCGCAGAAAGCCGAGCGCTCGGACAGAAAACCGTAGCCCGGATGGACGGCGTCCGCGCCGGTGTCCTTGCACGCCTGGAGAATGCGCTCCATGACCAGATAGCTTTGGGCGGTGGGCGGTGGGCCGATCAAGACCGCTTCGTCGGCCATTTCCACGTGCAGCGCGTCTCGATCCGCCTCGGAATAGACGGCGACGGTCTTGATGCCCATCTTGCGGGCGGTCTTGATGACACGGCAGGCAATTTCGCCGCGGTTGGCAATCAGAATTTTCTTGAACATGTGTCGCTTCTCCCTCACAGCGGAATGTTGCCGTGCTTGCGCCACGGATTTTCGAGTTCTTTGTCCCGCAGCATCGCCAGCGAGCGGCAGATGCGCTTACGGGTGCCGTGCGGCATGATCACGTCATCGATGAAACCACGATGGCCGGCGATGAACGGATTGGCGAATTTCTTGCGATATTCCTCGGTGCGCGCCTCGATCTTGGTCGGGTCGCCGATGTCCTGACGGAAAATGATCTCGACCGCGCCCTTGGGACCCATGACCGCGATCTCGGCGGTCGGCCAGGCAAAGTTGACGTCGCCGCGCAGATGTTTGGAACTCATGACGTCATAGGCACCACCATAAGCCTTGCGGGTGATGATGGTGACCTTGGGCACGGTGCATTCGGCATAGGCATAGAGCAGTTTGGCGCCGTGTTTGATGATGCCGCCGTATTCCTGCGCGGTGCCGGGCATGAAGCCGGGCACATCGACGAAGGTGATGATCGGAATGTTGAAGGCATCGCAGAAGCGCACGAAGCGAGCGGCCTTGATCGAGGACTTGATGTCCAGGCAACCGG
>JAGRHI010000271.1 GCA_020445045.1 Candidatus Competibacteraceae bacterium
CAGTTGACGGTGGTGATCGGCTAAGACCTGCCTACCCGGCGGTATCGAACGGAGGCTCCTTTGGGGCCTCCGTTTCTACGTTTGCAAGGCGCCGCGCGATCAGGATAAAGCAATACAGCGCTTGGAAATTTGATTCGGGAATTTGAAAATTCAGGGATGAAAGCGGACGATCTTCAGCCACCTTGCACAGGCTTAAGAAAATCAAAATCCGCACTAATCCCGCCAATTAAATAAGCCGATGTGATTGGAATCGTTTTTCAGGATGAATCATTCCGTGCGTCAAACCTGTAAGCATGGACCCCGAGTACTTTTTGCAAATAGAGGAGGCCATCATGAGTTCTGGAATGTCATCATACGCACTGAGCTATATGGTGCTCTATCATCCCAAACTCGTACTGACAAGATATGGTAATGCCAACACGCGCTACGTGGATCGCCGCGATCCAGTAAAATCACATCCTGTTGGAAAACAGCAAGACAAAAGCAACACCAGTGCAGGCCGCGGCTGTGATCGATCCAAGATCGACACCGTCACCATCCACATCATGGAATTGGCCCGCAATAGCGACGAAACCCGGTTCGACGGCGTCAACGCACACTTTGCGGTGCTTCGCAGCGGTACTGTTCTCCACCTCCACGACGAAAGCGAATATCTCTTCGCTTCCCATGATTTCAACTGTCGTTCCATCGCGGTGGAGTTTGAAGGTAACTACCCGTACAAACAGCAAAAAAACGGTCAATATCTATGGTGGAGCGACACCTACCCCACTCCTCGTTCCAAGCAGAACGGCCCCACGGTCGATCAAATCGTCGCCGGCCGTGCCTTGGTGAAATACTTTCGAGACCGGCATAAGATTCAAAACATCTTCGCGCACCGTCAATCCTGCGGCAAAGTCTGTCCGGGTCCCCATCTGTGGTTCAATATCGTCAAATGGGGAGTCGAGAAACTGGGATTGAACGATGGTGGTCCTGGTTACACGACCAGCAATGACCATTGCTCGGGTAGCGTCATTCCTAGCCACTGGCGCGACGAGAAATGGGCGATCGACCTCAGCAAACCTTTTTCCAACTCGACTTTTAGCGGCCCAAGCCCAACCCGCGGCAATATCTGCATCCCTCCCTAGCAAACTGGCGCTGGTACCCATTTTACGGCTACCGGACCAGGCCCCGCGGCGGCATGAGCCACGGGGCCTGGTTTATTTCAGGACCGCCCGGATTCCAATTGAAACCCGGAGCAAACGATCACCCTTACCGACTGAGAAGCCTCGGGTCGGTTTACAGCGCGACTTCTTGCAAAAATACCAGTCAGCATAAACAGCGGCCCTTAAGATATGATGACATCAGACCATGAACACGCCCTCTCCTCCCCAAGCGCCGCTTTGGCACACGCTGACCCCCGATCAGGTTCTACGCGAACTGGACACCGCGCCCGGCGGCCTGAGCGAAGAGGAAGCCGCTCGACGGCTGGACATGCACGGTCCCAACCAGTTGCGCCCTCCCCAACGACGCGGGCCATTCACACGCTTCCTGCTGCAATTTCACAATGTATTGATCTACCTGCTGCTGGTTTCGGCCGCGATCACCGGCGCGCTGGGTCATGGCATCGACACCGCCGTGATTCTGGGCGTGGTCCTGATCAATGCCATCGTCGGCTTCGTGCAGGAAGGCAAGGCCGAATCGGCCATGGCCGCCATCCGCAAGATGCTGTCGCCGCGCGCCATGGTGCTGCGTGACGAGCAACGCCGGGAAATTCCGGCCGAGGCACTGGTGCCCGGCGACTGGGTGCTGCTGCAATCGGGCGACAAGGTGCCCGCCGACCTGCGGCTGGTCGAGGCCAGGAACCTGCGGATTCAGGAAGCGGTGCTCACCGGCGAGGCCGAGGCGGTGCACAAGACCACGGCTCCCGTTCCGGCCACGGCGGCGCTCGGCGACCGCGCCGGCATGGTGTATTCCGGTACCCTGGTCAGCTACGGTCAGGGCTTGGGCGTGGTGGTGGCCACCGGCGAACGGACCGAAATCGGCCGGATCAGCATCCTGCTGGAGCAGGTCGAGGCCATCGCCACGCCCCTGTTGCGGCAGGTGGCGCAATTCGGCCGCTGGCTGAGCCTGGCTATTCTGGTGGTGGCCGGCGCCACCTTTGCCACCGGGGTGCTCTGGCGCGGCCAATCCATGGACGACATGTTCATGGCGGCGGTGGCGCTGGCGGTGGCGGCGATTCCCGAGGGACTGCCGGCGATCATGACCATCATCCTGGCCATCGGTGTCCAACGCATGGCGACGCGCAACGCCATCGTTCGCCGACTGCCAGCGGTGGAAACCCTGGGTTCGGTGACCGTCATCTGCTCGGACAAGACCGGCACCCTGACCCGTAACGAAATGACCGTGCAGCGAGTCGTCACCGCCGACCGGATTTTCGAAGTCAGCGGCGTCGGCTACGCGCCGACCGGCGGGTTCAGCGTCGGGGGCGAACCGATCATGCCGGAAGACGCCGTCGACCTGCCGGCCATCGCCCGCGCCGTGCGCCTGTGCAACGACGCCAATCTGCGCGAGCGCGAGGGCGAATGGCGCATGGACGGCGACCCCACCGAGGGCGCGTTGCTGGCCCTGGCGCTGAAATCCGGCCTCGACCCAGTGGCCGAGCAAGCCCGGTTCCGTCGTCTGGACAGCATTCCCTTCGAGTCCGAGCACCGTTTCATGGCCACCCTGCACCACGATCATCACGGCGAGCACGTGATCCACGTCAAGGGCGCGCCGGAACGGGTGCTGGCGATGTGCGCGGACGAACGGCATCCCGACGGCCCGCGCCCCTTGCGCCCGGCGTATTGGCATGCACAGCTCGAAACCTTGGCGGCGCAGGGCCAGCGCGTGTTGGCGGTCGCCCGCCGGCCGGTGCCCAAGACCCAGCACGAGCTGACTTTCGCCGACGTCGAGGCTGGCCTGACGCTGCTGGGTCTGCTTGGCATCAGCGACCCGCCGCGCGAGGCGGCGGTCCAGGCGGTGCGACTCGCGCAACAGGCCGGCATTCGGGTCAAGATGATCACCGGCGACCACGGCGCCACGGCGCGGGCCATCGCCGCCCAACTCGGCATCGGCGACAACCGGCGAGTGCTGGCCGGGCCGGAGCTGGAAGCGCTGGACGACACGGCGCTGCGGTCGGTGGTTCTGGACACCGACGTGTATGCCCGCGCCAGCCCCGAGCACAAACTGCGGCTGGTCGCGGCCCTTCAGGACAACCACCAAGTGGTGGCGATGACCGGCGACGGGGTCAACGACGCTCCGGCGCTCAAGCGCGCCGATGTCGGGGTGGCGATGGGGATGAAAGGCACCGAAGCGGCCAAGGAAGCGGCGGAAATGGTGCTGGCCGATGACAATTTCGCCTCCATCACCCACGCGGTGGAGGAAGGCCGCACGGTGTACGACAACCTACGCAAGGCGCTGCTGTTCACCTTGCCGACCAACGGCGCCGAGGCGCTGGTCATCATCGCCGCCATCCTGTTCGGAACGGCGCTGCCGCTCACCCCGGTGCAGGTGCTCTGGGTCAACATGGTGACGGCGGTCACGCTGTCGCTGTCGCTGGCCTTCGAGCCGGCCGAAGCGAATGTCATGCGGCGGCGACCGCGCGACCCCGGCGAACCGCTGGTGAACGGCTTCATGCTGTGGCGGATCGCTTTGGTGTCGGTGTTGCTGGTGATCGCCCCATTGGGCCTGTTTCTATGGCAGACCGCGCAAGGCGTTTCTCACGAGGCGGCGCGCACCGTGGCGGTCAACGCGCTGGTGATGGGCGAGATCTGCTACTTGTTCAACAGCCGCTTCATGTTCGATTCCTCGCTGTCGCGCCGGGGCCTGCTGGGCAGCCGCGCGGTGCTGCTCACCGTCGGCATCCTGCTGGCATTGCAACTGGCCTTCACTTATCTCCCCCCGATGCAACGGCTGCTGGGCACGGCGCCGATCGGCGCCACCGACTGGGGTATCGTCACCCTGGCCGGGCTGGCGGTCTTCCTGCTGGTGGAATTGGAAAAAGTGGCCTGGCGTCGGCTGCGGCCCCTACCGCCCACCGAGGAAAGGTAGCGGCAAACCTGCGCGGATGGTGTTTCAGGCATCGATAAGTTACGCGCCATGGTGACCATCAGCGAGAGGTGCCGGATTTGATGGAGAAGCTGGTCCGGGGCTGAGAAACACCACTTCTCGCCGGTCAGCGGAGTACCCGCTTAAACAAGAAACGGATTGATGACCCGAAGACCGTCGTAGTCCCGATCATGCGCGAGGTCTTCGGACCAGACTTCGCGACAACCCGCCACTTGGGCCGCGGCAAGAATGGCGGAATCCCAATAGGACAGACCGTGGCGTTCCTTTATGGCAAGCGCCACTTGAAGTACCGGCACGGTGATTTCCTGCACCCGAAACCGCAGCCAGGACTCGACCAACGCGGCGGCGTGACCGTGACCGAGCCGGTCGGGGCGGGAAGCACGGGTGGCTTGAACATAGAACTCCTGGAGAACCTGGACCGAAAGCGTCCAGTCGTCTTCTTCCAGCAGGTCGCGCGCGCGTCGGGCCTTGGCTTCCTCTTCGGGTACATTGCTGACGGTGTACAGGAGGATATTGGTATCAAGAAAGCGCATCGCGTTCGTGGATCTCGTCCCGTGAAAGGCGATCCGCCGCACGGAAGGTCTGACTGGCGAGGATGGCGGCGAGGGTCTCGCGCTGGAGGCGTCTGCGACGTTCGAACCCAGACTCCTCGGCAGTGAGCTGGAGCAGAAAACCTTTCACCAGAGCCGAGACGGAGGAATTGCGCTCCGCCGCCTTAATGCGGGCGCGACGATAGGTTTCGTCGTCAAGTGATACTGTGATGTTTTTCATATCTCCACAGTATCACGATTTCACAGCCCCTACAAAAACGGCTTGGCAAAGATAAATCGGCCAGCAAACTGGCTAAAGGGCGGGTCAATGGCGTGAATTGGGCGGCGCCGGCGGGAAGTCCCGGAAGGAGGGAACCCGATCCTCGTCCGGTTCCGGGCGATGCGCCGGACCCATGATTTCCTCGGCCAAGTCGGCGAAATCGGCCGGCTCGTTCGACAGCAACTGATCGTACAGGGTTGGGTCCCAACACTCGATTCGATGGGCGTAGGCCAGCAGGATCACGGCGTCGAGGATGCTGGCATAGTCCAACAGGCGCCGAGGCAACAACAGGCGGCCGCTGCCGTCCAGCTCCAGTTCGGTCGCGCCACGGTGGAAATACCGGACGAACTCGCGGTGCTTCTTGACGTACAAGTTGAGGTTGTCGAGTTCGGCGGTCACCCGCCGCCACTCCGGCAGCGGGTACAGCACCAAGTGTTGTTCGAAACCGCGATTGACCACCAAGCGCCCCTCGGCCTCGGGCGGCAACTGTTTTCTCAGCGCGGCCGGCAACGCGATCCGCCCCTTGGAATCGAGCTTGCATTCGAATTCGCCGAGAAAGTTTGCCATGACTTCAGCTTAGCCGCATTCGACCACCCTTGACAAATTGCCGCGCAACCGGGGAGATGGCCGTCATGGGGCCGGACCCGCTTCGGGAGCACCGTGGCTGGAACGGCTGATAGGCATGTCGCTCAGGGCGCCTTGGGACTGACCGGCGCGGTGGGCGACGCGCCGGCGGCCTGCCCCAAACCCCGCGCCACCGTGNNCCGTGCTGTTACCGAGAAAGCCGAAAATGGCCGCCGCCGCCGGCAGCGAAGCACCGGACTCGCCGCCTTCCACCAGCACGCTCGGCACCTTGACCGCGTCGGGGTTGGCGGCGATGAACGCCAGCACCTCCTTGACCACCGCCAACTGGTAGGTCAACTCCCGACCCAGCACATTGGCCTGGACCTGCTGGCCAGTGGCGATTTCCTGCAAGCGTAGTTTCTCGCCCTCGCCGCGCAATTGCGCCGCCGTGCGATCTTGCCGGGCCACCTCGACCTGGATTTCCGCCCGCACCAGTTCCGGCTGCTGTTCGGCGGTGGCGCGTGCTTTTTCGGTCTTGATCCGCTCTTCCTGGGCCTGCTGTTCCTTCTGGAAGGTCGTGATCATCTGCTGGGCCAATTGCTCGCGCTTGCGGGCCAGCAGCAGTTCGGGCGGGATGACCGGATCGCCGAACCGCACTTCACGGATCGACACCCCGGCATTACGCGCCTCGGGGATCAGCGCGTCCAGCACCGCCTGCTCCAACTGCGGCCGCTTATCCTGCAAATCCAGCACCCGCCGCACGCTTTGCAGGTTGTCGCCTTCCTGATCGCCCGCGACCGGCGTCGTGGAGCCGGTGACGTTGCGCACGATGCTGCGCACGGTCGGCGTGATGATCTTGTCCTCGACCGCCTGCAAATCACCCACCGAGGCCACCACGAACGACGCGTCTTCCGGCGTGACCTGGGCCAGCACCCGCAGATCCTGGGGAACTTCCCAGCCCTCGACCCGCAGCAGCACGGCGTTATCGGCGGCGCTCTGCGGCGTGACGATGTCCTCCCGCTCGGCGGTCTGCTCGATCTGCCCGTTCTGATTCAGGGTCAGGTTGATCCGCCGCCGGGCATAACCGCCCTGATACTGCCAAGTCTGGATGCGGGTATCCACCAGGGCGACCTCGTAGGCGCGCCGGTTGAGATAATAGGTGCCGGGCAACAACGGCTCGTTCCAGACCCCGCGACATCCCCTGGGCACCAGCGGGATCGATAGCTTGGCGGTCCGCTCGTCGCGCACCGGCCGGCAGGCCTCATCGGGTTTCTGCTGGACGTTCGATTTGACCACCGCCACGAATCCGGCGGGAATCGAAGTGGCTCGGAACAGATCTTCCTTGACGTAGATATCGAACAGGTACTGATTCAGCCGGTAGCGGCCCGGTTTCAACACGGTCAGTTGCGGCCCCTTCTGACCTTGCCCTTCAGTCAGGAAATAGTGAGCGTCGAGCATTTTCTGTTCGTCGGGCCAGGCATCGGCCAGAAACTGATCCGACCGCAGCGGCAGACCGTCGCGAGCGACGAGGTAACCGTAGCGACCTTCCGGAATCGTCGTCACCGGCTGCTGCTCGACTTCGTACAGCAGGTTCAGCAGCGGTTTGAAATGGAAGCCGGGACCGAGAATCTCCGCCTGGGGACCCGCTTCGCCATCCATGGCGATGATATGGCCGGGCGGCAATTGCTTGAGCCCGTAGATGAGTTTCAGATGACCGACCTTGTCCTGATCGACGATCACGAATGAGGTCGCCAGAATCATGAATACCGCCGCGAGCGACAGGGCGAAACGCGTGCCGGTTCTGAGCCAGCCCAGCGATAGCGCCTTGCCGCCGCGGCTGGTCCGGGTTTCGGGGATCAAGCGCGGCGCGAAGATGGCGCCGAGCGCGAACAGGATGATCAACAGCAACAGAGTCATCATTCATCTCTTCGATAGTGGAAAGAAAAGTCAGGCACGCGGGCGGTAAACCGGCTCTTCCTCCAGCATCGCCTGTTCCTGGTCCGTGAACAGCCGGGAGCGCGTCAGGAAGCGCAGACCTTCCGGGCCTTCCAGGGAAAACATGCCACCTCGTCCGGGCACGACATCGATGGTCAGTTGGGTATGTTTCCAGTACTCGAACTGGGCGGCGCTCATGTAGAACGGGCAACCGCCGATCTCGCCCAAGCGCACGTCACCGTCGCCGACTAGCAGTTCGCCCGCCGGGTAGCACATTGGCGAGCTGCCGTCGCAACAACCACCGGATTGATGAAACATCAACGGGCCGTGCTTGGCCTGGAGCCGGGCGATCAAGTCCAAGGCGGCAGCGGTCGCCAATACGCGGGGTACGGTGGTCATGATGTGCCTCCAGCGGATTGAGTCGGCTTTCATTCCCCACCTCTCTCCCCGTTGGAGAAGGGGAGAGAGGAGCACGAGTAGCGACCTTAGAAGAAGCCCATGGCCTTGGGGTTGTAGCTGACCAGCAGGTTCTTGGTTTGCTGGTAGTGGTCGAGCATCATCCGGTGCGTTTCCCGGCCGATGCCGGATTGCTTGTATCCACCGAAGGCGGCGTGCGCCGGGTAGAGGTGGTAGCAGTTGGTCCAGACCCGGCCGGCCTTGATGCCGCGCCCCATGCGGTAGGCGATGTTCATGTCGCGACTCCAGACGCCGGCGCCCAACCCGTAGAGGGTGTCGTTGGCGATGGCCAGCGCGTCCGCCGCGTCCTTGAACGTGGTCACCGCGAGCACCGGTCCGAAGATTTCCTCTTGAAAGAGGCGCATTTTGTTGTGGCCCTGGAATACGGTCGGCTGAATGTAGTAGCCGTTGCGCAGTTCCCCACTCAGTTCGGCGCGTTGTCCGCCGGTCAGGCATTCCGCGCCTTCCTGACGGCCGATATCCAGGTAACTGAGGATTTTTTCCATCTGTTCGGAGGAGGCCTGGGCGCCGATCATGGTGTCGGTGTCGAGCGGATGGCCTTGCTTGACCGCTTTCACTCGCTGGATGGCTCGCTCGATGAAGCGGTCGTAGCCGGATTCCTGAATCAGCGCCCGCGAGGGACAGGTGCAGACTTCGCCCTGATTGAGGGCAAACATGGTGAAGCCTTCCAAGGATTTGTCGAAGAAGTCGTCGTCTTGGGCGCAGACGTCGGCGAAGAAGACGTTGGGCGATTTGCCGCCCAGTTCCAGCGTGACCGGGATGAGGTTTTGCGCGGCGTATTGCATGATCAGCCGCCCGGTGGTGGTTTCGCCGGTGAAGGCGATTTTGGCGATGCGTTTGTTGCTGGCCAGCGGCTTGCCGGCTTCCAGGCCAAAGCCGTTGACGACGTTGACGACGCCGGGTGGGAGGAGATCCTGAATCAGTTCCATCAGCACCAGGATCGACACGGGCGTCTGTTCGGCGGGTTTCAGCACCACGCAGTTGCCGGCGGC
>JAGRHI010000272.1:0-1185 GCA_020445045.1 Candidatus Competibacteraceae bacterium
CGCCGGTATTTCTAGGGCTCACTGCCGAAGATGACCCCAACGTCAGGCGTAAG
The DNA here is from genome assembly GCA_020445045.1 of Candidatus Competibacteraceae bacterium. GTDB lineage: Bacteria > Pseudomonadota > Gammaproteobacteria > Competibacterales > Competibacteraceae > Competibacter. Next base: position 54 of record JAGRHI010000272.1, read on the forward strand.
ATTGCCGCCAAGGCGCTGTTCTTGAGCCTCATTATCATTATCATTTTCTCAGCCGCGGGCAAGCTGATATTCGATCTATTCGGAATTACCCTGTCGTCCTTTCGTATCATGGGTGGAATCCTGGTCGCCTTGGTCGGCTACCATATGCTTCAAGGAGGCGAACACTCCCCGATTCAACACCCCAGTCAGGAGGACAAGCAAAAGTGCCTGGACGACAAATTGGAAATCGCCATCACACCACTCGCCATGCCGATCCTAGCAGGGCCTGGCACGATCGCCACCGCCATGAACTTCGCATCAGCCGGCGGGATACCGGAATTTATCGTAACGGTCGGGGCTTTCTTCGTGCTCTGCGTCATCAGCTATGTGTTTTTTGTTTCTGGCGAACGCTTCGTCAATTACATCGGACACAATGGCATCAAGGTCGTCACACGACTAATGGGCCTAATTCTTGCCGTAATCGGTATACAAATGCTAATTCTCGGGGTCGGTGGGGCTGTCAACGAGTTCCATAAGATGGGGGCCGGTTGAAGCGTAGACCGGGATCATCTTGTCATCGGATGACGGACGGTCAGAGCAATCGTCGTCAAACTGGAGAACGGGTGGAACTCCGTCCCCGATCCCCTCAGACGCCCGCTTCGTGCAACACGCCCACCGGCTTGGCCTCAGCCCGGCGTTTGGCGCGGGCATCGAGCACATTCTTGACGGCGATCAGGCAACCCAGACCGATGAACGCCCCCGGTGGCAGAATCGCCAACAGAAAGCCGCGATAATTGTCGATCAGATGCAGGGTCAAGCCCTTGCCGAATTCCCCAAATAGCAAATCGGCCTGCGCGAACAGCGTTCCCTGCCCCACCGCCTCCCGCAGCGCGCCTAGCAACACCAGTGCCAGCAGAAACCCCAAGCCAGTGGCGATCCCATCCACCGCCGCCTTCGCCACGCCGTTCTTGAACGCGAACGCCTCGGCGCGACCGATCACGCAGCAGTTGGTGACGATCAAGGGGATAAAAATGCCCAGCACCGTGTAGAGCCCCGGCAAAAAAGCATGCATCGCCAGTTCCACGGCGGTCACCACACAGGCGATCACCATGACGAACACCGGAATCCGCACCTCCGGCCGCACCAGATTGCG
>JAGRHI010000272.1:1201-4405 GCA_020445045.1 Candidatus Competibacteraceae bacterium
ACGTTGGAGGTCAACAGCACCAGCGTGGTCGCCAGACCGAGTCCCAGGCCGTTGACCACCGAGCTCGACACCGCCAGCAGCGGGCATAAGCCCAGCAGCGCCACGAAACCCGTGTTCCGGGTCCACATGCCGTCCTTGAGAATCCTCCCATAGCTCGTTTCGCTCATGATCGCTCCTCTCGCGCGGCTCGCCTCCGCGCCCTCAAGTCCCTCAGGGGCGGGGAGGCGGGCCGACCGTCTTTGCATCAGCCGCCGGGGCAAACAATTGCTCGCGGTGGGTCTGGACGTACTCCAGAAACTTATGGGTGGCCTTGACCACCGCGCGCGGGGTAATGGTCGCGCCGGTGAACTGGTCGAACGCGCCACCATCCTTTTTGACCTTCCATTTTTCCGATGGTGGATCGGTCAGCGAGCGACCCGCAAACGCCAGAATCCACGGTGAGCGTTTCTCGTCGATGGCGTCGCCCAAACCCGGCGTTTCCTTGTGCGCCAGCACCCGCACTCCGGCCAAGGTCCCGTCGGCATACACCCCGACCAGCAGTTGAATCGGCCCGCCGTAACCGTCCGGCGCGGTCGGCGTGGCGAACAGCGCCACCGGCTGGCCATCGTGACGGGCCCGGTACACGGCCACCGGTTGATCAGTCCCCAGCCATTCCGGCGCCACCACTTCGATACGGTCATCGATCACGCGGTTATCGTAGCGTTCGGCCGGCACCAGCCGATTCAGGCTCGCTTCCAGCGCCGCCCGGTTGGCCGCGGCGATGATGTCCTTGGTGCCGCTATGGGTCACGGCGACCAAACCGGTGCCGACCACGGCGAAACCGGTCAGGATCAGGGCGGCGATCCCCATGCTGCGCGCGGTTTTCATCCGCGCCGCGCTCCAAACACCCGGGGTTGGGTATACAAATCGATGGTGGGCGCGGCGATATTCATCAGCAGCACGGCAAACGCCACCCCGTCGGGATAACCGCCGAACGCCCGAATGACGTAGACCAGCACACCGATCCCGGCCCCGTAAATCAATCGGCCACGCGGCGTGGTGCTAGCCGTGACCGGGTCGGTGGCGATGAAGAAGGCGCCGAAGATCGCCGCGCCGCCCCAGACCTGAAACCAGGGCGGCGCGTAGCGTTGCGGGTCAGCCAGATAGAACACGGTGGCGATCGCCGCCAACCCGCCCAGCATCCCGGCTGGAATCCGCCAGTCGGCGGCACGGATGTAGACCAGCCACAGCCCGCCAGCCAGAAACCCCAGCGCCACCCATTCCCAGCCGCCGCCGGACACGATCCCGAACACCGGGCTGTTGCGGATCTCGGTCACCGTCAATCCCAGACCCAATTGGGTGCGCAACACATCGAGCGGCGTCGCGCCGGTCAGTCCGTCCGCGACGAGGCGTCCCGCGCCGCCGAACACGATATCCAAGGTTTCCGGCAAGCTCAGCGCGTGTGCCTGTCCGACTCCGTGGGGAATCGGCCAGGTGCTCATCTCGCGCGGAAACGAGATCAGCAGCACCACGTAGCCGACCATGGCCGGATTGAAAGGGTTATAGCCCAAGCCACCGTAGAGATGCTTGGCGACCACGATGGCGAAGGCGACGCCCAGGACGGTCAGCCACCACGGCGCCAGCGACGGCAGCGCCGCCGCCAGCAGCCAGGCGGTGACCACGGCGCTACAGTCGCCCAGGTGCAAGGTCAGCGGCTTGCCGCGCGCCGCCAGCATCAGCGTCTCCGCCGCCAGCGCCACCACGGTGGCCATCGCCAGATTCACCAGCACGCCCCAACCGAAAAACCAGGCCAGCGCCGCGATGCCGGGCGCCATCGCATACAACACCCGGCGCATCACTTGACCGACGCCGGTTTCGCGCAGGATATGGGGGGAAGTCGCGGTCTTGAAGCGCATCGCCGCTCAACCGTCCTGCTCGGCGCCATCGGCGGTAACCGCAACCGATGGCTGTGGCCCGTCCACCGCCACCTCGCCCCGCGCCGGCCGGGCGCGGGCGACCGCCGCCTCGATGGGTAACTGATCCACTTCGGGCGCCTTGGCCGCCGGCGCGGGGCGAGGTGGCGTTTTCTGGCGCAGCTTGGCCTCCCGTTCCTTTTGCTCGCGTTCCAGCCGTTCCAGCCGGGCCTGATGCCGTTGTCGAGCCAACTCGGCCTTTTGCTTCTCTTTCTCCTGCGCCCAAATTTCGTTCTTGGCGTAGCGGTAGAACTGCACCAACGGGATGTGGCTGGGGCAAACAGTGCTGCAACAGCCGCATTCGATGCAACTGAACAAGTGATAATCCTGCGCCTTGTCGAACTCCTTGGCACGGGCATGCCAGTACAACTGCTGCGGCAGCAGATTGGCCGGGCATACTTCGACGCAGGCCCCGCAACGGATGCAGGGCATCGGCGGCTGTTCGGGCATCAACGCCTCGGCGCCAGCGGCGAGGATGCAGTTGGTGGCCTTGGTCACCGGTACCCCGTCGTCGTGCAGGGCAAATCCCATCATCGGCCCGCCCATGATCAGCCGCTCGACCCCATCCCGATAGCCACCGCACAACTCGACCAGCGCCGCGAACGGCGTACCGAGCAAGACCTCGACGTTGCCCGGCCGGTCGACTTGACCGGTCACGGTGACGACGCGGGACAGCACCGGCTCGCCAAAATCGATGGCGCGATGGACGGCATGGGCGGTGGCGACGTTGAAACACTGGACGCCAATATCGGCCGGCAAGCCGTCGAACGGGATCTCCTTCCCGGTCAGCAGATGGACCAGTTGTTTCACGCTGCCGCTGGGATAGCGGGTCGGCACCACTCGAACCTGATAACCGGTGCCGGCACAAGCCGCGGTCATGGCGGCGGCCGCGTCCGGTTTGTCGTCCTCGATGCCGATCAACACCTCGCGCGGCTCCAGCAGATGCACCATGACGTGCAGACCGGTGACGATCCCAGCCGCGCGCTCGCGCATCAGTCGGTCGTCGCAAGTGATCCAGGGCTCGCACTCGGCGCCGTTCAAGATCAAGGTGTCCAGCGGCTTGTCATGGCCACCCGGATTCAGCTTGACCGCGCTGGGAAACACCGCGCCGCCCAGTCCGACCACGCCGGCATTGCGCAGCGCGCCGCGTACCTCGCTCGAATGCAGCCGACGGTAATCCACCGCTTGCCGCTCGATCCAACGTTCCTCGCCGTCGGTGTCGATGACCACGCACGCATCCGGCAGGCCGGAG
>JAGRHI010000272.1:4503-5484 GCA_020445045.1 Candidatus Competibacteraceae bacterium
TCTGACCTTTCAGCACCCGGTCGCCAGCCTGCACCAGAGGCTTGGCGATGGCGCCGATATGCTGGCGCAGCGGCACCGTCAACTGCCGGGGCAAGGGACCGGCCAGGATCGGTCGTTGATTGGATTCGGTCTTGTGACGGACGGTCTTGAGCCCGCCGTGAAACGGAAACAAGGCGCTCATGCGGCGGCTCGATCCGTTGGCCGGGGGATCTCGGGGGTCGGATTCGGATAGGCCCACTTCCAGTTCCCGATGGTTTGCGCGACCGGCACCATGTAGATGCAATCGACCGGACACGGCGCCAGGCACAGCTCGCAACCGGTGCACTCCCGGTCGATGACCGTGTGCATGTGCTTGGCCGCGCCGAGAATGGCGTCCACCGGACAAGCCTGGATGCACAAGGTGCAACCGATACAGTTCTGCTCGTCGATGACCGCGACCATTTTCGGCTTTTCGATCCCATTGTCCGGATTGAGCGGCTTGGGATCGCAACCCAGCAGTTCGGCTAAGGCGACGATGCCGGGCTCGCCACCCGGCGGGCACTGGTTGATGTCCGCCTCGCCGGCGGCGATAGCCTCGGCATACGGCCGGCATCCGGCATAGCCGCATTGACCGCACTGGGTCTGCGGTAGGATAGCGTCGATCTTGTCCACGATGGGATCGCCTTCGACCTTGAAGCGCACGGCGGCAAACCCCAGCAGCAGGCCCGAAATCCCCGCCAGGGCGCTCAGCACCACAATCGCCGCGATCATCGTTTCAACCTCTGGCCAGACCGGAAAAACCCATGAACGCCAGCGACATCAGCCCGGCGGTCACCAGGGCGATGGCCGCCCCGCGAAACGGCACCGGCACATCCGCCGCCGCGATGCGCTCGCGCATGGCCGCGAACAGCACCATCACCAGCGAGAAGCCGATCGCCGCGCCGAAACCGTACAAGCCCGATTCGACGAAGCCGTGCCGAGTCTGCACGTTGAGCAGCGCCA
>JAGRHI010000272.1:5501-13487 GCA_020445045.1 Candidatus Competibacteraceae bacterium
ACCGCGCAGTTGGTGGTGATCAGGGGCAGATAAATGCCCAGCACCTGATACAACAAGGGACTGGTCTTGTGCACCACCATTTCGGTGAACTGCACCACCACCGCGATCACCAGAATGAAAGTGATGGTGCGCAGGTACTCCAGCCCCAGCGGCGCCAGCAGATACTCATCGGCCAGATAGGCGCAAATGGCCGACAGCGTCAACACGAAGGTGGTCGCCAACCCCATGCCCATGGCGGTTTCCAGCTTGCGGGAAACCCCCATGAAGGGGCACAAACCCAGGAACTTCACCAGCACGAAATTGTTGACCAGGATCGTCCCGATCAGAATCAGCGCATAGTCTTTCATGGCGCGCGATATCCGGACAGTTACCTTCCGGGCCGTGGAAAACAGCCCGCGAATCTGGAGAAGAGGTCGTAAGAAACGCCCGCAGTTGCGAATGCGACCCCGACAGGCGGTGGCGGCGGGAACAGCGTAGGCACGCAAGAGGGCGCGAAACAACGGCAATTCGCGCCGGTTAATCTATCAGATTCGCCCGCGCCTTCGCCAGACGGCTTCGGCGCAAGCTTATAACGTCCGGTCATGTGGGCCACCGTTTCACTTGCGCGGTCGCTGGCCGGACGCGGAAACCACGACGGGTCCGTTCCAGCCATTTCAAGCGGAGGCTGGTGCATCCGACAACAAAAATTCCATCAGCGCCTTTTGAGCGTGCAAGCGGTTTTCGGCCTCCTCCCATACCTGGCTTTGCGGGCCGTCGATAACCTCGGCGCTGACCTCCTCGCCCCGATGCGCCGGCAGGCAATGCAGGAAAATCGCCTCGGGCTTGGTTTGGGCCATGACCTCGGCGCTGACCTGATAATCCTTGAAATCCCGTAGCCGTCGTTGTTGCTCCTCCTCCTTGCCCATGCTCGACCACACATCGGTGGCGATCAGATCGGCCCCTCGGGCCGCGACCAGCGGATCGCGCAGCAGCACTACCCGGCCGGCCGCTCGCTCGAGTAAATCCGCGTCCGGCTCGTAGCCGACCGGCACGGCGATCCGCAACTGGAAATCGAACTGACAGGCGGCGCTGAGATAGCTGTTGCACATATTGTTGCCGTCACCGATCCAGGTCACGGTCCGCCCGCGAATGTCGCCACGCTGCTCGATGAAGGTCTGCATGTCGGCCAGCAATTGGCAGGGATGGTTGTAGTCGGTCAGCCCGTTGATGACCGGCACGCTGGAATACGCGGCGAAATGCTCCACCTTGACGTGCTCGTAAGCACGGATCATCACCAGATCCACCATGCCCGACAACACGCGCGCGGTGTCCTCGATCGGTTCGCCCCGACCCAGTTGCGTATCGCGCGGCGATAGAAAGATGGCGCTACCCCCCAATTGCACGATGCCGGCTTCGAAGGAAATCCGGGTGCGAGTCGAGGCTTTTTCGAAGATCATGCCCAACACCTTCTGGGGAAACGGCGCATGGCGCTCCCCCCGCCGGTGTTGCGTCTTCAACTCGCCGGCGCGCCGCAGTACATACCGTAACTCCGCGGGCGTCAGATCGAACAGGCTGAGAAAATGGCGTGGTTTCATGAATAGGGATCGCTGAAAAATACGGATCGCCGGCAATCCGTTTTGGTGGTCGCACAACGGCTTGGGGAACATTCGCTCCGGCCCGGTGCGGAAATTCCGCAAGCCGCTTTCCAAAATCAAAACGGCGACACTGGTGAGCCGCCGTAAAAAATATTATAAGTCAGAAGTCGATCTTTTGGCGGATGGGTGCCGCCTTCCTCCACATTACCGGACGATTCGCGATGCCAGTCACTTTCTGCCCGCAATGCGGCAACCCCTTGCAAACCGCCGCCATCGACGGCCGTTCCCGACAACGCTGTGGCGCCGCCGGCTGTGGCTACGTGCATTGGGACAATCCGGTGCCGGTGGTCGCCGCCATCGTCGAGTTGGACGGCGCGGTCATTCTGGCCCGCAACCGAGGCTGGCCGGAGAAAAGGTATGGGCTGATCACCGGTTTTCTGGAGCGGGACGAAACCCCGGACGCCGCCGTCCTGCGCGAGGTGCGCGAAGAGCTGGGCTTGGATGTCACCACCGCCCGCTTCATCGGCTATTACCCGTTTTTCGAGATGAACCAGTTGCTGCTGGCCTTCCACGTGCCGGCGCAAGGGCATATCACCCTCGGGGAGGAACTGGCCGACATCAAACGCGTGCCGGTCGAACGGCTGAAGCCGTGGACCATCGGCACCGGTCCCGCCGTCCGCGACTGGTTGGCAAGCCGTCGATCCACCGTCTAGACAGGAGCCGCCACCAACGCTCGCCATCCGGCCGGTGGCGGCCTGAAAGCAAGGATCAATTCTCGGCGACGCTCTTGAGGGCTTCGGCGTATTTCTCGGCGTCGGTGGTGCGCAGCAGGCGGCGGACCACCGACACCAACTCGGCGACCTCGCTGCTCTGAATGACCCGCTTGATCTCCAGCAAGGCGGTGGGGTGCATGCTGAACTGCGTCAGACCGAGCCCCAGCAACAACCGGGTGTAACGGGGATCGCCGGCCATCTCGCCGCACAGGCTGACCGGAATGCCGGCTTTGTGACCGGCGAAGATGGTGTTGTGGATCAGCATCAGCACCGCCGGATGCAACGGATCGTAGAGATAGTTGATCTCGTCATCCACCCGGTCGATGGCCAGGGTGTACTGGATCAGATCGTTGGTGCCGATCGACAGAAAATCCAGATAGCGGGCGAACTGGGGCGCGCACACCGCCGCCGCCGGCACTTCGATCATGCCGCCGACCGGCATCTTCTCGTCGAAGGCCAAACCCCGATCGCGCAACTCCTGCTTGGTCTCCGTCACCAACCGCAGCACCTGGAAAACCTCCTGGATGGCGGACAGCATCGGAATCATCATCCGCACTGGCCCGTGCGCCGAAGCCCGCAGGATGGCGCGTAACTGCGGGCGGAACATCGCCAGATCCTTGAGACACATCCGAATCGCCCGCAAGCCGAGCGCCGGATTGGTGCAGACCGGGCCGCCGCCGCGGCCGCCGTCCACCTGCTTGTCGGCGCCAAGGTCGGCGGTGCGGATGGTGATGGGACTGCCTTCCAGGGTCTTGATCACGTGCAGATAGGAAGCCAGATGTTCTTCCTCGTCCGGCACGTCGGGGCGATTCATGAACAGGAACTCGGTGCGGTACAAACCGACCCCATCGGCCACCACGTCCCGCACCGCCGCCGCGTCTTCCGGCAATTCGATGTTGGCGTACAACTCGATCGTCAGCCCGTCGCGGGTGATCGCCGGCTTGCCCTTGAGCTTGTTCAACTCGCGCTGCTGTTGGCGCTCCTCCTTCTGCTTGTGGCGGTAGTAGCGCAGGATGCGCTCGTCCAAACCGAGCAGAATCACGCCCTGGCGGCCATCGACGATCACCGGTTCGTCATGGCCCAGGTAGGCGCGGGCATTGCGCGCGCCGACCACCGCCGGAATGCCCAGGCTGCGCGCCAGAATGGCGGTGTGGGACAGCGGGCCACCGTACTCGGTCACGAACGCCAGCACCCCCTGATGCTGCATCAGGATGGTGTCGGCCGGGGTCAGGTCGTCGGCGACGACGATGCGCCCTTCCAAGCGACTGGACGCCAGTTCGGTGTAATCGGGGTCGTTCAGATAAGACGGATCTTCGGTCACCAGCACGCGCTGCACCCGCCGCACCACATGTTCCACATCGTCCTTGCGGGTGCGCAGATACGGATCGTCCATATCCTCGAACACCTGGACCAACAGGTCCCGCTGGATCTTCAGCGCCCATTCGGCGTTGCACTTGCGCGTGCGAATCAGCTTGATCGGCGCCTCGGTAAACGTCGCGTCTTCCAGCATCAGCAAATGGGTGTCGATAAAGGCGACCACCTCCGTCGGCGCCGTCGGGGGAACCTGCACCCGGACATCGCGCAACTGCCGCTTGGCGATATCCAGACTATTCAGAAACCGCTGGACTTCATCCTCGATGATGGCGTCGGGGATGGTGTACTCGGCGATTTCCGGCTGGTTGCGCTGCAGCAGATAGGTTCTGCCGATCGCATACCCCCGGGAAACCCCGATGCCATGCAGCGAAAACGGCATGCGGAAGCCCTCTCATTCGCTCTCGTCGAAGCGGCGGCGCACCAGATCTTCGAGATGTTCGAGCGCCTGCTCGGCCTCGGGACCGCTGGCGCACAACTCCAATTGGGCGCCACGCGCGGCCGCCAGCATCATGACGCCCATGATGCTTTTGCCGTTGACTTCGCGCCCGTCGCGCAACAGCCGGATCTCGGCGTCGAATCCAGCCGCCAAGGTCACGAACTTGGCGGCGGCGCGGGCGTGCAGCCCCAGCCTGTTGATGATGACAATTTCCCGCTTCAGCACCCTGACGCTCCCTTCATTCCCCAACCGATCCAATCGCGACCACTCATTGGGCTACACCGTCAATTTTAGTTCTCGATGACGGACCATGACATAGTCGCGCAGTCCGCTGAAATGGCGAGCCAGGGCCTCGGCGACGAACACCGAGCGATGCTGGCCGCCGGTACACCCGATGGCGACGCTCAGATAACTCCGCTCGCTGCGCTCGAATCGCGGCAACCATCCCTCCAGAAAATGGCCGATGTCGGCGATCATCGCGCCGACCTCCGACTGGCGGCCGAGAAAATCGATCACGGCCGAGTCCAGTCCGGTCAGTGGACGCAGCTGCGGCTCCCAGTGCGGGTTGGGCAGACAACGCACATCGAACACGAAATCGGCGTCGGCGGGCACGCCGTTCTTGAACCCGAACGATTCGAACAGCAGCGACATCGCCTCACCGGGCGTCTCGTGCACGCGGGCGCGAATCAGCTCGCGCAATTGGTAGAGATTGGTGTCACTGGTATCGACGATCAGATCGGCGCAGGCGATGATCGGCTCCAGCAACCGCCGTTCCTGCTGGATCGCTTCCCGCAGCGGAATGTCGCCCAACGCCAGGGGATGCCGGCGCCGGGTTTCGCTGTAGCGCTTGAGTAGAGTCTCGTCATCGGCTTGCAAGAACAACACGTCCACCCGCAGATCGCTGGCGCGCAGTTCGGTCAACGTGCTGGGAAACTGGTGCAATTCATCGATGAAATTGCGCGCGTCCACCCCCACCGCCACGGTCGGCGGCAGCAGGTCGCTGGCGGCGGTGACTTCCCGCGCCAGGGGCAGAATCAGCTTGAACGGCAAATTGTCGACGCAATAGTAGTCCAGGTCTTCCAGGGTTTGCAGCGCGATGGTCTTGCCGGAGCCGGACAAACCGCTGACGATGATTATTCGCACGGAACGGCCCTCGCCATGGCCTTTTCCATGCGCGTCATCAGATCCTGCTCGGCGTGATATCCGCCCAACCGCAGGATGTGATCGCGCACCGCGCACTCCACCAGCACCGCCAGATTGCGGCCGGGCGCGATCGGCAGCGTGATCGCCGGCACGCCGACGCCCAGAATCACCCGATTTTCCCGCATCCCCTGCAATCGGGCATCGGCTGGCGGCGCGATCTCCTCCATCTTGACCAGGTGAAGAATCAGCCGGACGCGCTTGTTGCGCTTGATGGCGCTATCTCCAAACATGCGGCGGATGTTGAGGATGCCGAGCCCGCGCACTTCCAGCAGATCGCTCAGCGCGGGTGGACAGGTCCCTTCCAGGACCACCGACGCCACCCGAGTCAGGGTCGGGGTATCGTCGGCGATCAGACGATGACCGCGACTGATCAGTTCCAGGGCCAACTCGCTCTTGCCAATGCCGCTACCACCGGTGATCAGCACCCCCAGACCGAACACTTCGAGCAGTTCGCCGTGCACCACGGTGGAGGCATCCAGACCATGCTGGTAATGATCGAGTTGCTCCAACACCACTTCGGGCGTGGCCGGACTGGACCAGAGCGGAACACCGGCCTTCTCGGCGCCGGCCCGCAGCGTCTCGACCGGCTCCACGCCGCCGCACACCAGCACCGCGCCGGTGGGGAATGCCAGCAGATCGCGGATCAATGCCTGCCGCACCGTCGATTCGAGCCGACCGAAAAAGTCGCTTTCCTCGGGACCGCAGATTTGCAGCCGGGGCGCATGAACCCAGTTCAGCCGGCCGTATAGGGGTACGCCGGCTTCGGTCGGCGGCCACAAGATGCGTTCCGCCCCCGCCGCGCCGCCGACCCAGCTCAAGTCCAGCACGGTTTCCAGCGCTTGGAATACATCCTTCGCCCGCGCCGGCTGGTTCATGACAAGGTCATGGCGGTCGGCTTCCAATCCCGGAACCGGATAAACAGCATCTGGTCGGAGTCGGTTTCCCGCAATTGCTGGCAAAACGCCTGGTCGCTGAACATTTCCGCCAGATGGGAAAGAATCTTGAGATGCTCGTCGGTGTAATGATCCGGCACCAGCAGACCGAACACCAAGTCCACGGGCTGCCGGTCGATAGCGTCGAAATCCACGCCCTTCTTCAGCTTGACGAACGCGCCAATGGCCTGCTGGCTGTGCTCGAAACGGCCATGGGGCAGGGCGACCCCATGGCCCAGACCCGTGCTCCCCAAGCGCTCTCGGCCGATCAGGCTATCGAAGATCGGCCGGACCGCCAAATCGGGCTGACCGGTGGCGAGCAGCTCGCTCATGATCTCGATGACCCTTTTCTTACTGGCTACTTCGCTGTCGCAAACGATCCGGTCGGAGGTAATCAGGTCTGTAATATCCATAAGACTCACTCAAGGCTGGGGATAGCTGCGCGCCTTTTCGCCACGATGCTTGTCCGTCAGTTTTTCCTTGTGCTTCTTGATCTGACGGTCGACCTTATCGATCAGGGCATCGAGCGCGGCATACATATCCTCGTCGATGGCATCGGCGAAGATTTCGTTACCGGCCACATGGATCGTCGCTTCGGCCTTCTGGCTCAGTTTATCGACGCTGAGAATCACCTGGGCGCTGGTCACGTTGTCGAAATGCCGCTCGATGCGCTCCAGCTTGTCGTGCACGTAGTCGTGCAGCGCCTGGGTGATTTCCACATGGTGTCCGCTCAGTTTGATTTGCATGACATGGGCTCCTGACTGGCAGGTCTTGTTTGGGTCGGGCGTCGGAACCGTCGAGCGGCGCGCGATCCATGGCGGTCGCTCGACCGTTGCGGATTCGAACCGTCCGGCATGCCCCGGACTCCCGTTGCAATGCCCCTTGCGGGGCGGGTATTCCCCGTCCGGTCAGACGAGGCGTTTACGATCCGAAGAAGAGGGCACGGACATGGCTTCCCGATATTTTGCCACCGTGCGCCGGGCCACCTGAATTCCATCGGCCTCCAGCAGTTTGGCGATCTTATCGTCGCTGAGCGGCTTGCCGGGGTTTTCCGCCTGGATCAGCTTGCGGATCATGGCACGGATGGCGGTGGACGAACACTCGCCGCCGTCGCTGGTGCCGACATGGCTGGAAAAGAAATATTTCAGCTCGTAGATCCCTCGCGGCGTATGCATGTATTTCTGAGTGGTCACCCGCGAGATGGTCGATTCGTGCATGCCCAGTGTCTCGGCGACATCCCGCAGAATCAGCGGCTTCATGTACTCGTCGCCCTGCTCCAGAAATTCCCGCTGACGCTCGACGATGCAGGTGGCCACCTTGAGCAGGGTCTCGTTGCGATTTTGCAGGCTCTTGAGAAACCAGCGCGCCTCCTGCAAATGGTTTTTCAGATAGGCCGTATCGCCGTTCGAGCCGCTTTGCCGCGCCAGGGCCGCGTATCGGGCGTTGATGCGCAGCTTGGGCATGTTATCGGGGTTCAGCTCGACCCGCCAGGTATGGCGCTGGCGGTAGACCAACACGTCCGGCACGACGTACTGCGGCGCGGCGTTGGACAGGCGGGCACCCGGACGCGGGTCCAGCGACTGAATCAGGCTCACGATACCCTGTAGCGCCTCGCGCGTCACCTTGAGCCGGCGCATCAAGCCGGTGAAATCGCGCTCGGCCAGCAGTTCCAGATGATGCTCGACCAGACGGCG
>JAGRHI010000273.1:0-2014 GCA_020445045.1 Candidatus Competibacteraceae bacterium
GTTCAGCACGAAGGTTTCCAGATGCAGGCGGCCGATCAGGGCACTCATCCGATCGTTCTCGACGATCCGGCCTTGATCGATGATGGCGATGTGCCGGCACAGGCTTTCCGCTTCTTCCAGGTAGTGCGTGGTCAGAATGATGGTGGTGCCGCGAGCGTTGATGGCGCGCAGGAAATCCCAGGTCGAGCGGCGAATCTCGATGTCCACCCCGGCGGTCGGTTCGTCCAGGATCAGCAGCTTCGGTTCGTGAACCAGCGCGCGGGCGATCATCAGCCGGCGTTTCATGCCGCCCGACAGCTCCCGCGCCATCACCCGCCGTTTTTCCCATAAACCGAGTTGTTCAAGATAGGTTGCGGCCTGCTGGTGGGCCAGTTCGCGCGGAATACCGTAATAGCCGGCCTGGTTGACGAGGATCTCGACGACCGGCTCGAACTGATTGAAGTTGAACTCCTGCGGCACCAGTCCGATGCAGGCCTTCGCCGCGCTCAACTCACGGTCGAGGTCGTGCCCGAAGACCTGAACGGAACCGCTGGATTTACGCACCAGCGAGCAGATGATGCCGATGGTGGTGGATTTGCCGGCGCCATTGGGGCCGAGCAGGGCGAAGAACTCACCTTCCGCGACCTCCAGATCGATACCACGCAGCGCCTCGGGGCCATTGGCGTAGGTCTTGCGCAACTGGCGCAGGGTCAGGGCGGGAGCGGTCATGGCGCGGTCCGGGCAAAGTGAGGGATCAGGGTTGCTGGGGTAGCAGATACGGCTCGAATTCCGGGGTGAACCGTTCCTTGAAGCCGCCGTCCGATTCGATCAGCACGAAAAACGCGGCCAGATGGTGTTCGCTGGCCAGTTGGAAACCCAGCTCCGGGCCGGCGGCGAGCAGCGCGGTGGCGGTGGCGTCGGCCACCATGGAGCGATCGCCGATCACCGTCACCGAAGCCAGGGTGTGTGGGACCGGCCAACCGGTGCGCGGGTTGATGACATGCGAGTAACGCTGACCGTTCTGCTCGAAGAAGTTGCGGTAATTCCCCGAGGTGGAGACGGTATGATCGCCGAGTCGGATCAATCGTTCGACCGAGCGCTGGCCCGCTTCCGGCTTTTCGATGGCGATGGTCCAGGGTTCGCCGCGACCGTTGCGGCCCCGGACGCGGATTTCGCCGCCGATCGAGGCCAGATAGTCGCCGACGCCGGCGGCTTCGATCAAGGCGACCATGCGATCCACGCCGTAGCCCTTGGCCATGGCGGAAAGATCGACATATAGATCGGGGCGGTCCTTTCGCAGCGCCGGCGGCTCGGCGCGGGCGTGCAGGCGCCAGTCGCCGACCCGCTCGCGGGCCTGGGCGATGGCGGTCGCCGAGGGAACCGCATCGCGGCGTGGCTCCGGTCCGAAGCCCCAGAGATTGACCAGGGGGCCGACGGTGATGTCGAACGCATCGCCGCTGAGTTCGCCGATCCGCAAGCCCTCGGCGACCACCTGTTGCAGTTCGGGAGAAACCGCGATCCAGTCGGTACTGGGATTTTGGTTGAAGCGCGACAGTTCCGAATCGGGATCGTAGGTGGACATTTGCCGGTTGATGTGGGCCAACATCTTATCGATCCGCGCCTGAAGATCGGTGGGGACGGTCTGCCCAGGCGCCGGCACCAACTTGAGTTCGTAGCTGGTGCCCATGGTGGCGCCGGTCAGGCGCACGGTGGGGTCGGGCGGGGCACTGTCGCAGGCGGCCAGCGCCAGTCCGGCCAGCAACGGCAAGACGTGGATTGGCCACCGACGGCGCGGTGGTCTGCAAGGGCGGTTCGACATGATGGCGTTATACAGGTCAGTGGGCCGGCGAGCGCGGGCCGAACGAAACCGGCGGTACCGGTAGGCGCCGCCGGTCGTTACGGAAGGGAGTATATCGTTCAGGCGTTGGCCGCCGCCGCCATCGCGGTGATGGCATCGGCCATGCTCACCACGCGGCGGGCGCTCTCGACATGGAGGTTTTCGACCAGCCTGCCGTTCACCACCACCACGCCCTCG
>JAGRHI010000273.1:2053-3701 GCA_020445045.1 Candidatus Competibacteraceae bacterium
ACCAGGCCACGTCTTCCGGCTTCGGCGTGAAGACCCCATTGCAGGGACCCACCTGTTTGGGATGAATCAGCGTCTTGCCGTCGAAGCCGAACTCGCTGCCCTGGCGGCAGGCGAATTCGAAACCGGCGTCGTCGTTGAGATCGAGATAGACGCCGTCGAGGATGGCCAACCCGGCGGCGCGGGCGGCCAGCAGACACAGCCCGAGCGAGGTGACGAACGGCAGGCGTTCGTGGGTATGGGCGCAGTCCAGTTCCTTGGCCAGATCGGAGGTCCCCATCACCAGGCACTCCATGCGCGACGAGGCGCGGGCGATCCACTGCGATTCGAGGATGCTGCGCGGAGTTTCCATCATCGCCCAGATCGCCATGCTGGCCGGCGCGCCGTTGGCTTCCATGATCGCTTCCATATGGTGGATGGCGTCGGCGCTTTCCACCTTGGGCAACAACAGCGCGTCGGCGCCCGACTTAGCGGCCATGGCGATGTCTTCGTAGCCCCAGCGGGTGGACAGGGCGTTGACGCGGATGATGGTCTCGCGCATGCCGAAACCGCCGGCGGCGACCGCCTCGCACACCTGCTTGCGCGCCAATTCCTTGGCGTCGGGCGCAACGGCGTCTTCCAGGTCGAGAATCAGACCGTCGGCCGGCAGGGCGCGGGCCTTTTCCAGGGCGCGGGCGTTGGAGCCTGGCATATACAGCACACTGCGGCGGGGACGCGCGGATTTGGGCATAACGGTTCTCCTGTGAGGTTGGGGATATGCGGACTTGGAGTGCCCGCGAGATTTGGCAAAGATTAGCGCAACCGGGACATGGCCGAAAGCCTGTAAAGTTTATATTGTCTTTTCCCACCCAAGGACGAAAAGGAGCTTTACATTAGTTTTTTTTCCACTAATTCCGTAATCTACTGTCCTTGTCCTCTTGCGCATCACGGCCGTGAACCCGACATGGCGGTGGATCGGGTCGCAAGGCGTGTCAACTCTCAGTGAGCGGAGCGAAGCTTATGATTCCCCAAGTCAAGACCATTTTGTACACCACGGCCCTAGGCAGTCACACGCGACCGGTATTTCGGTTCACCGTGGGTCTGGCCAAGCAGCTTGGCGCCAGAATCATTCTGCTGCATGTGGTCGAGCCGCTGAGCAATTCGGTGCGGTTTCTGATCGACTCCTATCTGAAGCCGGACGCGGCGAAGGATCTACACCAGCAGGCCAGCGCGGGTATGCTGGAGAAGATCCGTCAGCGGATGGAAGCGTTTTGCGCGGAGGAGCTCGGCGCCACGCTTGAGCAGACGGAGGTGATCGCGGAAGTTCGCGTGGCCAGCGGTTTGGCGTGCGAGGTAATCCTGTCCGAGGCCGATCGGCACAATGTCGATCTGATCATCATGGGCACACATACCGGTTCCGGCATGCGGACCGACCTGCTGGGTTCGACCACCCGTCGGATTACCCTGACGTCGAAGCGCCCGGTATTGGTCGTTCCAGTGGCGGACGACGAAAACACGGAATGGGCCAAGCCGCTGATCTGATCAATCGGCGAGCGGGAGCAAGGCGGGAGCAACCCACCTTGCAGCGGCGGCGGGCCTAGTGCCCCAGCCCGTCCAGATATTTGTCGGCGTCCAGCGCGGCCATGCAACCGCTGCCGGCGGAAGTGATGGC
>JAGRHI010000273.1:3709-3869 GCA_020445045.1 Candidatus Competibacteraceae bacterium
TAAACGTGGTCGGCCACGTCACCGGCGGCGAATACCCCCGAGGTGCTGGTGGTGGTGGCGCCACCCTCGGCGCCGCCCTTGACCAGGAGATAGCCGTTGCGCATCTCCAACTGACCGGCGAAGAGATCGGTGTTCGGCTTGTGGCCGATGGCGACGAACA
>JAGRHI010000274.1 GCA_020445045.1 Candidatus Competibacteraceae bacterium
GCGGTGTTGAGGGCCAGGGAGAGGAGGAGCATGCGCTCCAGCGTGCTTTTTCCGCTGCCGGTGGTGCCGGCGATGAGGGTGTGCGGCTGCTCGTCGAGGCGGACGAGGAGATCGGCGGCGGGCTGGGCGCTGTAGTTGCGGCCGGCGAGCATGGTGTAGCGGGACCGGCGCAGGGTGGCGGCGCGCCAGTCGAGCGGCTGGGGCGCCGGGTGGGGCACTTCGAGGGCGAGGGGAAGGCGACGCAGACGGACGGGGGTGGGGCGGCCGCGGTGGGCGCTGATGCGCTCGGAGAGTTCGGGCAGGCGGCGCTCCACGGCGTCGATGGGCTGGCTGCGGCCGGTGCGCAGGCCGTAGGCAATGTAGGAGGTGCCGGCGACGACAGTCCAGCCGGGGCGGGTGCCAGCGTCGATGGCGAAGGCGGCCAGGGTGGCGTTGATGAGTTGGATCTCGGTGTGCAGTTGGGATGCGATGGTCATGGGAGGAGTCTCCGGTCGTTGGTGGCCAGTTGGCGGCGCATGCGGTCGGCGTAGGCGTGGCGGACGAGCACGGCCCAATCGTCGGGGATGAGGTTGCCCCATGCCCGCGCTTCGTCGACCGTGATGCGCTGCCAGTCGGACGCGTTCCAGTAGGCGGTGTAGCCGTCATTGCCGATCCAGCCGTGGCCGATGTCGCGGCTGACGAGCCGGCCGGCGGCGGGATTGAAGACGGTGATGTTCACGTCGTCGCCGGTCATGTTGGCGGCAGCGGCAGCGGTGGACTGTGTAGACGGAGTGGACGCCGGCGCCGGCCACGGTTCCCGCTCGCCAACGATCTTGAACTGGCGTTCGGCGGGTGGGGTAAGCGGCGGGGCGTAGCGTTCGACGGTGCGTTCGCGGCGCTCCTCGATGCGCTCATAGCGTTCGATGATGTTCTCCGAGTAGACGGGGTGGACTGGGTGGACAGGAGCGACGTAGGGCAGATCGATTTCGGTGTTGGTGGCGGCGGCGATCGATTGCGCCATGTCGTACAAGCCGCGGGCATAGTCGCCATTGGCGCCGGCCCGGAGGCTCTGGCGGTAGAGATTCTCGATCAGGTTGGCCAGGTCGCCGTTGGTGTAGACGCTACTGGCGCTGATCTGGTGGTTGCTACTGCGGAAAGTAGCCATGGTGTTGACACTCCGTTCAATAGATGCGGGCATTGCTCGTGGTGCAATGCCCGCTGGTAGAATGCAGGTGTGGGCGCCACGAACGCCCATGGTTGCCCCTGGCGGTGCTGTCGACACTGCCAGGGGTTTTGTTTTGGTCTATTTGCCGGCGCGCCTCCTGACGTTGTGATCAATGATCCAGTAATTCTTGGCGAGGAGCTGGCGCGTGCGTTCGGCGTGCAGCTCCTGCCAGTGGGCGTTGCGCTCGCGCAGGGTGTGGATTTCCTCTGTGGCGTCGGCAAGGGTGGCGGTGGCGCGCTCGGCGCGGTCGCGCCATTCTTCGCTCCAGTGCTGCCAGTAGTCTGACCAGTCGTCGGACTGCTCGGCGCGGATGCGCTGGGCCTGGTATTGGGCGTGCCAGTACCAGACGGCGGCAAGGAGGAAGAGGCCGAGG
>JAGRHI010000275.1:0-4797 GCA_020445045.1 Candidatus Competibacteraceae bacterium
CCTCGTAGATGACCTGCATGCCCAAGTTGGCGTGGTAGAACGCCGCGAGGACCAAGGCAATCATCAGACCAGCGTTGATGGGGTTGCTCAACCAGTGTTGAAACCCTTCATAGTCGGCGCGGGACACTGACAGCAGGGAGAAGGCAAACCACAATACCAGCGGCACCAGCGCGACGGAGGTGACGCGCTGCAACCACCAGTGGTGGGTACCGTCCTTGGCGGTGCCCAGACCGCGAGCGTGGGCAAGCGGAGTACGAATGCTCATGATATCTCTCCTCTAGGGCGCGGCGATCAACCAGCACAGAAAGGTCAGGATGATGGAGGACCACACGACCCACCAACCGGATTTGGTGGCGTCTTCCATCTCGAAACCGTAGCCAGCGTCCCAAAACAGATGGCGGATACCGTTGGCCATGTGATAGAACAACGCCCAGGTCCACAGGAACAGCAACAGTTGCCCCAGTACCGATCCCAGCACGGCTTGAGCGTGCTCGTAAGCCTCGGGACCGATCGCGGCGGCGGCCAGCCAGTACACCAGCAGCAAGGTGCCCACCACCAGCGACGCACCGGTGGCGCGGTGGGTGATGGACAAAATTGAAGTCATTTGCGGTTTGTAGTAGGGGCCGATCATGAACGGCGATAACGGCCGTTTGTTGACTGACATTACAGTTCTCCTCGTTAACGTGCGGTTAACATCGTGGCGCGGTAAAAATGACTTTATATGGTGCGGCGCAATAAACAACACCTAAACCCAGGCCGGGTTCCAGAGACATGGCGAGGGGTTCGCGGGCGGAGCGCGCGATCAGGCGGCACGGACGCAGTGCGCCCGCTGAAACGGGGTTGGCTAGAAGTCGATGCAGCGCCCGGCTTTCTCCCAATCGCCATAGCGCGTGGGTTCGAGGCCTTTGGGGCCACCGTATTCCTTGGGTTTTTCAGACTTTCCAGCATCCTGCGATCGATCGGAAGTTACGGCTGGCTGCGGTGGCAGCATCGTCTGCTCATCGTTCTTGTTCATGACAGTTCGCTATGGGTTAAGGGATGGTCCACAGGCGACCATCCTAGCCCCACCCGCCAATGGCATCCCTGGCAATCCCAGGAATTGTGCTCTTGCGGCAACGGGGTTGTTTTAGTCTATATTTCGTCGGGTTATTATGCCAGCCACAGTCCTCGAACGCAACGAGCCAGCGACGCGCCGATAGCCGCGACCCGCGAATTATTCTTCAATTAACTCTTTAATAACATTAGGATTCCATTGAATGAACGCCGAGTGGAGCGCTTTTCTGCAACAGACCGGCGCCGTGCTGACGGCGGATCGGGTATCGCACTTCGACCGACCGGAATCCGAATTGCGCGCGGCGCTGGACGGCAATCTCCGTTGCGACCTGTCGCACTGGGGATTGATCGCCGCCACCGGCGCCGACAACGAAAGTTTTCTGCAAGGGCAACTCACCTGCGATGTTCGACAAGCCACGCTGGAGCACAGCCTGGTCGGCGCGTATTGCAGTCCCAAGGGCCGGGCGCTGGCCTGCTTTCGGTTGTTCCGGCGCGGCGGGGACCTTTATCTGGAACTGCCCAGGGAATTGTTGGCATCCACTTTGGCGCGTTTGCGCAGGTACCTGCTGCGAGCCAAGGCCACGCTGACGGATACCAGCGACACGCAGGTTGGAATCGGCGTCGCCGGACCGAACGCCGCTGCCCGGCTCACCGAAATTCTGGGTAAGGTACCGACGACCGTAAATGAAGTCGTTCAAGCCGGGGCTTTGGAATCGACGGGCATCACCCTGATCCGCCTGCCCGATCCAACCCCCCGTTTCGAACTGCATGGAGCGATCCGGGAAATGCAAGCCGTGTGGGAGGCGCTGGGAACCGCATTCGTGCCAGTCGGGGCGGAACCGTGGCGGTTGCTGGATATTCTGGCCGGTATTCCGACGGTCTACCCGGAAACCATGGAAGCGCTCGTGCCGCAAATGCTCAACCTGCAATTGCTGGAAGGAATCAGCTTTCAGAAGGGCTGTTACACCGGGCAGGAAGTGGTCGCGCGCACTCACTACCTCGGCAAACTGAAACGGCGCATGTATCTGGCGCGGGTGGATAGCCCGAACCCACCCCGACCCGGCGACCCCTTGTTCTCGCCACAGACCGATGTCAGTCAGAGTGCCGGCCGACTGGTCGATGCCGCCAGACACCCGGATGGAGGCCATGCGGTGCTGGCGGCGGCGCTGATCGAATGCGCCGAGCATGGCGTGCTGCGACTGGGCGATGCCAGCGGGCCGGCCCTACAACTACAACCCTTGCCTTATGGTTTTGAGGCAACGGCTTAGGGTTGCACCGCATCGCCGCTGAGTCCGTTCATGCGGGAATGCAAGCAAGCTGCCGAAAAATTAGCAGCAATTCCCGGTGTTTTGATTTATAAGGACTTTTTTCGTACAATTAAATGACGTTTATGAAAAATATCCTTAAAAACCTATGTCACAAAAATAAGAGACCGGGAATCGCTGAAAAATTAGTGAAGCGCCATGCGCCGCCAACAGCGCCGACAACGCCTAATCGTCCATTGGCGCCCACCCTCCCATATCCCGCCAACGGTTGACGATCCGGCAGAACAGTTCGGCCGTGCGCTCGGCGTCATAGATGGCCGAATGCGCCTCGCGCTCATTCCAGGGAATGCCCGCCGCCCGCAACGCCCGAGCGAGCACCGTCTGCCCGTAGGCCAGACCCGCCAGCGATACCGTATCGAAATTGCTGAAGGGGTGGAAAGGGTTGCGCTTGATTTTGGCGCGTGCCGCCGCCGCGTTCAGGAACGCCAGATCGAAGAAGGCGTTGTGGCCGACCAGAACGGCGCGGGTGCAGCCGGTTTCCCGAATTTCCCGCCGTACCTCCCGAAAGATCGCATCCAGCGCCTCGCTCTCCGGCACCGCGAAACGGAATGGATGGTCGGGATCGATGCCGTTCACCGCCATCGAGGCCGGGTCCAACCGCGCGCCGGGAAACGGCTGTACGTGATGGGCCAAGGTTCCGACCGGGCGCAGATAACCTTGCCAGTCCATGCGTACCATCACGGCGGCGATTTCCAGCAGGGCATCGGTCTGAGCGTTGATGCCGCCGGTCTCGACATCCACGATCACCGGCAAAAAACCTCGAAACCGGCCGGCGATGAGGGGATTGGGAGCAGGTTCGTTCATCTTGGCAGCATAGCGGATCGCCGGCGGCGGCGCATCCGTGTCCGACCGGCTCAACCCGGCGTGTTATGTTCCACCCAGCGCGATCCGGCGGCGGTGGTCTCGCGTTTCCAAAATGGCGCCTTCGACTTCAGTTCCTCCATGATGGACCGGCAGGCCGAAAACGCCGGTGCCCGATGTTCCGCCCAGACCGCCACCAACACGATGGGATCGCTGGATCGCAATTCACCGACCCGGTGCACCACCAACACCTCCAGCAGCGGCCATTCCCGACTGGCGGTTTCGACGATGCGCCGAAGATATTTTTCGGTCATGCCCGGATAGTATTCCAACACCATGCCTTGTACTGCGTCCCCGTCGTTGAAATCGCGCATCGTGCCGATGAAAATCGCCGTCGCGCCGCATCGGCCCGCCAACCCGGTCGACATGCGCTGATGACGTTCCAGTTCCACCAAGGGCTCAAAAGGGGCTTTCCGCAATTCGATCCGCATGTCCTACCCTCCGGTCACCGGCGGAAAGAACGCCACCTCGTCGCCATCGCGTACCTCGTGTTCCAATCCGGCATATTCCATGTTCACCGCCGCCAAGGCATTCGGCGGCAACGGCATCTCCCGATGCAACGCCGCCCAAACCCCAGCGACTGTCAAGCCGTCGGCGGCATCCAGCCGATCCTCGGCACGACCCAGGCGGTCACACAGGCTGGCAAAATATCTAACACGAACGGTCATGCCCTTGCCTCCTTGGCGATGATCCCTGGAGCGCCCCGATCCATCCCCCGCAACCGCCAACGAGGACGTCCGTCAAGATCGATCAAGCCGTTTTGCCACAACCACTGGCGAGCCTCCTCGGCGTCCCGTTCGAACCAGGCGCGCGCCGAACTCAAGCGGAAAGAATAACCCCAGGCATCCATATCGGCGAACATTCGCAACCGTCCGACCCCTGGCAGCTCATCCGCCAGCAGGATTTGCAGATAGCAAACACCGTTTTCCTCGATACAGTCGCCGCCGGCATCGGTATGTAATCGCGCCCGGCGTCCGGCATCCATGCAGATGTAGTGACACGCTTCGTGCAGAGCGGAATGCACCGGGGTGTCATCGCGCACGAACAGACCTTCGCCGACCAACCCTGCTTCCGAATCGCCCCAATAACTGCCGGGAATCTTGCCCTTGGATGGAACTCGCTCCACACGCAATCCATAGCGCCCCAGCAGCGCCTTCAACGTTTCCATCCGCTCGTATCCCAATTCGGCGCAGGTCAGTACTGTCACGATTAATTGCGACACAATATCTCTCTACCTCGTAACTTCGCCCGTTGAACCAAGTTGCGGGACGACGGTCGACATGTGACTCGAAACTGTTGCCGCGATGTTATTGGTTCTTAATCATTAAATAACCAAATCGCATAAGAGATAAGCGTGAAAATGCAGCATTTTCCAGTTAGACTGTGTTTTTCCGGTCATTGTCCGCCATTTCGCATTTCGGCGAACACAATCATGGAATTCCGCTTGTTGCCGCCCTTGTTTGAAGGATATGTTATCCCATGAGCCGAACTCATCTGTTCACCTCCGAATCCGTTTCCGAAGGACATCCGGATAAAATCGCCGACCAGATTTCCGACG
>JAGRHI010000275.1:4963-5470 GCA_020445045.1 Candidatus Competibacteraceae bacterium
ACGACAACTCCAACGTCGGCTTCGATGGCGCGACCTGCGCGGTGCTGTCCTGCATCGGCAAACAGTCGGCCGACATCGCCCAGGGCGTGGACCGTAATAGTCCCGAAGAACAAGGCGCTGGCGATCAGGGCTTGATGTTCGGCTATGCCTGCAACGAAACCGACGTGCTGATGCCCGCGCCGATCACTTACGCTCACCGCCTGGTGCAGCGGCAGGCGGAGATGCGCAAGCGCGGCGTGCTGTCCTGGTTGCGACCC
Source organism: Candidatus Competibacteraceae bacterium (assembly GCA_020445045.1). GTDB lineage: Bacteria > Pseudomonadota > Gammaproteobacteria > Competibacterales > Competibacteraceae > Competibacter. Next base: position 5,221 of record JAGRHI010000275.1, read on the forward strand.
GATGCCAAAAGCCAGATCACTTTCCGCTACCAAGGCAACGACGTGGTGGGCATCGAGGCGGTGGTGCTGTCCACCCAACACGACGCGGATATCAGCCATGACCTGCTACGCGAGGCGGTGATGGAGAATATCATCCTGCCGGTGCTGCCGGCCGAGTGGCTGGACAAGCATACCCAGTTCCACATCAACCCGACCGGTAGCTTCGTCATCGGCGGACCGGTGGGGGATTGCGGGCTGACCGGGCGCAAGA
>JAGRHI010000276.1:0-292 GCA_020445045.1 Candidatus Competibacteraceae bacterium
GTCGGCCGGGTCAGCGAGATCGGCAGCGTCTGCTTGACCGAGAAGATGGTGGTCGAGCGCTACTCGCACGTCATGCACATCGTCTCCAACGTGACCGGGCGGCTGCGTCCCGAACTGAGCACCATCGATGCGTTGCGCGCCACTTTTCCGGCCGGCACGGTCAGCGGTGCGCCCAAGATCCGGGCGATGGAGATCATCGACGAGCTGGAGCCGGTCAAGCGTGGGGTTTACGCCGGCGCGGTCGGTTATCTGTCCTGGTCCGGCAACATGGATACCGCCATCGCCATTCGCA
>JAGRHI010000276.1:381-6642 GCA_020445045.1 Candidatus Competibacteraceae bacterium
ACCATGAACAAGGGCCGCGCCCTGTTCCGGGCGGCGGCGTTGGCGGAACGGGGGCTGGACGAACCGAAGGTGGTCGGGGCAAAACCCTGACGCCCAGCGGGGAAGGTCGCCGCCTTCAATCCTGGTCGCCTTCCTCGTACCAGCGGCTCCAAACGAACCCGCTGCCACCCATCGGGATTTCCGTTTCGGCATGACCGCTTTCGCGAGTGGTGGGCGCGGGTCCCGGCCTGATCCCACCGTATTGCCGAAGCTGCAGAAGTTCCGGGTTGATCGCGTTCAGCACTTCTTGCGCTTGGGCGGAATCCTTGGTGTAGATCGTGATGAACTTGCCCTGCTGTGCCGTGGTGAGCTGCATCCGGTAACGCTCCAGATTTCTGACCACCTTGTGGGCGACCCGCAACCGGCGCAAGGCGGGCAGCACACTGCGCGCCACGATCTCGGCATCCTCGGGAAAGACCGAAACGTGAATCTTGTAGCCTCGTTGGGGGGCCGGATAGCCGGGCAGCCATTTGGCGAACCAGTCGCTACCTGAACCGACCGGGTAGTAATCCAATTCGATCGGCCCGAAAGATGCGTTGCTTTCGATCTCGGACTGCCGCTGGTTCTGAGTCATGGTCGCTTCCTCGATACTGTGTACCTGCCCAAAAGCAAGTAGAACAAATTATAGCGTTGGGCAATCTCGCGAAACCAAGAATACCATCGCTTTTTCCAAGCCTCATCCCATCAATTTGATCTCGCACTCAGTTGAAGATAGCCTCTTGCTGCCCCTGTGGAATATCTTGGTAATAATCGGCATAAAAATCTCTTTCTCTGTAGATGCCTAACGAGGCATTAACTGGCCCAGTGGAATGGGGTCAACATATGTTAACATGCGCGAAGCGAATCACATGCCAATGGAGCGCAGATGGGTCCATGTTCAATGCCTTGTCATGGGTGTGATTCTTGGAGGACATCTCTAACTTCCATTAAAGCAAATCCCAAAAGATTTTGTCCTCGCCATAGATTTGGATTCTTTATCTTTCGGTTGCCCTCACCTAAACCAACACCCCATATTTTATCGACCGGACTTGCTTCAACCAATACTCTGCCATCCGTATTTAGAAGAAAATCACCCAGGGCCTCATTTTGTTTGAATTTTAAAACGTTACCAGTGACCACAATGTTAAAACGGTGTTCAATCCATCTACGTTCTTCAAATCCCTTTACTTCGCGCCCAAGCGCTTTTGCTTCACCAGGGTTAGACGCCGAAATAATCTTTTTATAAATGATTTCATCTCCAAATAATCGAGCTTTCTCAGCCATCATATAATGCTCAGCAGTCATATATTCTATACCGTTTTCAGAAAATGATGACTCATACCATTGGCTGAAACACGATTTATCTATCGCTGAGCCTTTACTTTGATGCCCCCAAAAGAATACATATTCAACATTATTTCCTTTGTTGACGTATTCCTGAAGCTCTTCTGTAGTTCTAAATATCAAACTTAGCCCCTTGAATTTATGAATGCATAACGCCAGCGGTAACCGGCGCATTTGTAGTGAGCGCAGCGAACGAAACAGGTTGATCCACGTTGTTGTGCAGCGCTAAGCGCCTGCTAACACGCGGATGGCGATCCGTCGCCCCATTAGGCAATCTGCGTCCGCTAACTTGCAATTGGTTGCATGGTGAAAACCCGCGCTATCTTAGAGGCGCAATTTAGATCTCCACGTCGTAGCGCTTCACGAACGTCGTCTAACTTATAGGCGTCTTGAAGCGACAGGTAAGGCGACCACTCATCATCCGTAACAATCAATTCCACATCAACTTCCGCGACAAACCTGCCTTCGTGGATATATTTCGTCTTCTTGCGCTTATTCATCTTTGCGACTCTTGAAATCATCTTTCCACCGCGTGGGATCGGGACGGTACGCGGTCACCAACATTGCTGGTCGCGTGTGTCCCTTCGGGATCCCCCATACGACGTGGATTGGCTGCCCTTTGGTGTCCGTTTGTAGCGCTAGTACTGAAGCACCTTTGGGATAGTCTGGATAATCTTCAACAAGTATAGCTTCATCGATTCCGCTTACTATTTCCCTTGCTGTCAAACCATCGTTTTCAAGTTCCTCGTATCCGTGTTCCGAGATTCGAACATCACCGGACGCTACCAAGTGCTTCAACGTTGCGAGGATGTTACTCACAGCACGATCCTTTATCGATCTTCTCGTCTTTCATCGCCTAACGTTAAGCCAAGGCACGCCGTACCGCGCCTTGTGAGATGCTTTAATCATCCATCGAACTTGATGCGCGGTACGGCGTCGCCTTGAGCTTTTTGTTAGCCGCATACTCGGGTTCACGCACTAAACTTTCAAGAGGAATATGCAAGGCTCTGTGTAATCTGCGAATCATTGGAAGAGACAGCGCACGCCGTCGATTAAATACCTCTGAAACACGCCCTCTAGAACCGATCAAAGGCTCAAGATCTTTGCGTGTAAGGTTCATTTGCTCCATGCGAAATTTAATAGCTTCGATCGGGTCGGGTGGACCAATGGGATGGTGCTTTGATTCGTAGTGCTCAACCAATATCAACAATACATCAAGGCGGTTGCCATCCGGCGTGCCTTCCGGCGTACCCCATAGGCGATCAATTTCTTCTAATGCAGCGTCGTAGTCTTCTTCAGTCTTGATGGGTTGAATTTCCATTACATGATCTCAGCATCAATGGCATCATACTGGCGGTGAGTGCCTACAAATTTCACGTAACATGCTTGGCGCCTGTAATCCATGGCCAGAACCAAGCGGTACTTGTTACCTCCAATATTGAACACAACGCGGCCACCCTTGAGAATGCTCGCCGAGCCAAACTGCTCTTTGATCTGTTGAGGATTTTCCCAGTGAGCTTTTTCCATTTCCGAGTGCCATGCCTCCAATGGTCCTTGAGCATCTGGATGCTGTTCCCAGAACTGGCGCAATGTTCGTTTGGCTATGACACGCATACCTCATTGTAACATATGATCCCGTAACGGGATCGCGCCTAAAAGGGGCGCGCGCAAAGGGGCTAACGGGGCGGCGGATAAGCCGTGAGGACGGAAAAGCCGAAGTCTTTGACGGCCAATGTCTGCTTGATCCGCGTGGTTGTGCGGCACGGAGCGCCAAGCAACCGTGCGGATTGCCATCCGCTGCCCCGTAGTGCGGGCGCGAAGCGTCCGCACTAACGCCACGCTTAACCCGCGTATATGTAGTGAGCGGCGCGAACGAAATATGTGTTGGCATTCACGCACTTGTTAGCTTTCATTCTTTGTATTCCAACACTGTGGTAGACACTTCTTTCGGAACCTGACAGCGCTGGAAGGCACGTTTCAATATCGCCAGTCCAACATAGACTGATGCTGGAGAAACACCAGAAGAGTAGTATTCGTCCGTAAATGACATCCCACCACTGCGAGTTGTTTCTTTTACAGAAATCGCGCCTGGTGTTTCGCTGTAATCGCGTTTATACCGCCAATCGCCATTTTGGCTAGGCGCAACCTGTTCTGGAAGTTCCTCTAATACCGCCTCGATCAAATCGAATCTTAGGTGGGGGCAAAGCCGACAACTGTACAAATTTGTTTCAAGCTCATGACGTATCCGCGATTTATCGAATGAGAATGTGACTGTGCGTCCTAGCATCCCCGTCTTGCTGTATTCCCCATAACCAAACCAATTAGACCATTCGTTCCAGTCCATTCCCGCTTTTCGACATCCCCAGATATTCAACCTTTTCTCATCGATACCAAAACAGTACTCATTAGGCCGATATGCTGCTTTTCGAGCATTAGCACAATAAACGAAATCAAATACATCATTCCATTGCCGTTCTTCGCCATCAAGGTACACTTTCCTATTACGCATTCCTTTGAGATTGTCGATCAACTCAAACGCATCGGCGATATTTTGCTTAGGCCAACATGCCAAGTACCATTGCTTTTTCGCCCTTGTGCATTCTCCATTTATCGGTGCACTTTTCATTGCCTTCACTGCCATGCCGAAATTTGCAGCGGAAGATTCGGCAAATTCAATGGCCACCCCATTGGTTGGAATCTCATAGGAAACCGCGACAGACTGGCTAGCTTCAGCGACAACAATATTCGAACCGCATTCAGGGCAGAACTTTGCAGTGGCAGTTATATTCGCGCCACAACTCGGGCATTTTATTTCTTGGGTATTGGATATGATAGCACTCTTGACATCAGATATTACGACGTTGAGTTGTTCTTGAGAAATCCTTACCTGTCTTGCAAAATTAAGGATATAGGATTTCTCATTCGCATCAATGCTTCCATCGATTAGAGCGACATAAATTATATGCTCTAGATTCTTGACTTGATCGGACCAAGCACCAACGACTTCAGGAGAAAATTCTTGACTTTCCAGCATCTTGTAGGCTTTATTTAGTTCGGTCTTTCTTGCTCCAATAGAGCCTTGAATAAGCTCTATCGCATCAGACTCTCTGGGCGACAACAAGTTATCGGCTCTGGCTAAGCCAATAACATTCATGAGATACCGTACTTTTTGCTCGTTATCCAGAACCATGATGATTTACCATTCCTTTCAAGTTAATTATTACCGGTGCTTTCAAAAGTTAACGGGGCGGCGGATAAGCCGCGAGGACGGAAAAGCTGCAGGCTTTGACGGACGATGTCAGGTTGATCCGCGTGGTTGTGCGGCGCGAAGCGACCGCTAACACGCGGATTGCAATCCGCCGCCCCGTTGTCGCGGGCGCGAAGCGTCCGCGACAACGCCAAGTTAGCCGGCGCGCGTTAGCGCGTCCGAGCGAGGTACGAGTGTTGTTGAACTTTTTGTTAGGTTTTTTGCTTGTGCCAACTTTCGATTTCCCTTATCTCTTTTTCGGAAACCAAGCCTATCGGGATGAAATAGGCCATGCTTTTTGAGATAAATAGCAAAAGGAATTTTTTACTTGTTTTAATTCGAACTATTTTGTCCCAACCAAGAGTAACATCAACACCAAGGCCATAATTTCGGATACCGCCCTCGCTAATTTGATAATTTTGTGTTTGATTGGCCGATGGGTTCGATAAAAGAGATTTTCTTATCCCCCAATACTGCAATGCAGGTGTAAATGCAAATACATATAGTGCGCATAGTATGAGAAATAACCACGCCGAGATGCCGGGCACCACTTCATGGGAAGCACCCTTACCAGTAACAATGTAGAAAATAAGCAGCAAAGTAGGAACACCAATAAAGAAGCCATAAAAGACGAAAGATGCCTTATTTGAATGATATATTTCTCTTGAAGCGTTGAAATGCATCGCGGCTGTTGGAGTAAATTGCTTTTCGATCATTTTTTAAACCTAACAAGAGATTATACGGTTTCCGCTTATCTACCAGAATCCGCCATTATTGAAAATAACAAGTTGATTCAACTTGCATTTAATAGCCGCATAACATTCATTGCAGCTTCATGCCGATTCAGGCGATTCATGACTCGATTAAGAGACGACTCCTGTACAAGCCACCAAGAATAGTTACACAATTATCACTCGATTTGGAAAAATTACCAGTCCGAACAGAAGGCAAACCCACCGGATGCAATCCCCAGTCAACTTGGGTAGTTCCGCTTCCCACCCTCCCCTGCCCCACGCACATTCCACCGAACCCCGTCGAACCAGTACAATCCAACCTGCACCCCAACGAACAAGGCAGGCTCCCATGCGGGTATCCAGGATGTTCGTTGGACGCACTCCCTAGCCGCGCCAAGAGGTTCAGCCCGTCATGCTGCTCATGATCGACAACTACGACTCCTTCACCTATAACCTGGTGCAATACTTCGGCGAGCTGGGCGAAGAGGTATGGGTCTACCGCAACGACCAAATCGACCCCGACCAGATCGCCGAATACGCCCCGGCGCGCATCGTGCTCTCACCCGGCCCCTGCACCCCCAACGAAGCGGGCGTCTCACTGGCCGCCATCGAACGTTTCGCCGGCCAGATCCCGATCCTCGGCGTCTGCCTGGGCCACCAGAGCATCGGCCAAGCCTTCGGCGGCCACATCGTCCGCGCTGGGCATGTCATGCACGGCAAGACCTCCGAGGTCCACCACCGGGGGCAAGGCGTATTCGCCAGCCTGCCCAGTCCGTTCACCGTGGTGCGCTATCATTCGCTGGTGATCGAAAAAGCCACCGCCCCGGATTGTCTGGACATCACCGCCTGGACCCAAACCCCGGACGGCGACATCGACGAAATCATGGGCGTGTGCCACAAAACCCTGCCGGTCGAAGG
>JAGRHI010000276.1:6781-7044 GCA_020445045.1 Candidatus Competibacteraceae bacterium
CACCATCGAACACCGCGAAATCTTCCACGACGAGATGCTCTCGCTGATGCGCCAGATCATGGCCGGCGAGATTTCCCCGGTCATGACCGCCGCCATCCTGACCGGCTTGCGGATCAAGAAGGAAACCATCGGCGAGATCACCGCCGCCGCCACGGTGATGCGCGAGCTCTCCACCAAGGTCCACGTTCCGCCGCCGCATGAACATTTCGTCGATATCGTCGGCACCGGCGGCGACGGTTCACAGACCTTCAACATCTCCACCG
>JAGRHI010000276.1:7077-9723 GCA_020445045.1 Candidatus Competibacteraceae bacterium
CCGCCGCCGGCGCGCGGGTCGCCAAGCACGGCAATCGCGGCGTCTCGTCCAAATCCGGCAGCGCCGACGTGCTGGAAGCGCTGGGCGTTCGCATCGACCTGAAGGCCGAACAAGTGGCCGACTGCATCGCCACCACCGGCATCGGCTTCATGTTCGCACCCAACCACCACTCGGCCATGAAGAACGTCGCGCCGGTCCGTCGCGAAATGGGCGTGCGCACCATCTTCAATATTCTCGGCCCGCTGACCAACCCCGCCAGCGCGCCCAATCAGTTGATGGGCGTCTTCCATCCCGATCTGGTCGGCATTCAGGTGCGAGTCATGCAGCGGCTTGGCGCGCAACATGTGCTCGTGGTCTGGGGCAAGGACGGCATGGACGAAATTTCGCTGGGCGCGCCCACCCAGGTCGGCGAACTCAGGAACGGCGAAATCGTGGAATACGAGATTCACCCCGAGGATTTCGGGCTGGCCATGGCCTCCAACCGAGGGCTCAAGGTCGAAAACGCCGAACAATCCAAGGCCATGCTACTGAACGCGCTGGACAACGAACCGGGCACGCCGCGCGACATCGTCGCCTTCAACGCCGGCGCGGCGCTGTACGCGGCCAACGTAGCGCCCTCCATCGCCACCGGCATCGAACTGGCCCGCGAGGCCCTGGCCAGCGGCGCGGCGCGGGCCAAGCTGGACGAATTCGTGCGCTACACGCAAACCTTGGCGTCATGAGTGTCATGAGCGACACGCCCGACATCCTGCAAAAAATCCTGGCCCGCAAGACCGAGGAAATCGCCGAGCGCCAGCAGCGGCTCAGTCTGCGCGAACTGTGCCGGCGGACGGCGAGTCTGCCCGCTCCCCGCCCGTTCCAGGACCAGTTGACGCGGACTATCGCAACCGGTCGAGCCGCCGTCATCGCCGAGATCAAGCGCGCCTCGCCCAGCAAGGGCCTGCTGCGCGATCCATTCGAACCGGCCGCCATCGCGCAAAGCTATGCCGCCGCCGGGGCGGCCTGCCTGTCGGTGCTGACCGACCGCGATTTCTTCCAGGGCCACGAGGATTATCTAAGGGCGGCGCGGGCCGCCTGCGACCTGCCGACGCTGCGCAAGGATTTCATCGTCGATCCCTATCAGGTCCACGAAGCGCGGCTGATCGGCGCCGATTGCATCTTGCTGATCGTGGCCGCGCTGGACGATGCCACCTTGGGCGAACTGGCGCGACTGGCGGCGGAACTCAGTCTGGACGTGCTGGTGGAAGTCCACGACGCCGAGGAACTGAAACGGGCGCTGGCCACCGGCGCGACCCTGATCGGCATCAACAACCGCAACCTGCGCACTTTCGAAACCCGGCTGGACACCACCCTCGACCTGCTGTCCCAAACGCCCAAGGACCGCACCGTGGTCACCGAGAGCGGCATTCACACCCCGGCGGACGTGGCGCTCATGCGCGAAAACGGGGTACATGCCTTTCTGGTGGGCGAAGCCTTCATGCGCGCCCCCGACCCCGGCGCGAAACTGGCGGAATTGTTCGGGGCGTGATGCCCCCTTGCTTGGGCGGCCTGCTTGGCCTGGCGCCCGCCGCCGCCTACATGCAGAGCTTCCAGGCGGCAAAGAACACCACCATCATGTCGGGGCCGCGATAGGCGACGAACGCCAGCAGCGCGACCAGCGCCATCAGGCCGATAGCGAGCGCGCCGGAGAAGGACAATGGCTTGCGCATCGCCGTCAGGCCGTCGCGGTGGCCGGACACACCGCTTGTTCGCGAATCGGCCAGTTGAGCAGGGCGGCGGCGAGGCTCAAGCCGATGGCAATGATCCAGACCGCGCGGTAGGAGCCGGTCGCATCGTACAGGTAGCCACCGAGCCAGCCGCCGAGAAACGCGCCGATCTGATGGAACAGGAACACGATGCCGCCGAGCATCGACATATTCCCGACGCCGAACACCGTCGCCACCGTGCCGTTGGTCAGCGGCACCGTGCTCAGCCACAGCAAACCCATCACCATGCCGAAGGCATAGGCGCTCCAGGCCGTGACCGGCAGCAGGATGAACGTAGTGATCACCACCGCCCGCGTCAGATAGATCCCGGTCAGCAGCATCGGCTTGCGGAATTTGCCGCCACCCAGCCCAGCCAGATAAGACCCGAAAATATTGAACAACCCGATCAAGGCAAGCACAGTGGTGCCCACCAGTGGGGACAGGCCCCGATCCATCAGAAAGGCGGGAATGTGGGTGGCAATGAACACCACCTGGAAACCGCACACGAAAAAGCCCAGCGACAGCAGCCAGAACCCTCGATGGGTGAACGCCTCCGCCAGAATCGCCCGCAGCGGCCGCGCCTGCACGGCGGGATTCGCCGACGGGCGCTCGAACAGCGCGGCCGACAACGGCCCCATGCCGATCCCCAGCAGCCCCAGCGCCACCAGCGCCGCCGCCCAGCCGAATGCCCCGATCAGCCACTGACTACCCGGCAGCAGCACGAACTGCCCGAGCGAACCGACCGCCATCGCGATACCCATGGCCATGCTGCGCTGTTCCGGCGGCACCGCCCGGCTGACCGCACCGAACACCACCGGAAAGGTGGTGCCGCTCAAACCGAGCCCGATCAGCACCCCCGCGCTCAGCGCCAACCCCAAGGTCGAAGCGGACTGGGCCATCA
>JAGRHI010000277.1:0-229 GCA_020445045.1 Candidatus Competibacteraceae bacterium
CCCGCGCCGAGATGAAGTTATCGATCTGGTTGGTCTGCTTGCCGAGATCGTAATCGGCGGAATCCACGGTCACCTTGACCTTGTCGTCACCGATTTCCTTGGCTTTTACCTGTGCTCCCTTGGCCAGGGTGACGAAGAACGGGTTGCCCAGACTGCCCAGGGTCACGCCCACGGCTTTCAAGGGGGCGTCGGCGGCGAAGGCCGCGCTGGAACCGATCAACGCCAATAC
>JAGRHI010000277.1:449-2117 GCA_020445045.1 Candidatus Competibacteraceae bacterium
ATCAGCGCCCCGAACAGGGTGCCGATCACGGTGCCGACGCCACCGACGAAGCTGGTGCCGCCCAGGATCACCGCCGCGATGGCGTCCAGCTCATAACCGGTGCCGAGCACGCCGTTGGCGCTGTACAACCGGCTGGTGGTCATCACCCCACCGAGACCGGCCAACAGGCCGCTGTAGGCGTAGACGAACAGCATCACCAGCCCGACCTTGATGCCGGTCAGTCGCGCCGCCTGGGGATTGCCGCCGACGCCGTAGATATGCACGCCCAGCACGGTATGGCGGAGGATGAACCAGGTCAGCAGGATGACCAGGAAGGCGATGATCACGATCCAGGGCAGGGGTCCCAGATAGGCATTGCCGATCCAGGCAAAGCCGATCTTGCTGTTGATGACCGTGGTGCCGCCGGCCAGCAAGTAGGCCAGGCCACGCAGGGCGGTCATGGAACCGAGGGTAACGATGAATGGCGGCAGACCGGCGTAGGCGACTAGCAAGCCGTTGAGCGCGCCCAGACCCAGCCCGACCAGCAGCGCCACCGGCACCGCCGCCCAGCCCAGTTCCGGCATGAGCGACACGACCATGGCCGACACCGCCGACACCGCCAGCACCGACCCCACCGACAGGTCGATGCCACCGGTCAGAATGACCACGGTCATGCCGGTGGCCAGCACGATGTTGATCGATGCTTGCCGGACGATATTCAGCAGGTTGTTTTCGGTCAGGAAGTTGGGGGCGATGATGGCGAATACGATGGCGATCACGATCAGCACCGGCAGGATGCCGGCGGTCTGCATCAGATTCGCCCAAAAGGTCTTGTCGAGGGTCTTCGTCGCGGGGGTCGTGGATTCGTTCATGATTGCACCATCTCGGTTGTGCCCGTCGCCAGGGCCATGATGTTTTCTTGCGTGGGTTCCTCGCCGCCGGGACCGCCGAGTTCGCCGACGATCTCGCCCTCGCGCATCACCAGGATGCGGTCGCTGATGCCGATGACCTCGGGGAGTTCGCTGGAGATCACCAGGATCGCCACGCCCTTGGCGGCCAATTCGCTGACGATGCGGTAAATCTCGGCCTTGGCGCCGATATCGACGCCCTTGGTGGGTTCGTCAAGAATCAAGACCTTGGGATGAATGGCGATCCAGCGGGCGATCAGCAACTTTTGCTGGTTGCCGCCGGACAGCGCGCCCGCCGTCACGAACGGGCCAGCGACTCGGACCCGCAGATCCTGAATCGAACCGGCGGTCAGTCGCGCCATGGCGACCCGATTAAGGAGGCCGCCGACCAGGGCATCTCGGCCCAGCACGCTGATGGTGATGTTCTCGCGCACGCTCATGTCGAGAAACAGCCCTTGCGCCTTGCGGTCTTCGGTCAGATAGGCGATGCCGTTGTTGATCGCGTCCAGCGGCTTACGCAGCGTCTGGCGTTTCCCTTCCAACCAGACTTCGCCGCTGGCGGCGTGATCGGCGCCGAAAATCAGCCGCGCCAGTTCGCTGCGACCCGCGCCGACCAGTCCGGCCAGACCCAGCACCTCGCCGGCGTGGAGGGTGAAGCTACACGGTTTGACCCGCCGGCCGCCGTCGGTCAGTGCCCGGACCTCCAGCACCACGCGCTCGGTGGCGTGGCCGTGCTTGTCGAACAGGTTGGAAAGCGGGCGTCCCACCATCATCTGCACCA
>JAGRHI010000277.1:2178-5325 GCA_020445045.1 Candidatus Competibacteraceae bacterium
GCACGCTGACCCGATCCGACAGTTCGTAGATTTCCGCCATGCGGTGGCTGATGTAGATGATGGCGATGCCTTCGTCGCGCAGCCGCTTGATCAGCTCGAACAACCGATCGGTTTCGCGGGTGGACAGTGCCGTGGTTGGTTCGTCCATGATCAGGATATGGCTGTTCTGATGCAGCGCGCGGGCGATTTCCACCTGCTGTTGCTCGGCGATCGACAGGGTGTTGACCAAGGTGTCGGGGCCGAACTCCGCGCCCAGCCGTTCCAGCACCTGGGCGGTTTCCCGACGCATGGTCGCCCGGTCCGCCAGAAAGCCGGCGCGGGTCGGTTCGTTGCCGAGATGGATGTTCTCGGCCACGGTCAGGTTGGGCGCCAGGCTCAGTTCCTGATAGATGATGGCGATGCCCGCCGCGCGGGCGGCTTTCGGGCCGGTGATGGCGACCGGTTGGCCATCGATCTTGATTTCACCGCCAGGATCGGCGGTGTAGGCCCCCGACAGGATTTTCATCAGGGTGCTCTTGCCGGCGCCATTTTCGCCCATCAGCGAATGAATCTCGCCGGTCCAGGCTTGCAGTTGCACCTGGTCGAGTGCCTTGACGCCGGGAAAGGTCTTGCTGATGTCGCGCATGTCCAGGGCGGGCGTGCGGGTCGGCGTCGTGGCGGGAGCCGTGGAAACGGAGGTCGTCGTCATGTCAGTTCACCTCGCGGTCCAGACCCATGGCGGTCCGATAGGCGGCGCGCTGCGCGTCGCGTCCGAAACGGTCGGTCAGCGCGTTCCAGGCCTTGGCGACGTTGCGCAGCGCTTCCTGGGGCGAGATTTCGAAGTTCAGCGCCCGCGTCAACTGCACTTCCAGCGCCTGGGTGTAGGCGAAATGGCCGGGGATGCGCAGATCCAGGGCGACGTTCGGCGACTTCAGGCTTGCCAGTTGCGCATCCAGGTACAAGCGGGCCTCTTCGGGAGTGAAAAGGCGCAGCCAGCGCTCTGGATCGAAATGGCTCTGGCGATAGGGATTGATGCCCGCTTGCGGGGTCACCACCGCTTCGCCACTGACCTTGGGACTGGCCAGCCAGGCGATGAAATTCCAGGCGGCCTCGATGTGGTCGCTGTTGGCGGGCACCGCCGCCTGCCAACCACCGAAGGCCAGAAATGGCGCGCGATTGATATTCGGGAAGGTGTCCCATTGCCGAGTTTTGTAATTCCAGACCTGCTTGGAGCCAGGCAGCATGGCGGTGCCGACCTTGCCGGGAATCAAGCTGGTCTTGGGGTCGGCGGCATTGACACCGGTATCGCCCCAATCGAGATTCATCGCCACCGAGCCGCCGGCGAAGATGTTGTGGATATCGGCGGAGGTGAAGCCCAGCGCGCCCGGCGGGGCGACATTGAGGCCATCGATGTAATCCTCCAGCGCCTTCACCCAGCCCGGATTGTCGATCTGGGCGTCCATGGTGTCGGGATCGAAGAACATGGAGCCCGGCAGGTCGGGGTGGTGGGTGTAGGCGGCGGCGTGGGTGAAGAAATACCAGAATTGCTCGCCGCCGCGTCGATACGCTTCGGCCGTGCCCCACAGGTTGCTTGCCGGCCGATTGAAGAATTCGGCGATCTGGTGGTACTGGTCCCAAGTTGCCGGCGGCGCCAGCGGGTAGCCGTACTTCTCCTGGAAGCGTTGTTGCTCGCGTGGATCGTCAAACAAGTCCAGCCGGTAATACAGGATGTGCTGGTCGCCATCGATGGTTTGCGACACGTAGCGACCGTTCCACATCATCAATCGCTCACGGTAGACCGGCAGGATGTCGTTCCAGGCCGGGGTTTCGCGCAACGACGCCGGCATGTCCGAGAGGTAGGGGGCGAAATCCGGCGTCCAGAACGGGCCGAAGGTGATGACGTCGAATGTTCCCTCGCCCGCGACCAGGGCGTTGAGATAAGTCGGGTAAAGTTGGTGGACCGGAAATTCCAGGATGTTGATCTTGCTGCAGGTCTGCTTCTCCCAGCCTTTGGCGGCGATGGCGATGGCGTTGGCGATGAATGGACGGGTGCGGGTGCCGACGTCCAGTGTGATCCCGCTGTAATCGGGATCGCACTGGGCTGAGGCCGTTGAAAGGAAGGCCAGGCTCAGAAGGCCAGCCCGGATGACGATTGAGGATGCTGTTTTCATCAGCTTTTTCTCCTCGGCGGGGATGAGTTTTAAACGTATTGCGGACGAGATGGGGCACGAGCGCCGGCGCCGTGTGGAGGAATGACGTCGCCATGCTCGGCACAGTGGTGCGTCACGATGGAAAAACCGTCGCTGACCGCGAACCGATACTCGGTCACGCTGCGCCGGCAGTGCGGACAGCGAACGGTCGAGACTCGGGTGTCGCCGACGGAGCTTCGATCGAGCCTTGGGGAACCACCGTTCCGATGACGCGGGCTGACGCGGGAGAACTTCAGCCGAGCGGAATGAGCCGGCGAAAGGCGCGTTGCCAATGGGTTGGACCACACCGGTGATGAAACACGGCAATTCGGACACGGCGTCGTCGCGGCGATCGCGGAGGGTTCGACGAGCAAATGGAACGCCGGGGGATGGGGCGCTGGCGCGCATGCTGGACAGTGCGTTGGACGGGAAGTCATCACGCTCTACTCCTGCAACCGACTCGACTTCAAGAATGGGGATGCCGCCCAAGGTTCGACGCGGCATCCGCCGACCGATAGCTCGACACTCGCTTTGCGTCAGAACAAGATCCGGGTGCCGATGGCGACCACGTCCTGATCGCCGTAAAGGGGGGTATCGGCGCTACGGCCGCTGTACTCGGCCCAAATCCAGGTTCGCTTGCTGAAGTTGTACTGATAACCCAGCCGATAGTTGTCGATCGTGCTCTCGCCGTCGATGCCGGTGTCGGTCTGGCCGTAGGCGGCCCGGACGGTGTTGTTGCCGAAGGCATACTGACCGGTGAGGTACCAACTCTTGGCGTCGGAGCCGGTGGCGAGCGGCACGCCGTTCACGCGGACCTGGCGCTCGAAGTTGACGTCGTTGAAGTTGCCTTGCTCGTAAATCAAGCCCACCAGCCATTGATCGGCCTTGTAGCCCAAGCCAAGCCCCCAGTTGTCCAGATCGAGATCGACGGTTCGCCCGTTGCCGAGATCGACATTGCTGTCGCCGTTGAGCTGGATGT
>JAGRHI010000277.1:5376-11010 GCA_020445045.1 Candidatus Competibacteraceae bacterium
ATCGACATTGTTCGAGATGTTCGGGGAGCCCAGCACCGCGTTCGCCTCGTCGCTATCCAGCACCAGCATCGCCTCGGCGCTGAAACCGTTGAAGATCGGCGTCTGGTAATCGACGTTGTTGGGCAGGGTGGACAGGGCGCCGCTCACGTTGGTCTCCGGGGTGACCGAGCCCCCCAGGTAGGTCGAGCCGTTGAGTATCTTGGAGCTGTTCCAGATATCGATCACGTTGAGCACCTTCCAGTACGGCGTGTCCTGGGTGCCCAGGGTCAAGGTGCCGAAACCACCCGTGAGACCGGAGAATTTCTGGTTGAGACCGCCGAAATTCCCGCCTTCGGTCATGTCGACGCTGAATTCCCACTGGTAGAGGGCGCTCAGGCCGCCTCCCAGATCCTCGGTGCCTTTCACCCCCAATTTGGAGCCGTCATCGACCACGTCCCAGTAGGCATCGACGCCTTGGAGGTGGTTGTCGATGTAATTCACCGACACTCGGGCTTCACCGTACAGAATGGTGTCGGCGGTGGCGGCGAGCGGGGTGACCAGGGCAGCGGCGATGGCTAGGGAGAGCGCGGTCTTGTTCATGGGGGTTATCCTCGCGGGTGGGTAATAATGAAGAGATCGTTTTCAATATTTGATTGATGGCGTTAACGATGAAATCTGGAGTTGATTTGTAATCGATTACATTTTTCTTGTCAAGAACTTTTCATGAAATATTTAATCATCAAGTAGGCAAGCGTTGTTAGTCGTGGGATAATGACTGTAATCGTTTACTTTATGTGAGAAAGGCTAAAGACTTATGAGGAAAAGCACAGATGGCACAAATCAAGGATGTCGCTAAGCAAGCCGGGGTCTCGGTGGCGTCGGTATCACGGGTATTGGCGGGACATGCCGGGGTCAGTGAGGCGATCCGCCAGCGCGTGCTGGAGGCGGTGCGGACCATGGATTACCGGCCGGATCTAGCGGCGAAGCGCCTGCGCTCGCGTCGCACCGATACCATCGGCCTGATCGTTTCGGATATCCGCAACCCTTTTTTCACCGAGGTGAGCCGCGCGGTCGAGGATATGGCTTACCAGAATCGGATGCGGGTGATTCTCTGCAATGCCGATGAAGATCCCGAGAAAGAGGCGCTTTATCTCGATCTGATGCGGGACGAGAACGTCAGTGGAGTAATCCTGTCGCCTTCGCTGCCGACCTTGGCGCGGTTCCGGATGAGCGATTATCCATTTCCGGTGGTGCTGGTCGATCGCTGCGACCGCGAGACCAATGCCGATGCGGTGGTATTGGACAATGTCGATTCCGCCTACCGCTTGACCACACACTTGATCGAGCAAGGTTATCAGCGGATCGCCTTCATCTACGGCACGACCAGCGCCACCGGTCGGCAGCGGCATGAAGGCTACGTGACGGCGATGGCCACCCATGGGCTGGAAACCCTGACCCAGGCCGTGCCGGCGACGGTGGAGGCCGCCCGCGCGGCGGCGGGTGAGTTGACGCGCGGGCGGCCACTGCCCGAGGCATTGGTGGGAAGCAACGGCCTGATTCTGCTGGGGTTGATCGAAGCCTTGCGGGCGGCGCAACTGCAATTTCCCGAGCAGATCGCGCTGGCCGGTTTCGACGATCTACCTTGGACCCGGTTGGTGGGACCGGGCATCACCGTGATCGCCCAACCGACCTACGACATCGGGCAGGCCGCGATCGAGTTGCTGCTGCAGCGGATCGCTCACTCGTCCCAGTCGGTGCGTCGAGTGGTGTTGCGCGGGGAACTGCGGGAGCGGGAATCAAGCAGGAGACGGCGCGGGTAAGCGTGATTCGGTGATGGATGCGGGCGTCGGTCCCGAAAGGAGCGATTTTCCGACCAACGCACGGTGAAGCGGTGCGTTCGCCCGCGAGGAGAGGAGGGTATGTTCAGCGCGCCAAACCGCCGTCCATGGCTGGCGGCCATGGCGTTGGAGCCGTCAGTTCAGTACCTCGATGCTGACGCGGGCCACGCCACCCATCGATAGCCGTTGGGCGGCGGCGCGCGAGAGATCGATGATCCGACCTCGATGGTACGGTCCCCGGTCGTTGATCTTGACCTTGACCGTTTTGCCGTTGCTGAGATTCGTCACCTTGACCCGGGTTCCGAGGGGCAGCCGCCGGTGGGCGGCGGTGAGCGCGTATTGGTTGAAGCGTTTGCCGCTCGCGGTCTTTTTGCCGTGAAACCGGGGTCCGTACCAAGACGCCTTGCCGATCTGTTTGCCGTGCCGCATCTTGGTGGTGGCGGTTGGGCGTTTGCCGCCCGCGTCCGCCTTGATCGGGACTCCGACGGCGAAGACCAGAACGCTCAGCACCATGAGACGTGAGAAGCCGGCGATTCGCTGGCGGAGCCACCGCGCTGGGCGGTGATTTTCGTGACGTTCATTCATGCGTCAATCTCCATGTAGGGGCCAAGGGGACCACGCGACCCGCTGGGGGACGCGGGGATTATTCCCGAGCCGCTCGAAGGGGATAACATTCAGGATACCATCCGACGAGAGCGATGTCTCGATTCCGTGGCATAATCGCCATCTTCATTGATCGGTCCAATTTGCTTTATATCGTGGAATGAGCCACTTAACAACCATGCTGTTTCTCCTGCCTTGGTTTTACGGCGGTCTGCCCGGCCCAAACCGCGCCCGCCGGGTGCTGGCCGCCTTCGGATTCCATCCACGGAACGGGGTCGAGCTGGGGGCGAACCGGGTAGCTGCTTCAAGCAAATTTGAACCCTCAGTCATGCGCCCGCGCCCAGCGCACGATGTCCGCCGCGCCCATGGCGCCCGATGGCCGCGCCACCTCGTGGCCACCCTGGAACAGCATCAGGGTCGCGGGATGCCGCGAATGCCGAAGCGGGCGCTCAGGGCCGTTTCCAGCTCGGTATTCACTGTCCTGCATTTTATCCAGTTTGGAGAAACCACCTGTTTTTCGAGCCAAGCGTGATCCGGGTTCGTGGGGTTGACCGTTTCCGTTCGATCTTCTGGGTCTATCCTTTGCCCGTCACCCGTGGATCGGCGGGGAGGTGGCGTTCGTGGGTTCCCCAATCATCCGTGTAAGATGGCGTGACGCCAAACGGTTCCAAGAGCGCTTTCCCGAGAGAGACGATTGACGATGGACCCCATTCATACCATCGCCCTGACCATGGGTTCGGCCTGGGCCAGCGGCATCAACCTGTACGCCACCGTGTTCATGCTCGGTTACCTGGGCACGACCGGCGATATCGCCCTGCCGCCGGAGTTGCAGATGCTCAGTCATCCGCTGGTGCTGGGCGCGGCGGCGGTGATGTACTGCATCGAATTCTTCGCCGACAAGGTGCCCGGCGTGGACACCGGCTGGGACACGCTGCACACTTTCGTGCGGATCCCGGCGGGTGCCTTGCTGGCCGCCGGCGCGGTCGGCGATGTCAGCGCGCCAGCGGAGTTCGCGGCCATGCTGGTCGGTGGCTCCCTGGCCGCCACCAGTCACGCGGCCAAGGCGGGCAGCCGGGTGGTGATCAACGCCTCGCCGGAGCCCTTCACCAACTGGGCGGCGTCCGTCACCGAGGATGTGACGGTGGTCGCCGGCCTGTGGGCCGCCCTGCACTATCCCTGGTTGTTCCTGGCGGCATTGCTGGTGTTCATTCTGCTGATGATCTGGCTGCTGCCCAAATTGTGGCGAGCCATCGTCAAGGTGTTTTCCTTCATCGGCCGCCTGTTCGGTGGAGGCCGAAGCAGTGAAGGTGGCAGTGGCGGCGGCGGCGCGGGACCCGCCAGCTAACATTCCGAGGAAGGGTGCGCTGATGCCGCGCCCACATGGGCAAACGGTTGCGAGTGCGAGCCTCGACGCACCCGCCGTCGAGAAGGCCCAGGAAAGAAGCGGAAAAGATCCCGGTCGCGGTTCGCAACCGGATCAACCCCCTGCGTAACGCCGATGGCGAGGGGGTCAATTTGGCGCACAGCCTATTTCCCAGAACCTTCATTCCCGCCTTGCTCTGATTCCTTCGTCGCGGGCGCGGGGTTCGAGAGCGAAACGGCCTGACTCACC
Source organism: Candidatus Competibacteraceae bacterium (assembly GCA_020445045.1). Lineage (GTDB taxonomy): Bacteria > Pseudomonadota > Gammaproteobacteria > Competibacterales > Competibacteraceae > Competibacter. The sequence goes on from JAGRHI010000277.1 coordinate 9,409, forward strand.
CGGATCCCGGCGGACGGCGTGGGCATCGTCGAACATGGCTGTCGCTGTGTCGATTCCGATGTCCCGTCCCGGTGGCTTTATACTTTTGGATGGAAGCGCCAACCACCGGACCCTCCGACGCGGTGGCGCCTCGCGAGGAAAACCACCATGCGCACCGGCTCGTTGCCCGCTCGACCCATCTGGCTTCCCCTGCTCGTTCTCCTGCTCGGGTTGTACGCCGCCGCCGCCCGGACGGCGTCCATTCCCCCGGAGGTGCTGACCCAGATTCCGGCCTCCTTGCAGCCCTGGATGGACTGGGTGCTGTCGGGGTCGCCGAACCGGCGCTGTCCGGTGTATTACAACCAGACGGATCGTTACCAGTGTGTCTGGCTGTCGGCGCTGAGCCTCGACCTCAACGGCCGGGGCGGCGAGTTCCGCCAAAAGGCGTACAACGATACCGAGGGCTGGTTGACCCTGCCCGGCAACCGGGGCTACTGGCCGCAGGACGTGCGCCTGGATGGCGCATTGGTACCGGTGCTGGAACGGGACGGTCACCCGGCACTGAAGGCATCGCCCGGCGAGCACGAGTTGACCGGGTGGTTTCATTGGAGCGCGCTGCCCGACTCCATCCACGTTCCCCCCGGCAACGCGCTGCTTGATCTGCGCGTCAACGGCCAGCCGGTGACGGCGTTCCGGTTGGAGGACGAGAGCGTGCTGCGGCTGCGCCAGCAACCGGACGCGCCGGCGCAACAGGATACCCTCGATCCGCAAGTATTCCGGCTGCTGACCGACGGGATTCCCTTCACCATCACGACCCGGTTGGATCTGCGGGTCTCGGGCCGAACGCGGGAGGAATTGCTCGGCCCCGTGCTGCCACCGGATTTTCTGCCGCTCGCCCTGGACAGCCCGCTGCCCGCTCGGCTGGAAGCCGATGGCCGGTTGCGGGTGCAACTGCGGCCGGGACATTGGACCCTGACGCTGAACGCTCGCCATCGTGGACCGTTGGAGGCGCTGGCGCTGCCCGCCATCCCGGCGCCCTGGCCGCGACAGGAGATTTGGAGCTTCCAGGCGCAAAACGCCCTGCGGCAGGTCCAGGTGGAAGGCGTGGCGGCGCTCGATCCGGCGCAGACCAATCTGCCCGAAAGCTGGCGGCAATGGCCGGCCTATCTGTTGCAACCCGGTGAAGCCCTGCAATTCCAGCTCCGCCAGCGCGGCGCGGCCGAATCGGCTCCGGCGCGGCTGAATCTGGAGCGCACGCTCTGGCTCGACTTTGCCGGCGGTGGCTACACCGTGCGGGACCGGCTGAGCGGCAACCTCGACCGCACGCGCCTGGACGCCGCGCCCGCCTTGCAACTCGGTCGGGTGGCAATCGGCGGCGACGATCAGTTCATTACCCGACTGCCGGGTTCGGACGCGGCCGGCGTGGAGATACGGCAACTGCACGATCTGCGACTGGTCGCCGATAGCCGGCTGGAACCGGCCGACATCGAAAAACTGCCAGCGGTCGGCTGGCGCATCGCCCCACAACGGATCGACGCCACGCTCAACCTGCCGCCAGGCTGGCGACTGCTGGCGGCGGATGGACCGGACAGCGCCGGCAATGCCTGGCTGTATTCGTGGAAC
>JAGRHI010000277.1:11041-30632 GCA_020445045.1 Candidatus Competibacteraceae bacterium
CGGTTTCGCCAAGCTGTGGGGCTGGTTATGGGGCGTGGTGGCGCTGGCCGGCATGACCTTGAGTTATCACGAGCCCAATGCGCCGTTGTATGTCTGGCTGAACGTGCTGGCGGCGGTGGCCTTGTTGCGCGTGCTGCCGCCGGGACGCTTGCAGACCTCGATCAAGGTGTATCGCGGGTTGGCGCTGCTGGCGCTGTTGACGATTGGTGCGTTGTTCGCCGTCCAGCAGATCCGTGGCGCCTTGTACCCGCAACTGGAGCCGTTCGCGCCCGGCGCGGCCCTGGCCTTGTCCATTCCACCGGCCAGCGCGCCGCCGGCCGCCGCGCTGGAGGAAGCGCCAGCCTCGGCCTATAACCAACTCCAGTCGTTGCCGAAGAGCCCCCAACGACCAATCCAGAACAAGCTGTCGCAACGACTTCAGCAGCAATACACCGCGGATATCAAGGTGCAGACCGGTCCCGGTGTGCCCAACTGGCGTTGGCGGCGAGCCACTCTGCACTGGAGCGGGCCGGTGGCGACGGACGAATCACTGCGGTTGTGGCTGCTGCCGCCCTGGGGCACGCGGGCGCTGCTGCTGTTGGGTCTGGCCCTGCTGCTGGCCATGGGCGCGCGGGTTTGGATCGCGGGCCGACGGACCCTCCCTCCAGCCGCGCCGCCTTCCCATGACGAAGAGGAGAAGCACGCATCTTCAGCGCCGGGCGCGGGCGCCGTCACGGCGGCATCGGTGCTGCTGGCGGTGGTTCTCACGGCCACCGCGCCACCGGTCCAGGCGCAGGCGTATCCGCCGCCGGAAATACTCAAACAGTTGCACGAACGCTTGACCCAGCCACCGGACTGTCAGCGCTGCGGCGATCTGGCGGCGCTGGCGCTGACCGTCAGAAACGACGCGCTGCAACTGCGCCTGTCGTTGCACGCGCAAACCGATACCGTCGTACCGCTGCCGCTGCCCCGCGAGGGGCTGGTCGTGCGCGCCATCGATCTGGACGGTCGGCCGGCCACCTTGTTTCGGGGTCCGAAGCAACTGCTGTGGCTGCGACTGCCGCCGGGTTTGCACACCGCGACCGTGGCCGCCACCGTGTTGCCGGAAGTCGCTACCCTGCAACTGCCGCTACCGCTGCCGCCGGGGCGGCTGGAACTCGACACCAGCGGCTGGAAAGTGGAAGGCCATGTCGAGGGTCGCGTCGATCCCCAGTTGCAACTGACTCGCCCGCGCCAAGACGCCGCCGCGCCGCTGCAAGCCGGCGTGATGCCGCCGTTCGTCCAGGTCGAGCGCGATCTGGTGCTGGATGTGGATTGGCAAGTGTTGACCCGGGTGCGGCGCTTGAGTCAGGCCGACCAAGCGGCGGTGCTGGAAATTCCCCTGCTGCCCGGCGAGCACGTCACCACGCCCGACATCCAGGTACAGGACGGCCAGGTATTGCTCAACCTGTCGCCGAAACAGACCGAAATCCGTTGGACCGCGACCCTGAACCGCGCCGACGAACTGATCCTTCAGGCAACGGACCGCGAGGATCTGGTGGAAGTCTGGCAACTGCACGCCAACCCGCTTTGGCAGGTGCGAAGCGCCGGTATTCCGATGGTGCGGCGGATCGATGCCGCTGGGCAATGGGCGCCGGAATGGCGGCCGTGGCCGGGCGAACAGGTCACCCTGACCGTCGATCGACCGGAAGGGGCGCCCGGCGGCACCGTGACCATCGATCGCAGTCAATTGCGACTGAATCCCGGCCGGCGCTTGAGCGAAGCGAGCTTGGATTTGTCCATTCGGACCAGCCGCGGCGGCGATCATGCGGTGACCTTGCCGCCGGGCGCGACGCTGACCTCGGCCCGCATCGACGAGGTCGTCCAGCCCTTGCGACAGCAGGATCGGCGAGTGGTGCTGCCGTTGGTGCCTGGGGTGCAGCGGGTGGTGTTGGACTGGCGCGAGGAACGGGATTTCGGCACGCGCTACACCACGCCCGAAGTGGATTTGGGCAGTCCCAGCGTCAACGGCGGCCTGAGCCTGCGGCTGCCGCGCGATCGCTGGTTGTTGTGGGCCAACGGGCCGGTCATGGGACCGGCCGTGCTGTTCTGGGGCGTGTTGGCGGTGATCCTGATCGGCGCCCTCGTGTTGGGACGGATGGGCGGCACGCCGTTGCGCGCCCATCACTGGTTTCTGCTTGGCGTCGGCCTGAGCCAGAGCCATATCGCGGCAATCCTGCTGGTGGCGGGTTGGCTGTGGCTGCTGGGGCGGCGTCAGGCATGGGCCGACCGGGAGATCGGCGCTTTCCGCTTCGACCTGCTGCAACTGGCGCTGGTCGGGTTGACGCTGGCGGCGCTGGCGGCGTTGCTCGGGGCCATCGAACAGGGCTTGCTGGGCACGCCCGCCATGCAGGTGGCCGGAAACAGCTCCAGCGCTTGGCAATTGAACTGGTATCAGGACCGGATCGCCGGACCGCTGCCGACCGCCTCGGTGGTCACCGCGCCGCTGCTGCTGTATCGCGGCCTGATGCTGGCCTGGGCGCTGTGGCTGGCGTTCGCCCTGCTCCGATGGTTGGGTTGGGGTTGGCAATGCTTCAGTGCCGGGGGGTTGTGGCGGCGCTTGCGCCGGAGCAAGGTGGCGGTTGAGGGTCAGCCATGACCATCCCGCCGATCCTGCCGTTGGCCCGCTACCGGCTGAGCTTCCGCGCGGCGGTGGATTTACGGTTGCCCGCCTACACCGGGTCCGCTTGGCGCGGGGCGTTCGGCCGCGCTCTGAAGCACCTGGTTTATATCACGGACGAACCAAGCTGCTCATCTTGTCCATTTTACCGTTCGTGTATCTATCCTGACCTGTTCGAGACGCCCCCCGATCCGAGCGTGGGCAAGCTGAGCAAATACAGCGCCGCGCCGCATCCCTACCTGCTGATTCCCGACGATTGCCACGGCCGGGTGGTTGCTGGCCGGACCTTGACCGTGGATGTCCATTTGTTCGGTCACGGCAACCGCCATCTGCCTTATGTCATTCACGCGCTGCATCAAGCCGGGCAACGCGGCTTGGGTCGGGATCGCGGCGCGTTGGAGCTACTCGGTGTCGCTCAGGCCGACGGCGAGGACTGGCGTCCCATCCACGCGCCCGGCGGCGATCTGAACCCGTTGCCGCCCACGGTTCCGGTCACGCCGCCCTGCCCCGAACGGCTGACGCTGCGCTTGCTCACGCCGCTCCGCCTGAACAGCGAGAACCGGCTGGTCTCGCAGGATCGTTTTCGCTTTCACCATCTGTTTTCCAGTCTGCTGCGGCGGATTTCGTTGCTGACCGCCTTCCACACCGACAATCCGTTGGAGACCGATTTCGCCGGCCTGACGCGGGCGGCCCACGCGGTCGAGCTGAGTCACGCTCGGCTGCGCTGGCATGAATGGGTGCGGTTTTCCTCGCGCCAGGACACCTTGGTGAAAATGGGAGGGCTGATCGGCGAGATCGGGCTGGAGGGCGCCGACCTGGAACCCTTCTGGCCGTATCTGTGGCTCGGTCAATGGACCCATGCCGGCAAGGGCGCGGTGATGGGTTTGGGGCGCTATCGGATCGACGCCTAACGATAAAGCAACAGCGGCGGCAAGCTTGCCGTCTCGGATTTTTCGTCTTTTCCGGTTTACTGTCTCAAGGATCGTACTATGCTGAAAGGAACATCTCGCCATGAACCCGGAAAAGTACTCTCGTCGCATCCTGATCTGCGTCGCCGGCCTGTCACCGCAGATCGTCACCGAGACGCTGTACGCCCTGAGCGTGACGGGCGAGCCGCGTTTTGTCCCCACCGAGATTCACCTGTTGACCACCGCCGAGGGTGCCCAGCGGGCGCGGCTGACTCTGCTCAGCGACGAGCCGGGCTGGTTCCACCGGCTGCGCCGGGATTACGGTCTGCCGGACATCCGCTTTACCCTCGATACGATTCATCTGCTGCGCGCCGCCGATGGCCGGCTGCTGAATGATATTCGCGAGGTGGCCGACAACGAGGCCATCGCCGATGTCATCACCGCGAAGGTACGCGAACTGACCGCCGATCCCGAAAGCGCGGTGCATGCATCCATCGCCGGCGGGCGCAAGACCATGGGGTTTTATCTGGGTTACGCGCTGTCGCTGTTCGGCCGACCGCAGGACCGCTTGTCCCATGTGCTGGTGTCCAGCCCCTTCGAGTCGAACCCCAATTTCTTCTATCCGACACCGGTGGAGCGGGTGATTTTCAGCCATGGTCCCGACCAGCGGCCGCTGGACGCCAGCGATGCCACCGTGATGCTGGCCGACATTCCCTTCGTGCGGCTGCGCGACGGCTTGCAGGAGACGCTGCTGCGCGGGGATGCGAGCTTCAGCGAGGTGGTGCGCCAGGCCCAGCGCAACCTCGCCGCGCCCAGCCTGACCCTGGACGCCGCGACCTGCCGGGTGCGCTGCGGGGAGACGGTGCTGCGCTTGACCCCGATCAGCTTCGCCTGGTTGGCCTGGTTTGCCCGGCGGGCGCTGGAAGGCTTGCCGCCGCTGCACTGGAAGCGGATCGGCCCGGTGGAGTTGGAAGCGTTTTTGGCCGAATACCGGGCGGCGCTGAACGATCCGCTGGCCGACGAGGAGCATCCCTTGATAACCGCCCGGCGCCAACAAGGCATCGACAAGGATTTTTTCGATGAACGCAACAGTAAGTTGAAGAAGGAATTAAGCCGGGTGTTGGGTCATCGGTCCGCGCTGAATTACGCCGTGCAGCGCCAGGGAACCGCAAGACTGGCCGGCTACGCGCTGGACCTGGGGCCGGAGCGGATTCGGCTTGCCGGTTTGGAGAAGGAATGAGGCGGCAAGCTTGCCGATTATGACAAGGCTAGATTTTGGTGAACCATGACACGATAAACATTAACAGGGACCTTCAATGAAACCACATGATCATGCAGTTCTGGGTACACTGCTTCACGATATAGGCAAGTTCTGGGAACGAGCCGACTGTTTGGGTGAGTACCGCCAAGACAACTTTCAAAAGCAATTTGACTGTCCTTGGGATCGCTGCGGCTACTGGAGTCATCTCCACGTTCTCAATACCCGCCGTTTCTGCGAACGACTGGCTGAACAAGTCCCATTCCTCAAACCGGAATCCGGCGGTACAACAGATAATTGGATCAATCTGGCGGCTCGTCATCATGTGGCTTCATCGCCACTGGAAAAACTGGTGGAGGCTGCCGATCATTTCGCCAGCGCCGAGCGGGAGCGAGGCGATTTCTACACGCGCGGCATTCATCGCTTGACCCGGATGGAAGCTTTATTGGAGCGGGTTAGTCTCGATATAAACGGCAAAATGCGACCAACTCGTTATCGTCTGCCGCTGGTGCCGCTCAGTCTTAACGCTGCAACGCTTTTCCCCAAATCAGTGGCGGAATTCACACCGCCTATGGTTCAAGAGAAGGCCCAGCATGGCGATATTTGGCTGAGTCCTACACCGCTGAATGCCGAATATGCCGCTTTAGCTAATAAATTTCTCATTGCGCTTTCTAAGATGCCGATTTATAACAATAAAACGTTTGCGGCGAAACGTGGAGTAGTAGCTACTTTACTGACTCAGATGGAGCGATTTCTACATTGCGTGCCAGCGGCAACCAACATCGTCCATCCCGACATCTCGCTGTTTGACCATCTACGAGTGACCACCGCCATCGCCGAGAGTCTGTATCTGCATCATGAAGCGGAAGGTACTCTGGACCGCCCCGAAACCTTCGCCGATCTGGATGCAGCCAAATGGCGGCTGGTTTGTGGCGATTTTTCCGGTATTCAGGATTTTATCTACAGCATCGTCAGTGCTGGCGCAGCGCGCGGTTTACGTGGGCGTTCGTTCTACATTCAACTGTTGTGCGATGGAGTTTCAGAGTATTTATTGAACCGGCTCGGCTTGTATCCAACAGCACGGATTTATTCCTCTGGTGGTAAGTTCTATCTACTGTTGCCAGATTGCCTTGAGAATCGGTTGCGTGATGAAGTTGATGAGGTGAATAGGGCGCTGCTAGCTACTTTTCAAGGCAAGATATTCCTGGGGTTGGGAATTGCGCCGGTATGCGCCCGAGATTTTGGTAGCGAATCGTGGACTGAGAAAGTCAGAAATACCAAGGATCGCATTCACCACATGGGGCCGCGCTGGCAGGAAGCCAATGAGGCCCTGATGCGTGATCGACTGCAACGCTTCCGATCCCTCGCCGAACAGGACGTTAATTTTTTTGCCGCACAGGAGTTGCACGTTGGTAAGCCATGCAGTGTTTGCGGCCGTGATGACGCCGATGCCGGTATCCGAGAGTTGGAAGATGGAGCGATTTGTTCCCAATGTTTGGAATTACAGGAACTTGGTAAGGCACTGGGCGATGCGCGTTATCTGTTTTGGGCTTGGGACGAAGACCGTCATACGGCTAAGGAACTGATACGGCAATCCCGACCTTTTTCTTTACCTGGTTTGCCATGCCAGATTTACCTGCTTGAAAAAGCGCCAAGCTTTGGCGAATTGCGACGCCTGGAAAATAGCCGGCTGGAAGAACTGAACACGGTTCCCGATCCTGATGGCAACCACAATGGCTATGCCTGTGGCTTTCGTTTCGTTGGTAAGTGGGATCGCGATAAAGAGAAAAGGTCAGATTGTCGGGAATTTGATGACTTCGCCAACCATGCCACCGGTATCGACCGCTTGGGCGTGTTGCGAATGGATGTGGACAACTTGGGCGAAATCTTCATTCGTGGTCTGCGCTTCCCTGGAGTTACCGGCGCAGAGAAAGAAATGGGATCGTTGTCGCGAGTGGCGACGCTGTCACGGCAGTTGAACCTGTTTTTCGCCGGGCACCTCGGAGAATTGCTCGCGTTGTTCGAGCGGGTACAGACCATCTATGCCGGTGGCGATGATCTGTTCCTGATCGGTTCTTGGGACGAGTTGCCCCAAGTAGCCGATACCATCCGCCGACGTTTCCGCGATTATTGTGCTGACAACCCTCACTTCACGCTGTCAGGCGGCATTGCCGTCGTGCGTGGCAAATATCCAATTTCTCGGGCGGCGGAACTAGCCGGTGAAGCAGAAGCAGCGGCTAAGAGCCTCAAGCGCAACACAGGGCGGAAAAAAGATGCTCTCAATTTCTTGGATACCGTGGTGGGCTGGGAGGAATTCTCAAGAGCAGAAGGATTGAGACAGTGCATCGAATCTATTATTGATCACGCCTGTAATCGAGCTATCTTGAGTCGATTGCGAGCAGTGATATTGAGTATGGAAGAATATCAGCGACGCTTTAGCCAATCCCATTTTTCACCGGAGGAACTGCGTGATCTGGTTCACTGGCAAAAATGGCGTTGGCAACTGGTTTATAACTTGACTCGTATGAAACGCCGCGACACTGGCCCTGAACTGAATACTGAACTCGAACAACTGGCGAACACCATTCTTGAAACCCGCTCCCAAACGGGTCGGCCAGTGCTTGACTGGCTGCAACTGCCGATGCGATGGGCGGAATTGCTAACCCGGAGGACGAAGGAATGAACCCAATCGAACCGCAAAAAATTCAAAGCTTTATCACTCAAGACGCTAGTGCCAAGGCTATGGTTGAATTCGCTGAAAAACTGGGCAAGCACTTGAAGGAAAAGAAAGTAACGACCAGTCAAATGCGCAATGCCTACGGGAATATGAAGAAGTTGGAAATGGCTGGTTGGCAGGGCAACCGCACTCAGCGTGAAGTGTTATTGCTCAAACCGCGATTGGCTTATGCCGCTGGACGACAGCAGGATCGCGACGCCCGTGAAGGATTGAAGAGCCTAAAAGACACTATGGACAGTGCTATCGATGTTGTAAACAACGAGGACAGTTTCAAACGTTTTTGCCAGTTTTTCGAAGCGATCATCGCCTATCACAAGTCAGCGGGAGGAAAGTAATCATGGGCGACACTACCAATAGTGCCAACCGGCCGATTCAAAGCAAAATTTTTATTCGCGGCAAACTGGTTGCATTAACCGGGCTACACATTGGCGGCAACTCGGTCGGTATGGCTATTGGCGGAGCTGATGCAGTAGTCGTGCGCAATCCGCTAACGAATGAACCCTACGTGCCTGGTTCTTCGTTGCGCGGCAAAATGCGCTCTCTGCTGGAACGAGTACGCGGCCAGGAAGGAGTCAACCAAAATTTGGAGGGTGGCTTTTCGGTAGGGAAGAATGGCGCGCTGGCTGGCAAGGATGCTTCAACATCGCTGGGCAAGCTGTTCGGTGTTGCCGCCGAGAATGCCAAGGAACCCACCCGCCTAATCGTGCGCGATGCGCCCCTGACCCGATCCAGCAGCGAAGCGCTGAAAAAAGCTCCCAATACCGATATGCCGATGACCGAGGTTAAAACCGAAGTCTGGATTGATCGGATCACATCACAAGCTAATCCCCGCCAGATCGAGCGGGTGCCTGCTGGCGCGGAGTTCCGGTTCGAGTTGGTGTTGACTCTACTGCAAGGCGATGACAAGGAACATTTCCTCAAGCTGGTATTCGAGGGACTGCGCTTGGTGGAAGCGGACGCGCTGGGTGGAAAGGGCACACGCGGCTATGGCCGGGTCAAATTCCGGGTGGATGAACTGGCCGAACGCACCGTCGAGGATTACCGCAAGGGTCAGGATGGAAAGCCCTTCACGGGTTATTCGATCCCGACCGAGTTTGATGCGGCAAGCCTGGAGCTGGCCTTAACCTGAAGGGGTAAACCAGTGGACTGTTACCGCCTGAGTTTTCGAGGACCGTTCCATGTGGACGGGCGCGGTGTCGGGTTTTACGAGGCATCCGAACCGTTCATCCGCTCGGACACCTTGAGCGCGGCGCTGCTATCAACATGGGCGCTGCTTGATCCTGCCGATGCTGGGTTGCGAGCGGCTTTGCCACCTTTTCGCGTGAGTTCCTGCTTTCCCTACTGGCGTGATCGGTTCTTTCTGCCGCGCCCGGTAGCCAGCATCGCGCTGCGCCTGTCTGAAGCCCGGTTGGACGAGCACAAGGCCCTGAAGAAAATCCAGTGGCTGACACCGGAATTATGGAAACAGGCGGCGGTAGCAGCCGAGCACTGGCAGCCGCCGGTAACGAGCGGCCCTGCGGAGGAAATAACTATCCGGCAAGGCGTATTGGCGCTGCCGTTTGAACAGGCCAAGAATTTACCGGAACGGTTGTGGGCCGAAGAGGAACGTCCTCGTCTAGCGGTGGAACGCATCAGCAATAATCCGGTTGAGGGAGCGCTATTTCATTTCGGGCGAGTGTACTTTCAAAAGGAAGGTGGGCTTTATTTTCTGGCCCATTTTGATGATCCCGCCTATCGGGCCGACTTCGAGGCGGCGCTGTCGTTGCTGGGCGATCAAGGCTTGGGGGCGGATCGTACCAGCGGTGGCGGATTCTTCACTTGGAAGCGAGTTGAAGCGCCGCAACTGCCTCCATTATCCGCCGACGGGCCAGCCATCGCGCTTTCGCTGGTCAATCCCGCACCGGAAGACTGTCAAGACAATTGGTTGCGGGATGCCAAATACAACTTGATCAATCGAGGTGGCTGGATTGCTTACAGTGGCCTGCGGCGAAAGCGGGTGCGAATGTTTACGGAAGGTAGCGAATTCGCACGACCCTTACGTGGGCGCGTGGTGGACGTGACACCGGACTTGCCCGATAACCCCTCACCGCATCGAGTGTTCCGCGATGGGCGTGGTTTTTTTGTTGGCGTTGGGAGAAGATCATGAAAGGACAAACGGAGACGCTCAAGCTGACGGTGGAGGTATTGACACCGCTACACATTGGTTCTGGTGAGGAGTTGCGACTGAACCTGGATTACATCGAACGCGGTAGTATCCCGCTGGTCGTGGATCGGCAACGTACCTTGGATGTCTTGGTGAGTGGAGATCAAGCGTTAGACAAAGTGATTACTGGCGATTGGAACTTAGCCGAACTGGTGAAACTGGCCTGTCAGGATTTTGGCTATCCATTACCGGTATTGGCTGGAAAGAACGAGACGCCAGAGGCACTGCGTGAGCAGATTAAGGATGCCGAATTCAGGCCCTATATGCCAGGAAGTTCTATCAAAGGTGCAATTCGTACAGCGTTGCTGGCTGAGTGGTTTGGAAAACAACCTGCTGGGGATAGCCACCAAAGTTTATTACCGCATTGGGTGCCTGACCGTAAGAACCTAAAGAAACATGTTCCTTCCGAAAAAAGACCTGCTTTTGCTGCGGCGCGATTAACACAGTCATTATTTGGTAATACACCCAATCGCGACATTCTGCGTGCTCTACAAGTAAGCGATGTGCATTTTCAAGCTACTGACTTGCGACTGGCTGATATTCGTTGGCTTAATATCGTCCGAGATAAGGGAAAGGAAAAAGCTTGGTGGCGTGATATGTCTAGCAAGAAAAATCTGGACAAATGGAGTGAAACTAAAGGTCTTCATGCTGAAACGCTGGCACCGCATAGCGAAGCCTCGTTAACTTTAGGCTGGGATCGATTTTTGTTGAGCGACTTGACAAAATGGAGCGCTCCAGCACATGGAGTGGAATTATTGCCCACAGATTTTTCAGGATTACGCAAGGTTTTGAATAGCCATTCCGATCGTATTTTGAAAAACGAAATTGCTTTCTTTGATCAATATCAGGTAGCCCCACCGAAACAGCAGTTGCAGAAATTGCTCAATCAGATGCAGCAAGACAGCGAAGGCGCTTATCTGCGATTGGCTTGGGGTAGCGGTTGGCGAGGCATGACAGGAGATTGGTTAGATGCACCGAACCTTTCGACAATGCGAGAACTATACCAGCTAGGAAGGCAGAATATGCCGTTTCCCAAAACCCGCCGATTGGCAGTACAGGGAACGCCATGCTTGCCATTGGGTTGGGTACGGTTGGGGCCGTGGCGTCAAAAAGCCGCTACCGTACAACGGCATCCTTGGGTTGAACAGGCGTTGGACGAGATTCAACAGAAAAACCGTTGTCAACCCGATGAAGCTTTGCGCGGCGTACAATTAGCCAACGCTTGGCAGTCCCTCAGTGATCCCGAATTGAAAGCAGCAGCGTTAGCCGATATCCAGGCACGCTGGCGCGAAAAGGGCTGGTGGGACCAGCCGCCTCCGGGTAAATCCACCAAGAAGGCGCTGACGATTTACCAAGAGGGTGCGCCCTGACATGACCCCCGCCCACCATTCGACCCGAAAACCCAAGGACCACACCTATGAACTGGCAAGCCATTTGCGACAACCCCTTGTTTCGAGACATGCCCTTCAAATTTGAAACCAACCGCTGGGGGAGGATCGAAATGAGTCCGGCATCCAACAGGCATGGCCTTTTTCAGATTCTCGTCGCTGAATGGCTGCTGAAGCTCATGCCTGGCGGGCGTCCCATTGCCGAATGCAGCATCCAAACCGCCAACGGGGTGAAGGTCGCGGATATTGCCTGGGCCAGTCATGACTTTTTACGCCAATACGGTGTCGCCAATCCCTATCCTGCCGCGCCGGAGATCGTCATCGAAATCCTCTCGCCATCCAATCCGCTGGCGGAAATGGAGGAAAAGAAGGAACTCTATTTCGCCCGTGGGGCAAGGGAGTTCTGGATTTGCCAGGAAGACGGTGGAATACGGTTTTATAACAACCACGCCCAGCTTGAGGCCAGCAAACTAGCGCCGGGTTTTCCAGAACGGGTCGAATTGTCATTCAGTTGAATCGAGGAAATCGTCATGGCTGTTGCCGTTGCCACGCCCCCCGTCATTCTGCTTTGCACCGTCGGCGGTTCGCACGAACCGATCCTGACCGCTCTACGGCAAACCGTGCCCGATTTCACCTCCTTCATCTGCACCGACCGCGACCCCGCGACCAATCGACCCGGTTCGGACGCGCAGATTCTCGGCAAGGGATCGTGCATCAAGGCCCGCCCAAGCGACGAGAAACCCAGCCTTCCCAACATTCCCGCGCAAGCTGGGCTCAAGGAGGAGCAATACGAGGTGGTGCGGGTGCCCGCCGACGATCTGGACGAGGTGTTTTGTATTCTGCGTGACGCGATCCACGATCTCGCCCGGCGCTTTCCCGGCGCGCGGCTGCTGGCCGATTACACCGGCGGCACCAAGACCATGACCGCCGGCCTGGTCAGCGCCGCGCTGGAAACCGACGGCGTGGAATTGCAACTGGTCACCGGCTCGCGCGCCGATTTGATCAAGGTCCGTTCCGGCATGGAAGCCGTCACCCAGGCCAACGTCGAGCGCGTGCGCCTGGAGCGGGCGATGCGACCCTACGTGGAGGCGTGGCGACGTTACGCCTATGCCGAAGCCCATCAGGGCCTGGCCGCGTTGCCTCGACCGCGCGACCGGGCGTTGGCGGCCCGGTTGGCACTGCTGCGCGACCTGAGCCGGGGCTTGGATGCTTGGGACCGCTTCGAGCATGGCGCGGCGTGGGATCTGCTGGACACGTACCGGCCCCGCATCGGCGCGAGTTGGCCGTCCCTGCTGGCGGCGCTCAAGCAACTCACTACCGAGGACGAGGCCTGGGAACCAGCACGGCTGTTCGACCTGTGGCGCAACGCCGAGCGCCGGGCGGCGCAAGGCCGCTACGATGACGCGGTGGCGCGGGTCTATCGGCTGCTGGAATGGTCGGCGCAATGGCTGCTGCGCAGTCGGTGCGCCATCGACACCGGTGACGTGCCGCCGGAGCGGGTTCCACCCGGCATGGCGCTGACGCCCAACGCCAAGGGCCGGATTCAGATCGGGTTGATGGCGGCCTGGGAACTGCTCACCCACCATCAACCGGATAGCCCGGCGGGCATATTCTTCCAGGCCGAACGGGGCGTGCTGCTCAACTGGTTGTCCATGCGCAATCAATCGATTCTGGCGCACGGCTTCCGGCCGGTAGCGGAAACCGATTGGCTTGGCACGATGGAATGGGTGAACACTCGCTTGTTGCCGATGTTGTTGCGGGAAACCGCCGGTTTGCGAATCCGTGAGATACCGCCCCAATTGCCGGAGCGGCCACCGGCGGACTGAGGATTTGGTAACTCCACCAATTTGTTGAAAGACCTATGTTATTGAGACATGGGCCGGGCCGGGTCGGCCAACTTTCACCTCAGTCGAAGCGCCGCTGGGGCAAGGGAGGGACGGGCTGACCGGGTGGCGTCAGACCCAGGCGATAATGCCAGTAGGCCCAGGAGCGGCCATCGAAAATTCCGGGCGGCGAGCGATGCATGACCTCGCGCAACTCGTTCGCGCCGACGCGACCGTCCAGCGCCCGCAAATCCTCGGCGGTGCCATAGGTCATGACGTGCGCCAGAAAGTGAACGGGGTCGGCCAGCGCTTCTTCGGGTTTTTTGAACCAGACCACGCGACGGGCCACGGCCAGCAAGGGTGGAGTGATCGGTAGGGCGTTCAAGGCTGGAGGCCGTCATGGGGATGCCGCGTCGGGTAAGCCGACAGATCCGGCAATCGATTGAGGTCAACCTCGGCGGCGGCGGCACTCAAGCGCGTTTTTACCTCGGCCGGCAGCGTCGGCAAGTCGTCGAAATAACTCAATGCCTTCAGAGTGATGATCGGATTGAACCGGTGGCCGTAAACGATCTTACCGGCGGCGAGCGCGGTTGGCAGAGTGATGCCGTACTGGAGTAGCGCGTCGATGTCGAGATAATCCTTGTTTTCGGCCCGCTGCTGGATGACCGCCACCTTCGTGCCCGCGAGATCCAGCAGCGAAGCGACGAATAGGGTCGTCCTCGTTGAGAAAGCCGTTTGGTCGAATCGGGTTTTTCCCATGAGGGAGCATGACTTGATGAAAAATACCTTGGCGACCAGTTCCTGCCGCCTGCCATACCAGCGGTCCGAAAGGCCAAACCCACACTCAACGACCACGGTTGGGGAAACGCGCGGGGGCTCATCGTGGATTTCATGCAGCGGTTGATCGACGAATGCCCTTATGTCCTGGGATGCCGGACCCATTATTGGAACCCCAATCTCTCTCGCGCTTGTCTGTTCCGACTGAAGCTGGACTGGCTGGACTGGGCCGCCGGGGAGGGCATCGCCGTGGATGCGATGATCGCTCATCTCGATCCCGAGACGATTCAGCCCGGCGATGTCGTCATCGGCCCCTTGCCGATTCACCTGGCGGCGCGGGTCCGCGAGCGTGGGGGGCGTTCTCCGCGCTTGAGCCTGGAAATCCCGCCGGACTGGCGCGGGCGGGAACTGTCCGCCGCCGATTTGCGCCGCCGCGGGGCGCGGCTGGAAGGGTACCGGGTATCAGGCACGCGCAATACCCTGTATTGAGTGGAACGCGGTCAAGGCTTCAGCACCGTGATGAAACCGGCCTTCATCAAGCGGCGAAATCCTTTGTCGAACGTCACCAGACGCACACGATGAGTTTGGGCGGCGGCGGCAATCCAGGCATCCGGTATCGCGTTGCCACTCAGCTCATGTAACGCGCAAAGGCGTTTGAACAATGGCCATTCGTCCCCCAGGGGAAGCAACGTTACGCCGGGCGCATCCAACACGGCGTCCAGAAAGGCTTGCGCGGCGGCGGTCGGGGTAGGTTCGACAAAAATCCTTGGATGCGTGACCAGACGCAGAAAGCCGGATGCCACCATGGGCAAGATCGCGAGGGGTTGCCCCGCGTCATGACCAGTCAGCGCGGTTTCCAGCCAAGCCAGCGCCGGAGCGTGATGCGGATGATCCTGGCGCGAAGCGGCCACCAGAATGTTGACATCGGGCGTCACTCGGGTTCGTCCGCCGCATCGAGCAAGGCGCGATGGCTTACGGCGTCGGCCACCGTGGTTCGCAATCCCCCCTTGCCCGCATAAATGGGAAGCGCTGGCGGTTGCGATTCAGGGCAAGGTGGCTGAGTGCGTAGACGCAGCGCCAGACCCTGTTCGATCAGTCGGGTCAGGCTGGTATGTTCCCGTGCCGCCAGTGCCTTGGCTTTGGCTAACAGGGCATCGTCGATATTCAGCGTGGTTCTCATTTTTTCCCGGCCATGTGCGGTGGATAATGCATATTTATGCATTGAAGCCGTATTCGTCAAGATGGCGAGAATGCTTGGCCCGATGGTCAATCGGGTGAAGAATCGGCCGGCAAGCTTGCCGTTCCCTCTCTTTTTTCCGCACCGCGATATAACGGACGCATCGCTCCGCTTGGAGAAGCCCCGATGCCCGTTCGCAACCTCTATCTGGCCGCTTACGACGTGATCGACCCCGACCGCTTGCAGGCCGCCCTGCATGTGTTGAAGGGCTACGCCTGCGGCGGGCAGAAATCGGTGTTCGAGTGCTTTCTGACCGAGCGCGAGCGGGGGCAACTGGTGGCGGAGGTGCGCGGGGTGCTGGATCTCGGTCACGACCGGTTCCTGCTGCTGCCACTGCCGGACGAGCACGGCATTCGCGGGTTGGGCATCGCGGTGCCGCCGGGCGATCCGGATTTTTATTACGTGGGTTGAGGAGGGGACGACATGGGCACGCTGTATCTGGACCGGCGCGATTTGAGTGTGCGGCTGGACGGGAAACGGCTGGTGATCGAGGAGCCGGCTGCCCGGCCGCGCGGGATACCGCTGGCGTTGCTGGAGCGGGTGGTGCTGCAAGGCTGGGTGCGTTTCGACAGCGGGGTACTGGCGGCGCTGGCCGAGCAGGGCACCGCCGTGGTTTGCCTCAGCGCCCGCCACAGCCGCCGCACCGCGATTTTGCTCGGTCCCGGTCACGGCGACGCCCGCCGCCGGCTGGCGCAATACCAACTGGCGCTGGACCCGGTCGCGCGGCTGCCACTGGCCAAGTCCCTGATCGCCGCCAAGCTGCGGGCGCAAATCCACTTGCTGGAAACCGCCCAGGCCCAGCGGCCGGACGCGCGCAAGCCATTGCACGATGCCCTGGTCACGCTGACCGGGTTGTTACCGGCGCTGGCGGCCGCGCCCGATCGGGATACGGTGCTGGGGCTGGAAGGAGCCGGGGCCGCCGCGCACTACGCCGCCCTGACCGCGCTGTTTCCGCCCTCGCTGAATTTCACCGGCCGCAACCGCCGGCCGCCACGCGATCCGGTCAACGCCTGCCTATCGCTGGGTTACACCCTGCTGCATTTCGAGGCGGTGCGGGCGGCTCATGGGGCGGGGCTGGACCCGTTGCTCGGTTTCTTTCACGAACCGGCCTATGGCCGCGAGTCGCTGGCCTGCGATCTGATCGAGCCGCTGCGGCCTCGGCTGGACGCTTGGGTGTGGACGTTGTTCCGCGAACGGCGGTTGCGGGCGCACGATTTTGTCGAGGACAAGGGTGCTTGCCTGCTGGCCAAGGCTGGACGGCAGCACTTTTATGCCGGATATGAAATCTGGGCGCCGCCGTGTCGCCGGTACCTGCGGCGGGAATGTTACCGGCTGGCGAATGAACTGAACGGGCGGGCGCCAAGCTGGGTGGCGGAGGAAGGCGGCGATGCGGCCTGAACCGCTCTGGCTGGACGAGGACGCGCCGGGTCCGCGCAAGCCGTTGTATCTGCGCGGCGGTCCGGGAATGCGGGTCGATGCGGACGGCCCGGCGCTGCGGTTGCGGCGGCCAGCCAAGGCGGCGGTGTGGTATCCGCTGGCGCGGCTGGCGCGGGTGGTGAGCAGCGGGATGGTGGCTTGGGAGGTCGAGGCGCTGCTGGCCTGCGCCGAGGCCGGAGTGCCGGTGGTGTTCCTGCGGCGGGATGGCTCGGTGCGGGCCTATTTGTCCGGCGGTGGCGCCCGCTCGCGCGATCCGCACGATCTGCTCTATACCCGGCTGCGGGCGCGGTTGAACCGGCCGGGCGGGATGCGGCGCTACGGCGACTGGCGGCGAGCGATGACCGGCGCGGCGCTGCGGGCGCTAGGGGCACAACTGGGCCAGCGGTTGGATGGGGAAGATCCGCGACGGTTGCGGCAGGCGCTGGCGGAAACCCGGCGGTGCTATGTCGGTGCCGGTCCCGTCGCCTTGATCGATGGTCGGCTGCACGGATTGCGGGCCGGGTTGAGCACCGAGTTGTTGGCGGAGGCGGGATTGGACGCGGCTCGATGGGCGAAGCTGGAAGAGGGGCCGGATCTGGCCGGCGATCTGGCCGATCTGCTGGGCTGGGCGCTGGAGGCGCCATTGCTGGCGGCGGTGGAGCAGCGGTTTCGCGGCGAATCGGCGCCCGATTTGCTGGACGAGGCGCAACTGATCGGCTGGTTCGAGGTCCACGCGGCGGACCTGCGACGGCTGGGGCTGGACGCGCTGCATCAGTTGCGGCAGTGGTTGGAGACGGTGTGATGACTCGGAAACGGCGGCTTTATCTGATTTGCTACGACATTGCCGAGGACCCGAAGCGGTTGAATCGGGTGGCGCGGTATCTGGGGAAGTTCGCGTTCCGGGTGCAGTATTCGGTGTTCGTCGGCAGCTTTTTCGAGCATTCGCTGGCGGGGGTGCTGCGCGGTCTGGAGGGGATCATCGATCCGCGCAAAGACGATGTGCGCTGCTATCCGCTACCGGAACAGGCGGAGGTGGTGCTGCTCGGCCCGCAACTGTTTCCCGACGATATTCTGCTGATCCGCGACGGGCAAAATGTGTTGCGGTTGGGCGCGGGGACACCGGCGCCGCTTGAGCAGACCGATCTGTTTTTTACCTGAGCGGCAGGTAGCGGCGTGACATGTTGAATAATGATTTCCAGCTTTCTGTTAAACTTCAAAGCATTCAAGAGTTCGCCACTGCTTTTGTCATAAATCAATCTTGTTGCGACATGGCAAAAATGATAACTTTTAAAACAACAAAATTTTTGTCAACCACCCTTGCAACTGGTTGTTTAGAAGTATTTTTTAGCGGCGATAAGTTTGAATCCTTGCCCTGATGAAGAAGGGATTAAGACCCAATTTATTTGTTACATATTGCTCGACGTTCATCGTTTGAATCCTTGCCCTGATGAAGAAGGGATTAAGACGTGAGGGAAAGTGATATAGTCTTGCTCGATACATTCGTTTGAATCCTTGCCCTGATGAAGAAGGGATTAAGACACAAACGCTGGAAGAGAGATCCGTAGCTGGTAGTTTGAATCCTTGCCCTGATGAAGAAGGGATTAAGACTCTAAGGATGTCATATGATACTCATCGCCGTTTGAATCCTTGCCCTGATGAAGAAGGGATTAAGACGGCAGTCAGTTTCATGACTTTATTCCTCTTCGTGTTTGAATCCTTGCCCTGATGAAGAAGGGATTAAGACTCTTTTGTTGCACGAGTCATGGCGTAGTTGAACGTTTGAATCCTTGCCCTGATGAAGAAGGGATTAAGACGCCCTGCAATGGCTACAATCTCGTCATCTGTTGCGTTTGAATCCTTGCCCTGATGAAGAAGGGATTAAGACAATTCATTTGCTAATTTATTTCTTTGCTCTTGGTTTGAATCCTTGCCCTGATGAAGAAGGGATTAAGACTTACTCACGCTCCATGCGTCTCCTAACTTTTGAGAGTTTGAATCCTTGCCCTGATGAAGAAGGGATTAAGACGTCCTCCCCGTTATATCGCCCGTTGTCGCTATGTTTGAATCCTTGCCCTGATGAAGAAGGGATTAAGACTGACTTTCTCCTAGCGTTCTATGAGTGATTTTCGTTTGAATCCTTGCCCTGATGAAGAAGGGATTAAGACTCCGAAAGTTGAGGATTGCTGGCTGATTGCGTTTGAATCCTTGCCCTGATGAAGAAGGGATTAAGACCAACCTCGCACCAGTCGTATAGGTCTTTGTTTGGTTTGAATCCTTGCCCTGATGAAGAAGGGATTAAGACTGAGGAGGAATCGTTGGGTGGCATATAGAGCTTCGGTTTGAATCCTTGCCCTGATGAAGAAGGGATTAAGACTCCGCCACCGTCCAGGTCCAGATTGAGAGGTCGTTTGAATCCTTGCCCTGATGAAGAAGGGATTAAGACTTCGCCACGAACCATGGTTCGCCGTCGATCTCGACGTTTGAATCCTTGCCCTGATGAAGAAGGGATTAAGACACAATTATTTACGTCGATGCGCAACTACAAATCTGTTTGAATCCTTGCCCTGATGAAGAAGGGATTAAGACTTGGTGGCTTCGGCGTTGTCGCAAGCAGAATCGGTTTGAATCCTTGCCCTGATGAAGAAGGGATTAAGACGTCTATCCGGTCGGACAAGCGCCGTGGCCGGCTCGTTTGAATCCTTGCCCTGATGAAGAAGGGATTAAGACCACACGATGCCAGAATTCATTCGAGTTCGCCTTGTTTGAATCCTTGCCCTGATGAAGAAGGGATTAAGACGCGGGGCTACCAGCCCGATGTTTAAAGCTCTATCTCGTTTGAATCCTTGCCCTGATGAAGAAGGGATTAAGACTGGAATACGACCAGATAGGCCCAAACCGCCATCTTTGAATCCTTGCCCTGATGAAGAAGGGATTAAGACGCTCTTCATGGTTCCTATACTACATCTATCGTATCTTTGAATCCTTGCCCTGATGAAGAAGGGATTAAGACCATATTATGTCCGGCCAATCTCCGGTCGAGTCAGCCTTTGAATCCTTGCCCTGATGAAGAAGGGATTAAGACCCTTCCCAGCTCCGCACGTCACTGCCCACAACAGTTTGAATCCTTGCCCTGATGAAGAAGGGATTAAGACGCGGTTTTTTTGGTGAACCGGCCCATCTTGCGCGTTTGAATCCTTGCCCTGATG